>NZ_JAAIUZ010000022.1:0-21389 GCF_010894375.1 Stenotrophomonas sp. B1-1 | reverse complement strand
GACGGTCCCTCCACCCTGGCTCCTACATACCTCGTAGGAGCCGGCGGGAACATACAAGCTTGCTCGACTGCTCTGGCGCAGCCGCGCGGTCGTAGAGTCGAGCTTGCTCGACTGCTGTGGCTTGGTCGCGCAAAGCAGTCGAGCAAGCTCGACTCTAGAAGGGCAGGATCGCAAAGCAGTCGAGCAGGCTCGACTCTACGGAGGGTTGTTGGGGTCAGAGCCCCGCCTGCGGCAGGGATCTGACCCCAGGCGCGCTACGGCATCACTGGCGGCACGTAGGTCAGGGTCATGCCCAGCACCCACAGCAGGCCCAGCACCAGCGGGATGTGCACCAGCAGCTGGATGAAGGTGAAGCCCACAATATCGCGCGCCTTCAGCCCCAGCACGCCCAGCAGCGGCAGCATCCAGAACGGGTTGATCAGGTTCGGCAGCGCTTCGGCCGCGTTGTAGACCTGCACCGCCCAGCCCAGGTGCGCCTTCAACTCATTGGCGGCCTGCATGACATACGGCGCCTCGATGATCCACTTGCCGCCACCGGAGGGCACGAAGAAGCCCAGCACGGCCGAGTACACGCCCATCACCAGGGCGAAGGTATCGGTGCTGGCCACGTGCACGAACAGGCTGGACAGGCGATGCGCCAGCGTCTGCCCATCACCGCCGGCGGCATGGGTGAGGATCATCGCGATGCCGCCGTACAGCGGGAACTGGATCAGCACGCCGGTGGTGCTGGGCACCGCCTTGGCCACCGCGTTGAGGAAGCTGCGCGGCCGCCAGTGCAGCAGCAGGCCCAGCGAAATGAACAGGAAGTTGTAGGTGTTGAGGTTGGCGATGGCGGTGACCACCGGCTTGCTGGCGAATTCGTTGAACAGCCAGCCGAAGGCCAGCAGCGAAAGCAGCACGGTCAGCAGCGGGCTGTACTCCAGCCATTCACCGGGGCGCGTGCGCTGCTGCGGCGGTTCCGGCTCGGCCTGCGCGGCGCCGGGGAAATCTTCGGCGGTACGTGCACTGCCGGCAGCCGGTGCGGTCAGCCAGGCGATCAGCAGCGAAACCAGGATGAGCACCGCCGTCAGCGCGATCGACTGCCACAGGAAGATGGTTTCGGTGAACGGCAGCACGCCGGTGATTTCCACCAGCCCCGGCGGCATGCTGGCCGGGTTGGCCTGCAGCTGCGCCGCCGACGAGCTGAGGCCCATCGCCCACACCGCGCCCAGGCCCAGGTAGGCCGACGCACCTGCGGCGCGGTAATCCATGCGCAGTTCGCTGCGGCGGGCCAGCGCACGCACCAGCAGGCCGCCGAACACCAGCGAGAAGCCCCAGCTGAGCAGCGAGGCCAGCATGCTGACCAGGCCCACGTACACCACCGCACCACGGCCGGTGCGCGGCACCCGGGCCAGGAAATCGATGAAGCGGGCGACGACCGGGGCAGTGGCCACCGCATAGCCGCCGATGACCACGAAGGCCATCTGCATGGTGAAGGGGATCAGGCTCCAGAAGCCATCGCCGAAGGCGCTGGCGGTGGCCTGCGGGGTCGAGCCGAAGCCCAGTGCCGCCAGCGCGACGATGACTACGCCCAGCACCGCGAACACGTACGCATCGGGGAACCACTTTTCCGCCCAGGCGGCCGAGCGCAGCGCTGCGCGCGCCATCCAGCCGTCCTGTACTGCTGCCGTCGAGGCCATCGCCTACCCTCCCAGGTTCGATGGCCTGATTCTGGGCGGTGGGGTGCGGGCTGTCAGCCACCTATTGGTCGTAGAGTCGAGCTTGCTCGACTGCCCTGGGTTGGCCGCGAAGAGCAGTCGAGCAAGCTCGACTCTACGAAAGCCGGCGCAGGGCGCCATCCGCGCAAACCCACACCGGTAGCGCCGGGCCACGCCCGGCGGGCGCCATCAGCGCAGCGCCAGATCGGCGGCGATACCCGCAAACAAGGCCGCGCCCACCCAGTTGTTGTGCAGGAAGGCCTTGAAACACGGCCCGCGTTCGCGGTTGCGGCAGATCCAGAATTCATACGCCACCAGCACCGCGGCCACCGCCACGCCCGCCAGGTAGTACCCGCCCAGCCCGCCGCGCACGCCCACCAGCGCCATCGTGGCCAGGAACAGCGCGTACAGCACGCCCTGGATGACCAGGTCCAGTTCACCGAACAGAATCGCGGTGGAATGCGAGCCCATTTTCAGGTCGTCCTCGCGGTCGACCATGGCGTACCAGGTGTCGTAGGCGGTGGACCACAGGATGTTGCCCGCGTACAGCAGCCACGCCAGCGTGGGCACTTCGCCCTGCACGGCGGCAAACGCCATGGGGATGCCCCAGCCGAAAGACATGCCCAGGTACACCTGCGGCAAATGGGTGTAGCGCTTCAGGTAGGGGTAGCTGGCGGCCAGGAACACGCCGATGAAGCTCAGGCCGATGGTCAGGCCGTTCAGGGTCAGTACCAGCGCGAACGCCACCAGCATCAGCACCGCGAACAGCACCAGCGCCGCGCGGCCGCTGATCGCCCCGGTGGCCAGCGGACGGGCTTTGGTGCGTTCCACGTGCGGGTCGAGCCAGCGGTCGGCGTAGTCGTTGATGACACACCCGGCCGAGCGGGTCAGCCACACGCCGGCGGTGAACACGAACAGGGTCCACAGCGGCGGCAGGCCACCAGCGGCCAGCCACAACGCCCACCAGGTGGGCCACAGCAGCAGCAGCGTGCCGATCGGGCGATCAGCGCGCATCAGGGACCAGTAATGACGCCAGCGCGGCGTCGGCGCCGGATGCGGCGCGGAAAGGGGGGTATCAGCCATCGCACTAGGATACTCCTGTGCCCTGCGGCCGACTTTGCAGCCGGGGGGAGATTTGTGCGGCGAAACTGGATAGAATGCCCCTCCCGCACCGTCTTCATGGCGCTGCGATGCCCGCCCCGGCACTGGCCGACGGTGTGGCGGTTCTACAACGCGCCCGTAGCTCAGCCGGATAGAGTAGTGGCTTCCGAAGCCATTGGTCGGGGGTTCGAATCCCTCCGGGCGCGCCATCTTCGTGTCGGCTACGGCCTGCCAAGCAGCGGGCAGATTCGTCCTCCGCATGTCTCCCGTCTCAGTTCATGCGTCCGGCAGGGCGCAGAATGTGGCTCTGCACTCCTGCTCCCTTCGCATTGAGTAGACTCGCTGCCATGGGTATCGCCTTGCCAGCACAGGAAAGCCTCGGCGTCGGCCTCTATTCCTACGCCGATGCCGCGCGCTTCATTGGCGGCAGCTCGTCGGAGCTGCGCCGGTGGCTGAAGGGCTACCAGGGCCGGAAGCACGGAAATCCTGAGGTCCACCCTCCCCTGTGGAAGTCGCAATGGGCCGATTCAGAGATCGACGGCATTGGCTTCCGCGATCTGATCGAACTGCGCTTCGTCCGCACGTTCGTCGCCTGTGGCGTGCCACTCAACCTGGTGCGGCGAACCATTGTCGAGCTGAACGAGCGGCTCGGTAAGGAGTACCCCTTCACCAGCACCAGCTTCAAGACCGACGGGCGCCGCATTTTCATGGAACTGGTGGGCGACAGCGGCGATGCCGCACTGGTGGACGTGGTGAAGCGCCAGGACGTGATGCGCAGGGTCATCGCACCGTCACTGCGTGACGGCATTGAGCTGGGCGTCGATGATCGTGCCGAACGATGGTTCCCACTGAAGGGCTCCCGCGCGGTGGTGTTTGATCCCCAGCGCAGTTTTGGTCAGCCCATCCTTTCCGAATCGGGCGTTCCCACCGTCGCCATTGTCGAGGCAATGCAGGCCGAAGGTGGCGATGAGCGTCGCGTGGCACGACTGTATGACCTGCCTCTGGCTGCAGTGAAGAAAGCACTGCAGTTCGAGAATCGAGCCGCGCCTTGAAGGCGCAGATCGATGAGAATCTTCCGCCCGCGCTGGCCCGGGCCATCGACGCCATTGCAGGTGCGGACGAACATGAAGTCTTCCACGTAAGGCAGTTCGTGAAACCTGGCACGACCGACCTGGAGCTCTTCGACGCGGCCACCCAGCGTGGCATCCGCGTACACGTCACCCAGGATCATCACCATCGCAAGCCTGCAGAACGCGAGGCCATCGCACGCCTCGGTCTGACCGTGTTCGTGCTGGCCAAGGGATGGAGCACGTTCAACCACTACGAGCGCGCAGCGCGGCTTCTGGAGTGGTGGCCGAAGATGATGCAGCAGACCGAACTCGTGCAACCGGGTGCCATGTTCCGCGTACCGCACGCCAGGGCTTCCGGGGGACGCCTGACCCAGATCAAGGTGTCGCGGTAACCGCCCGCAGCGTCATCCCTCGTCATCCCTGAAACCATGCTGCGCACGCAGCGTCGGATCGGTCTCGATCATGAACATATGGAACAGGTGCTTGTGGTCCCGTGACCAGCTGCCCTGCAGTGGCCGCCACGATGCCGCATCCACGCGCGGCAGTTTCCGTTCCAGGTAGTAGATACGGCTGTCGTCGCGGGAGAACCCATCGTTCAGCAGTCGCCAGCATGCGCGATCCACGCCGGGCAGCGGCTTTCCATCGCAGTAGACATGGGTGTCGTCCAGTGCGAACAGCGGGTCAAGCGCTGAAAGCTGCAGCCGGTCACCCCGCAGGCACTGCTTCATGCGCCGGCCGCCGTACCAGGCGCCGTTGTCATCGGCGCCGTAGACACCGCCCAGACTGCGGAAGGTGGCGCAGTCGGCTTCTGCCAGCGCTTTCAGCGATGTTTCGTACTCGAAGTACACATGGCGGTTGTCCAGCCAGTAATCGCCGCACTGGCGGAAACTGTCGCGGTCGATGGCGGGCAGCCGAGTCCAAGCGTGGTAGACGGCGTGCGCGTCACGCGCGATGAAGTAGTGAGCGGGAATGAACTCGAAGGTGGCCGCATCGGCCTTGCGCAGCAAGCGGCCCTGGTGGAAGACCTGGCCTTCGTGGATTTTCCAGTATTCGATGCCGTAGGGGCCTACGAATCGTTGGTCAGGAAGGTCGCTGATCTTCTGCCATGCCATGGGCGTGAGGGGTCCTGGGCTTCTGCATGCAGAGTATCGCAGACGCCAGCAGCAACGCCGGGCATGGCCCGGCGCTACCTGCAGAGCAGTCGAGCGTGGCTCGACTCTACATCGTAATGCTCAGAGCGGTACGTGCAGCCACAAAGCGTTGCAGCGAGCAATGCAGACAGTCCCGCCGCCCGTACAACAGTGCTGGCCAGCCTACCTTCGCGCCTCACGTACCAACGCCCTGGCTTGTGCGGGAACCAAATACACGGTGGTACCAATAGGTGTCACTGCGCCGAAACCAGGACGAGAACGCTGCCGAATCGAACGCCCTGAGCTGTGCCATCGCAATGCCATACCGTTGGAAGAAGGCAAGGATGTCACGCAGCGCGTCAGCGTCGACCCGGCGCCGGTCGACCTTGATGTAGATGATGCGGCCCCGTCCCACCACTTCAACGACGCATGCCATCTGATCCAACCACGCAAAGAAATGCGCCTCGTCGCGTGGGGAGAAGAACACCACGCTATCGGCCTGCAGTTCCACCACTTTGTCTTCCATGACCTTCCTCCGTTTCCTGCGGATTGCTGGCCCGGCTGCCTGAACTTCTGCGTGCAGAGTAGCGCAGGCGCCGGCAGCAACACCGGGCATGGCCCGGCGTTGGGTTCAAAGCAGTCGAGCAAGCTCGACTCTACAATTGCTGGCTCTGCTGCCTGAACTTCTGCGTGCAGATTAGCGCAGGCGCCGGCAGCAACGCCGGGCATGGCCCGGCGCTACCTGCAGAGCAGTCGAGCATGGCTCGACTCTACAAAAGACCGCGCGGACGCCGGGCGTGGCCCGACGTGGCCGTTGGTGTACCGGTCAGTAGGTGCCGTCGAAGGCGAAGATCGGCTTGCGCTGCTTCCAGGTGCCGGCGGTGAAGTCGGGGAATTCCAGGGTCTGGAAGCCGTTGGCGATGGACTGTTCGCTCAGCGGGGTGATGGCACTCCAGGTTACCGCGTCGTAGATGTCGATCGGCATCGGCGCCTTGGCCTTCAGCGCTTCCACGAAGGCGTGGATGACGAACCAGTCCATGCCACCGTGGCCGGCGCTGGCCGCGGTATCGGCATTCTGCTTCCACAGCGGATGTTCGTACTGGTCCTGGTACTTCTTGAATTCTTCCCACTGGTGCGGCGGGCTGCGGCCTTCGATGTGGATCGAATGGTTCACATCCATCCACAGGCCCTTGGTGCCCTGCACGCGGAAGCCCATCGAGTACGGGCGCGGCAGCGAGGTGTCGTGCTGCAGCAGGATGGTTTCGCCGTTCTCGCAGGCCAGCGTGGTGGTCACGATGTCACCCAGCTTGAATTTCACCTTCGTGCTGGGATGGGTGGTGCCACCACTCTTGGCCACGGTGTAGTCGTGCAGGCCGCGGGCCTTGGTCGCGAACGCGTTGATGTGGGTGAAGCGGTTGCCGCGGTTGATGCCGGTATACATGGCGCACGGGCCGATGCCGTGGCTGGGGTAGAGCTCGCCATTGCGCTGCACCGAATGTTCGGTGCGCCAGCGCGCTTCGCTCCAGCCCTTGGGGCCGAACTCCACGCCGCTGTCGTAGGGCTGGTTGGGATCGCCGGAATTGAACTTCACCCCGCGCAGGTCGTGCTGGTAGCCGGCCTGCAGGTGCACCAGTTCGCCGAACAGGCCCTGCCGCACCATCTGCAGCGCGGCCATCACGTCGCGGCGGTAGCAGACGTTTTCCAGCAACATGTACGGGGTGCCGGTGCTCAGCTGGGTCTTCAGCACATCCCAGTGGTCCTGCAGGGTGATGCCGGCCACCACTTCGCAGCCCACGGCCACGCCGGCCTGCATGGCGGCAATCGCCATCGGCGCGTGGTATTCCCAGGGCGTGGCGATGATCACGCCATCGATGCCCTTCTGTTCCAGCAGGCGCTTCCACGCGTTGCTGTCGCGGTCCTGGCCGTAGGTCTTCGGCGCGGGCTTGCCGGCCTTGGCCACCATGTCCATGGCGCGGCCCAGCATGATCGGTTCGATGTCGCACAAGGCGACGACCTCCACGTCATCGCGGCGCACCAGCTCTTTCAGCAGCACCAGGCCACGCATGCCGGTGCCGATCAGGGCCAGGCGCACCTTGCGCCCGCGTGCCCAGGCGGGGGTCTGCGGCAGCAGGCTGCTGGCGGCGATGGCGGCACCGGCCGCAATGAATTCCCTACGTTGCATGGCTCTTACTCTCCTCTTGAAGGCGCGCCAGCCGCAGCCGGCGCGCCGGGTCACACGATCGGTTTACTGGAACTTGTAGCCCACGGTGACACTGTAGCCGCGGCCGAAGATGGTGGCGTAATCGCTGGAATCGCCCAGGAAGCTGTTCGGGTCGTAGAACGGCAGGCGGTCGAACAGGTTCTTGACGGTGAAGCTGAGGTTCCAGGCATCGTCCGGGCGCCAGGTCACGCTCAGGTTGGCGGTCCACCACGACGGTGCGCCGTCACACATGCTCTTTTCCAGGGCCAGGAAGCCGGCGGTGCAGGTCTGCGCATTGTTGTCCACTTCGTCCACCCGGTCGCGTGCCCACTTGGTGCCGCCCACGTAGTTCACGAACATGCTGGTGGTCACCTGCTTGTAGGTCCAGTCGGCATTGAGCGTGGCACGCAGGCGCGGGTTGTTGTAGTAGCCCACCACATCGCCGTAGTACCAGCCGCTCTCTTCATCCATGTAGTAGCGGTTGCGGTTGGCGATGGTCGCGGCCAGGCCGATGTTCAGCCCACCCCATTCGCCCAGCGAGAAGCGGCTGCGCGCATCCACGTCGAAGCCGTCGACCAGGGTCTTGCCGCGGTTCTTGTACTGGCCCACCACGCTGGCCACGTTGCCTACGCTGTAGCCGGGCAGCACGCCAGGGCAGGCCACGCCGCTGGCCGGGTCGGCACACATCGCGGCCAGCTGGGCCACGTTGGCGCGGTCAGCGTCGGTGATCGGCGAGCGGGTGGAAGCGATGATGTCGGTGTCCTTGGTGAAATCCGGCGCGACGATTTCGTTGTCGCGGTAGATGAACCAGTAGTCGGCCGACACCGACAGCCAGCTGGCCGGCTCGTAGACGAAGCCCAGGGTGGCGATCTTCGCCTTTTCCGGCTTCAGGTCCTGGTTGGGCTGGGTCATGCGGGCCACGGTGCGGCTGCAATCCACGTTCAGCAGGCCCTTGCCCAGGTCGACATCGCCGGGGCGCTGCGATTTCAGCAGTAGGTTGGCGATCGCGTTGGTTTCGTCGCAGCGCACATCGTCACGGTAGCCGCCCAGCTGGGCGAACACGCCGCCACTGCCCGATTCGGCCAGGCTGGGTGCGCGGAAGCCGGTGGAATAGGTACCGCGCAGCATCAGCTGGTCGAACGCCTGGTACTTGAAACCGATCTTCGGCGCCACGTTGGCCTTGAAGTTCGGGTACTTGTCCACGCGCAGCGCGGCGTCCAGTTCCAACTTGTCGGTGATCGGCGCCACCGTTTCGGCGAACAGCGCATAGGTATTGCGCGCGCCATCGAACCACGAGCCGCCTTGCTGGGTGATCAGGCCGGCAGCGGCATCCGGGTTGCCGGGGGTGTAGAAGGTTTCGCGGCTGGCGTTGAAGCCGAACGCCGCGCGCATTTCACCGGCCGGCAGCTGCGCCAGCGGGCCTTCGATCTTGCCGTCCAGGGTATGCAGGCGCGTCCACGATTGGATGTCGAAGGTCGGGAAAGCTTCGCGGATGAGTGCCGCGTTGGCCTCGCTGATTTCACCGAACTTGTAGGCAGGGTGGTCGGAAATGATCACCCGGCCGGTGCCCGGGTCCACCGAGTACGGGCCGAAGGCTTTCTCGAAGCCCTTCAGGTTCACGTTGATGGTCTGGTAGGTGACCGAGTGCGTACCGGCGGTGGCGAACGCGGTTTCCCAGTTCCAGTCACCCACGTTGCCACGCGCGCCGGTCAGTACGCGGTAGCTCTGGTCGGTGTTGCGCTGGCCGAAGTAGTTCGGGCCGGCGTCCTGCAGCAGGTAGTTCAGACCCACCACGCCGCCCATCAGCGCCTTCAGTTCCGGGCTGGCGTGGTTGTATTCGTTGTTCGGGCCCAGGTAGGGGTACAGGAACTGGTTCACGGTGGTGCCGGTATCGCGCGAGAACCAGCTGCTGGGGTTGCCGGTGGTGGTGCCGTAGGCGCGCGGGGTGCCACCGTTGGCGCGCAGGTCGATATCGGTATAGGTGGCTTCGGCGAAGATTTCAGTGTTGTCGCCGACCAGGAAGGTGCCGTTGAGGTAGGCGGTGTTGCGCTCGGATTTGGCGCCGGCATCGATCTCGTTGTTCATCCAGGTTTCCCAGACGCAGCTGGGGCCCGCTGCCTGCCCCTGCAGCACGTTCTGGCAGCCCGGTGCAGCTTCCTGCACGCGGCGGCCGGTCACCGGATCGAAGGCGAAATAGGTACCCGGGTTGAACTGACCCGGCTTGCTGCCCACGCCCAGGCGCAGGTTGGTCAGGTAGTTGGGGTTGTTGACGTAGAACTGGTCCGGCCGCTTGTCATAGAAATCGGCCAGCGGAATCGCATCGCGGCGGTACATGTTCACTGCGCCGTACACATTGAAGCGGTTTTCGGTCAGGTCGCCGAAGCCGGCGGTGATGCTGGCCTGGCGTTCGCCATAAGAGTCGATGCGCGAGGAGGTGTCGTTGCTGAAGGTGATCTCCGCGCCCTGGAAATTGCGCTTGGTGATCACGTTGATGACGCCGGCCACCGCGTCGGTGCCGTACACCGCCGAGGCGCCGTCGGTCAGCACTTCCATGCGTTCGATGGCGGCGGCGGGAATGGCGTCGATGTTGACGAACTGGGTCTGGAAGCCCGCCGGCGCGCCGTAGTACGACAGGCGACGGCCGTTCAGCAGTACCAGCGTGCCCTGCGCGCCCAGGCCACGCAGGTTCGCCTGCGATGCGCCATCGGAGCCGGTGAACAGCGAGCGCGAATCCTGCTGCGCCGGGCGAGCGGCGGGCAGGTTGTCCAGCACCTGCAGCAGGGTGCGCGCGCCCATGTTCTGGATGTCCTGCTTGCTGATCACCTGCACCGGCGAGGCGGTCTCCACGTCGGTGCGGCGGATGTTGGAGCCGGTGACTTCGATGCGGGCCAGGTCCGTGGCGGCGTCTTTGCTGTCCTGGGCGGCAGCAGGCAGGGCGATGGACAGCAGCACGCCGGCAATGGCCAGCGACAACGGGGCGAGCGAACGACAGGGCGGACGAGCATGGCGGGCGGGCAACATCGGGGTTCTCTCCTGGCAGGGGTGCGCGGCGGGTGGGCGGCGCGAAAGCGATTGGCGGGCAAAACGCTCCCGGGCCACGGCTCGGAAGCCGTAGTCGGAATGGGCGGGGGAGGAGCGGTGTTACGTGGGGGTCATGGGGCGACGATGCTGGCCGAGTCGCCCTCCTGGCCGATCAGCACGGCGTTGGCCCAGTTCGCACAGACCTGGGTGGGTTGGCTGCCCTGCGCACCCAGCGTGCGCAGGCTCAGGGTGGAAAGACCACGGATATCCAGTTCCGGCTTGACCACGCCGGGCGCCTTCACCAGGCCGCTGTCATACAGCAGGTGGTTGTCACCCCAGACCTGGAACTGCAGGCCACCGGCGCTGCGGCAGGCATCGTCGATGCCCAGGTCGGCGCGCAGCAGCTGCCAGCCACCCTGCAGGCGCAGGTCGATACGGCTGTTGGCAGCCACGCCCAGGCCACGGCGGAACTGCAGGCCGTTCATGCGCATGCCCGCGTCGCCACGGAAGGCGTGGTCGGCGCGCACCTGCTGGGCCAGCGCGGCCGGCACCGGCAGTTCCGAGAGAAAGCGCTGCTGGGCCGGCCGTTCTGGTGTCGGGTGTTCAAGGATATGGAAGGTGGACAGGGCGATTGGGCCCACATCGCGCGGCTGCAATGCATCGAAGGCGCGGGCGCTGCCCTGTGCAGCGGTGACCATCGGATCGGTGCTGCTGGCGCCGTCGCCTTCCGGGTTCTGCACGCTCAGCACGCGGAAGCGCAGCAGGCGGCCGGCGTGGGCGGGGAAGTCGATGCGCTGCACGCCTTCCTTCAGCTGCAGGCGGCCACGGGCAATCGGCTCACCCCACTCGCCGTTGCTGTCGCCCAGGTAGACCTCGTAGTCGCGCACCTGGCCGTGCTTCCAGTTCTTGTCGTTGCGAGGCGCGATATCGATGCCATCGATCATCTTCCGCTCGCCGAAGCCGATCACCCACTCGTGGGCACCGGTGCGCACGGCCTGGTTGCGCACGCTGCGGAACCAGGTACCCGGATCATCATCGAAGGCATTTTCCAGTGCATGGCCGGGTTCTTCGGCCGGACGGTTGACCACCAGCAGGCTGTCGGCCGGCAGTTCGCGGCCCAGCACCGGTGCCGCCGGGAAGGCATCGTCGGCGGGCGCCGCCGCTACGGCGAAGTCCAGCTGCAGCTGCAGCGGCTGGCGGATGTCCTGCGCGGCGGTGCGCACGTGCACGGTGCCACGGCGCTCGTTGGCATCGAAGTACCAGCCTTCGGCTGCACCCTTGAACGCAGCCGCATCGGCCAGCGCGGGCAGCGTGCGGCCCGCAGCCTGCACCGCGCGCGGCGCCTGTCGGCTGAGCACGCGCAGGCCGTAGCGGCGCTGTGCCAGCTGGCCGTTGTACTGGCCCTGCACTGCATCGATCTGCACCTGCACCGGGCCACTGCCCTGCGCCGGCGCCTGCACGCGCACCAGCTGCGTGCTCGATTCACCCTGCTGGTAGCGGCGGGTGGTGCCATCGTCTTCGTACAGCGTGTACTGCGCATCGCCCTGCGGATACAGGTCGAAGGTCACTTCATCGAGCGGCTTCTCGCCGTCGAACAGCATGGACGGGTACATCGGCAGGATCGCGCCGGCACGCACGAACACCGGCAGCGTGGCCAGGTCCACCTGGCGGTCAAGCTGGCGGCCCTCGGCACCGGCCTGCACGCGGCGGCCATCCCAGTAGTCGATCCAGCCGCCGGCCGGCAGGTGGATGTCACGACGCCAGCCACGGCTGGCGGCCTGGCTGCGGTACACCGGCGCCACCAGCAGATCGCGGCCGAGCAGGAACTGGTACTTGTAGGTTTCATCCTGCGCGTGCGGATCGCGCGGGTTGTCCCACATCAGGCCGCGTACCGGCGGTGCGCCGGTCTGCGCAGCCTCGTGCACCAGCCCGTACATGTACGGGGTCAGGCGCATTTTCAGCTTCAGGTAGTCGCGGTTGATGCTGCGGTACGGTTCGTCATACCACCACGGGTGCTTGCGGGCGTTGGACGACCAGCCGCTCATGCCCATCAGCACCGGGGTGAACGCTTTCCACTGCAGGTCGCGGGTGAAGGTTTCGGCGCTGCCACCGAAGATCGCATCGACGTCGCCGCTGGCGTAGGCCATGCCGGACAGCCCCGACCCCACCAGGGTCGGCACGTGCCAGCGGATGTAGTCCCAACTGCTGCTCTGGTCGCCGGTCCAGGCCACCGCATAGCGCTGGATGCCAGCCCAACCCATCACCGTCCACAGGAACGGGCGCGAATCGGAATTGTCGAGGATGCCGTTGAAGGCCTGGCGGTTGGCGTCCATCGCGAACTGGTAGCCCTTGCCGGTCCAGGCCACGTCCAGCTTCTGCACGCGGCTGCCGGCCTTGCCCACTTCCCAGGCGATCTTGTCCACGCCGTTCTCGGTCCACAGACCGGTGCGGAAACCGTAGCCGGCAAGCCCCTTCACCGTTTCCGGCAACTGCTTGTAGCCGCAGCCGTAGCCATCGTTGGGCAGGATCCAGCCGCCGGGCATGTCATGGTCGCGGTACTGCTTCGCTACGCTGTCGATCACATCCGGCGTGGTGCCGGTGGGGCCGTCGCTCCAGCCTTCGGGCACGGTGCCGGGCTTCTTGCTGTTGTCGCCATCGTTGTAGCAATCGGCATCGCCGTAGGACAGCGCCCAGCGCGCCACCAGGTTCGGGCGGCCGGTCAGCTGGGTGTAGCGCTCGATCAGCCGGGGCAGATCGGCGCCGACGAAGTAGTAGGCATCGAAACGGTCTTCGCGATGCAACAGCGTGGCCTGGTCGGCCTGGCGCAGGTCGTAGCTGCCATCGCTCCAGGTGTTGCGCAGCATGCCCCAGCCGCGGCTGCTCAACAGCATCGGCGCCGGGCTGGGGCGGTCGCCCTCTTCCCAGCCACCGGAATAGGACACTTCCAGCTCGCGGCCCTTGAACTGGTAGCGGCCGTTCTGCTGGCCGCCCCCGTAATAGCCTTCATCGGCCTGCGATGACAGCACCTGCACGCTCTGCGTGGCATCCAGGTCCAGCGGCTGCAGTTCCTGCCAGAGCGCGGTGGGCTGGCCGTTGTCCAGCCGTTCCAGGCGCAGGCGCAGCGGTTGGCGCTGCACATGCAGTACCAGTGCATCGGTGCGCACACGGATTTCCTGCGCGTCTTCTTCCAGCTGCGCCTGCACGTTCGCCTTGGGCTGCGGCAGCACGATCGGCGCGGCCTTGTCGCCGGCGCCGGTGAGCGTGCCCTTGCGGCCGGCCTGCACGCGGATGATGTCGGCGGCCGGCAGTTCAATGCGCAGGCGGGTGCCGTTGTCGGTCTGCAGGTCCCACGCGCGCAGGCCCTCGCGGCCGTCGCTGGCGGTGATCGAACGCAGGTTGCCCACGGGTTCGGCGCGGGCCGATGTCGCTGCCAGCATCAAGGCCGGCAGCAGCGCCAGCAGCAGCGGCGAGCGACGAACGCAGTTCTCCACACAGACTCCCAACCCGTTCACCGGGCGTTTCGAAAGCGGTTGGGCCGACTCTAGGGCAGCGATTCGAAAGATGTCAATAAATTGAAAGCAAAAAGGAAGATTTATTTCCACGAAACGAAAGATGATGCGACGCAATACTTTGTGTAAGCGCTTGCAGGCGCCTATTAAGCGTTGTGCGATACGGCATTCCGCCGTTTCTTTCGCCTGCATGCCACGTACTGGCAGGGCAAACCCGTCTCGCCATTTTCTTTTCTTTTGCTTTCGATATTTGACATTTCGAAAGAAAACGCAGATGGTGCGCTGGCCCAACTGGAACCTCTGAATGGACGTCACCCTGCTTTCCGATGTGTCCGCCTGGCAGCGCCTTGGCGGAGCCGACACCGCTGCCGAGATCGCCCAGCAGCCGGCGCTGTGGGAAACCCTGGCGCAGGACCTGTCGCGTGCCCGCGACCGCCTGCAGGCCTTCCTTGGCGACAGCCTCAACGATCCGAACCAGCGCGTGCTGTTCACCGGCGCCGGCAGCTCCGGCTTCATTGCCGAAATGGTGGCCGATGCGATCAATGCGCAGTGGCCGGCCGAGGTGCGCGTGGTACACACCACCAGCCTGCTGACCCACCCGGCGCTGTACCTGCAGCGCGACCGCCCCACCCTGCTGGTGTCGTTCGGGCGCAGCGGTTCCAGCCCGGAAAGCGTGGCCGCGGTGGACCGCGTGCGCAGCGACGTGGCGCAGGCGCGCTTCCTGGACATCACCTGCAATGCCGATGGCGAACTGGCCCGGCGTGGCGCCGGTCGTGCCGATACCTGCACCCTGCTGATGCCCTCGGCCAGCTGCGACCGCGCGTTTGCGATGACCAGCAGCCTGACCTGCATGCTGCTGGCCGCGCTGACCGTGTTTGACCGCGCGCCGTGGGATGCCCGCGTCGCGCGCCTGAAGCAGATTGCCGCGCTGGGCCGCGAAGGCCTGGCCGCCTGGGATGCACCGGTGGCGGCACTGGCGCAGCGCCCCTTCAACCGGGTGATTTACCTGGCCAGTGGCCCGTTGGAAGCACTGGCCCGCGAAAGCGCGCTGAAGGTGCTGGAGCTGACCGCCGGCCGCGTGCTGGCGCTGGCCAACACGCCGCTGGGTTTCCGCCATGGCCCGAAGTCGACGCTCGACGCACAGACCCTGGTGGTGGTGCTGCGCAGCGGCCAGGCGCTGGCCCGCCGCTACGAACAGGATCTGCTGGAAGAGCTGCGCCGCGACGGCGTGGCCGGCCAGGTGCTGGCCATCGGCCCGCACGCCGATATCGGTGCCGATGATGACTACACCCTCAGCGTGCCAGCCCTGGATGATCCGTGGCTGGCGCCGGTGTGGCTGGGTTTTGCCCAGCTGTACGCACTGCAGCGCTCGGCCGCGCTGGGCCTGACCCCGGACAACCCGTTCCCCGACGGCACCGTCAACCGCGTCGTGCAGGGCGTCACCATCCACCATGGCTGAGCTGATCGCCCACGCCTGCTACGGCATCGATATCGGCGGCACCAAGATTGAACTGGTGGCCTGCGATACGGCCTTGCAGGTCAGCTGGCGCCGCCGCGTGGCCACGCCGCAGGGCGACTATGCCGGTTTCCTGCAGGCGGTGGCGGCCCTGGTGGCCGAGGCCGATGCCGCGCTCGGCAGCCCCGCCGCAGCCATCGGCATTGCCCTGCCCGGCGTGCGTGACCGGCGCAGTGGCCGGCAACTGAGTGCGAACGTGCCGGCACTGACCGGGCAGACCGTGGCTGCCGATCTGCAGGCGCGCCTGCAGCGCCCGCTGCATTTCGGCAACGACCTGCAGTGTTTCGCACTTTCGGAAGCACACGGCGGCGCTGCCGAAGGCTACCCCAGCATGTTCGGCGCAATCCTCGGCACCGGTGCCGGCGGTGGTTTCTGCCTGCACGGTCGCCTGCTGTCCGGCTTCAACGGCCTGGCGGGCGAATGGGGCCACTGGAGCGTGCCCGGCCACCTGCTGCAGCGCCACGGCCTGCCGCTGATCGCCTGCGCCTGTGGCCTGCAGGGCTGCGTGGAGCGCTACGTGTCCGGCAGCGGCCTGGCGATGATCGAGCGCCACCTGGGCGGTAGCGCTGCCGATGCCAGCGCCGTGATCGCCAACGCCGAAGCAGGCGATGCGCGTGCACGGCAGGCGCTGGATATCCACCGCGACCTGCTGGGCCACAGCCTGGCCGCCCTGGTGCTGGCGCTGGACCCGCACGTGATCGTGCTCGGCGGTGGCCTGTCGCAGTACGCGCCGCTGTACCAGCAGCTGCCCGCCGCCGTCGCCGCGCATCTGTTCAACGGCGTGCAGGTGCCGCCCATCGTGCCGCCACGCTTCGGCGATGCCGGTGGCGCACGCGGCGCCGCCCTGCTGGCCTGCCATCCCTCGCTTTCCTGATCGACCGGAGCCTGACCATGTCCCCGCTGCAGACCCTGCTTGCTTCCCACCGTGCCGGTGCCAACGTTGGCCTGTACAGCGTCTGCTGCAGCAACGAACAGGTGCTGCGCGCGGCCATGCACGTGGCGCTGGCGCCTGGCACGGTGCTGCTGATCGAAGCCACCTCCAACCAGGTGGACCAGTTCGGCGGCTACACCGGCATGACGCCGCCGCAGTACCGCGACTACGTGGGCGCGCTGGCCGATGAAGAAGGCTTCCCGCGCGAGCGCTTGATACTGGGCGGTGATCACCTGGGGCCCAATGCCTGGCAGAAGCGCCCGGCCGCCGAAGCGATGACCCATGCACGCGTGCTGATCGAAGCCTACGTGGCCGCCGGTTTCCACAAGATCCACCTGGACTGCAGCATGTCCTGCGCCGACGACCCGGTGCCGCTGCCCGATGCCATCGTGGCCGCGCGTTCGGCCGAGCTGGCCGAGATCGCCGAACGCACCGCCGCCGAGCACGGCCTGCCGCCACCGGTCTACGTGATCGGTACCGAAGTGCCGATTCCCGGTGGCGAAGCCTCGCTGGCCGAAGGCCTGCAGGTGACCACGCCGGCCGCCGCCGCACAGACGCTGGCCATCCACCAGCACGCCTTCGATACGCCGCAGCTGCGCGATGCCTGGCAGCGGGTGATCGCCATGGTGGTGCAGCCGGGCGTGGACTTCGACCACAGCAGCGTGCACGAATACGACCCGGCCGCGGCCAGCGCACTGGCCGACTTCCTGGAACAGCAGCCGCGCATCGTCTTCGAAGCACATTCCACCGATTACCAGCGCGAAAGCGGCCTGCACGCGCTGGTGCGCGATCACTTCGCCATCCTCAAGGTGGGCCCGGCGGCGACCTTCGCCTATCGCGAAGCGCTGTTCGCACTGGCCGCGATCGAGGCCGAGCTGCTGCCGGCGGCACAGTGCTCGCGCCTGCCGCAGGTGCTGGACGCGGTGATGGTGGCGCAGCCGAAGTACTGGCAGTCGTACTACCAGGGTGACGAGGCCACGCTGCGCCTGCTGCGCGCGTTCTCCTTCAGCGACCGCTGCCGCTACTACTGGGGCGAACCGGCGCTGGTGCAGGCCGTGCAGACCCTGTTTGCCAACCTGGAACAGCACGCGCCGCCGCTGGTGCTGCTCAGCCAGTACCTGCCCGAGCAGTACCGCGCGGTGCGCGACGGCACGCTGGCCAACACGCCGGCCGCGCTGGTGCAGCACCGGGTCGGCCAGTGCCTGGGCGAATACGCGCGTGCGTGCAGCGGCAACCAAGCCGGCTCCCGCAAGCAGAACGCAAGTTCTGCTGCCAGCGTTCTTGCGAACGGCTAATCTCTACCTTTCACACGAAACCGAGAGATGGCCATGCGCAACACCCGCTCCCGTCGCCAACAGATCCTGCAGCGCCTGATCGAACACGGCACCGTGCAGGTGGCTGATCTGGTGGAGCGCTATGGCGTTTCGGCGGTGACCATCCGCGCCGACCTGACCCACTTCGAGGCGCAGGGCCTGGCCAACCGCACCCACGGCGGTGCCACCCTGGTGCGCACACCGCCGCAGGAACAGGACATCCATGAAAAGGATGCGCTGAACCTGCCGCTGAAGGAATCGATCGGCGCGCGCGCCGCGCGGCTGGTGCAGGGCGGTGACAACATCATCATCGACTCCGGCTCCACCACCATGACCCTGGCCCGTCACCTGCGCGGCCACCGCGATGTAACGGTGATGACCAACGGCCTGAACATCGCCTGGGAACTGGCCAACGCGCCGGGCATCAACGTGCTGCTGACCGGCGGCCTGCTGCGCCAGCAGTCGCTGTCGCTGCAAGGTAGCCAGGCCGAGGCCAGCCTCAACTCCTACAGCTTCGACACCCTGTTCCTGGGCGTGGATGGCCTGGACCTGCAGTTCGGCCTGACCACCCACGACGAAGCCGAAGCGCGCCTCAACCACCGCATGGTGGAACGCGCGCGGCGCATCGTGGTGCTCACCGATGCGTCCAAGTTCGGTCGCGTCAGCCTGCACCGCATCGCCCGCCTGGACCAGATCCACGCCGTCATCACCGACCCCGGCATCGACGAGGCCACCCGCGAGGGGCTGCAGCGGCTGGGCATCGAAGTGATCATCGCCGAGACACCGCCATGAACCCGACACGCTCCCTGTACGGCCGCATCCTGACCCCGCTAGGCTGGCGGCGCGGCCATGTCCACTTCGATTCACACGTGCGCCAGCTGCAGGTGGATGACCACAGCGGTGCGGATGATCTGCAGCTGCCGGTGATCCTGCCCGGCTTCATCGACCTGCACGTGCACGGTGCGGCGGGCGTGGATCTGATGCAGGGCGACGACGTGGCGCGCACCATCGCCCGCACCCATACCCGGTTCGGCACCACCACCCTGCTGGCCACCACCATGACCGCCGGGCTGGACGAGATCGAACACGCCCTGCGTGGCGTCGCCGCGGCCCAGGCCGCGCCGCAGGCCGATGCCGCCCGCATTGCCGGCGTGCATCTTGAAGGGCCCTTCATCAGCCCGCAGCGCTTGGGCGCGCAGCCCAACCGCACCATCGAGGCCACCCTGGCGCTGGTGCAGCAGCTGCATGCGCTCGCGCCGATCCGGGTGATGACGCTGGCACCGGAAATCGGCGAGCACACCGCGCTGATTCCCGCGCTGGCCGCCATGGGCATCCGCGTGCAGCTGGGCCACAGTGCCGGCACCTACGAAGAAGGCGTGGCCGCACTGCAGGCCGGCGCCTCGGGGTTCACCCATCTGTTCAACGGCATGACCGGCGTGGACCACTACCGCCCCGGCATAGCCGCCGCCGCGCTGGCGCATGCGCAATACGCGGAAATCATTCCTGATCTGCAGCACATCCACCCCGGCGTGATCCGCCTGGCCGCGCGCGCGATTCCGCGCCTGTACGCGGTGACCGATGCGACCGCTGCCACCGGCATGCCCGATGGCGAGTACGCGCTGGGCGAACAGCGCGTACACAAGTGCGGCGGCTGCGTGCGCCTGGCCAGCGGTTCGCTGGCCGGCAGCGCGCTGACCATGGACCAGGCCCTGCGCAACCTGGTGCAGGTGGGCCTGGACCTGGCCGACGCCGCACAGCGCGTATCCACCTTCCCGGCCGATTACCTGGGCCTGCACGATCGCGGCCGCATTGCGCCCGACACGCTGGCCGACCTGGTGGTGCTCGACGCCAGCCTGCGCCTGCAGCAGGTGGTGGTGGGTGGGCACGTGGTTGAGCTCAACGCTGCACCAGCCTGACGCACCACGCCTTTGTAGAGTCGAGCCATGCTCGACTGATCGTGCGCGATACAGGAACGAAGCGCAGTCGAGCATGGCTCGACTCTACAGAAGCAATCCGCACCGAAACGCCGCACAGGAAACCTGTCGATGACTGCACGTACCGCTCCGCGCTGGCCCGTTCGCTATCTGCTGTTCATTGGCGGCCTGGGGGGCCTGCTGTACGGCATCGACATCGGCATCATTGCCGGCGCCCTGCCCTACCTGGAAGCCACCGCCAGCCAGGCCTGGCACCTGAGCAGCCAGCAGCTCGGCTTCGTGGTGGCGGCGGTGCTGCTGGGCAGCGTGCTGTCTTCGCTGTTCGCCGGGCTGGTGGCCGACCTGATCGGCCGCCGTGGCGCCATGCTGCTGGCCGGTGTGTTGTTCACCGCCTCGATTCCGATCATGGCACTCGCTTCGGGCTACACGCCGCTGCTGCTGGGGCGCCTGTTGCAGGGCATCAGCGGCGGCCTGATCGGCGTGGTGGTGCCGCTGTACCTGGCCGAAGTACTCAGCCCGGAACGGCGCGGCCGTGGCGCGGCCATGTTCCAGTTGCTGCTGACCATTGGCCTGGTGCTGGCCGCGTTGATCGGTCTGTACCAGGCCCATGCGGTGGATGCGGCCACCGAAGCGGCGCGGCGCCTGCCCGACGCACAGCAGGCGCAGGCACTGTTCGCGGCCAAGGACCATGCCTGGCGCACCATTTTCTGGAGCTGCCTGACCCCGGGCATCGTGTTCTGCGTGGGTCTGTTCTGGCTGTCTGAATCGCCGCGCTGGCTGGTAAGGCGTGGGCGCGTGGACGACGCGCGGCGCAGCCTGCAGCGTGTACTGGCGCCCGACCAGGTGGAGGCCACGCTGGCGCAGATCCAGGCACCGGATACCCGCAGTGCCGACGGCAAGCGCGAGCCGTTGCTCAGCCGCCGCTACGTGAAGCCCTTCCTGCTGGCCTGCGTGGTGCTGGCCTGCACCCAAGCCACCGGCATCAACTCGGTGCTCGCCTATGCGGTGAACATCCTCAACCAGGCCGGCCTGTCCGGTTCGGTGGCCAACGGTGCCGACGTGGCCATCAAGCTGCTCAATGCGCTGATGACCGTGGCTGCGCTGCTGCTGGTCGATCGCAAGGGCCGCAAGTTCCTGCTGATGCTGGGCAGTGGTGGCATCTGCGTGGCCCTGCTGGCGGCCGCCACGCTGTTCTTCCAGGCCGAGCGCGGCCGTGCCGATGTGCAGCCGCAGTTGCACGCAGCGGTACAGGGCGATGGCCTGCGCCTGGTACTGGATGACGCACAGTGGCAGCAATTGGGCGCGGGCATCGACCGCGAAGGGCGGCCGCTGCAACTGACCGTGTCCTACGCCTATGGCGATTTCACCAACGTGCGCGCGTTGCGCAGCGACAACCCGGGCGACCGCGTGCTGCGCATCGAGCGTGCCGGCACCGTGCAGCCGGACAGCGTGATCGGTACGTTCTTCCGCCGCCTGCACCTGAATCCCTTCGCCGACCCGGCCAGCGCGGCGCAGGCACCGCTGCGCATCGAACAGGCACGCATCGGCCCGGTGCCGCCGCCGACCCATGGCTGGGCCGTGGCCGCCTGCATCCTGGTGTTCGTCGCCTTCTTCGCCGTTGGCCCCGGTGTGTGCGTGTGGCTGGCGCTGTCCGAGCTGATGCCCAACCGCATCCGCTCCAACGGCATGAGCATCGCCCTGCTGATCAACCAGTTCGTGTCGACCACGATTGCGGCGCTGTTCCTGCCTACCGTGGGCCACTATGGCTACGCCAGCATGTTCCTGTTCTGGGCCGGCTGCACGCTCGTGTTCTTCCTGGTGGCCGCGCTGTGGCTGCCGGAAACCAAGGGCAAATCGCTGGAAGAGATCGAAGCGCACTTCCGGTAAACGGTTGGACGCTTTGCCTGGTAGCGGTCGACCTTGGTCGACCATCGCGCGCCGCGCGGGCTTGCCGCGAACTGCAGTCG
>NZ_JAAIUZ010000021.1:0-89607 GCF_010894375.1 Stenotrophomonas sp. B1-1 | reverse complement strand
CGCTTTGCCTGGTAGCGGTCGACCTTGGTCGACCATCGCGCGCCGCGCGGGCTTGCCGCGAACTGCAGTCGAGCAAGCTCGACTCTACCGGGGCTCGCTTTGCCTGGTAGCGGTCGACCTTGGTCGACCATCGCGCGCCGCGCGGGCTTGCCGCGAACTGCAGTCGAGCAAGCTCGACTCTACCGGGCCCCGCTTCGCTTGGTAGCGGTCGACCTTGGTCGACCATCGCGCGCAGCGCGGGCTTGCTGCGAACTGCAGTCGAGCAAGCTCGACTCTACCTGGGCTCGCTTTGCCTGCTAGCGGTCGACCTTGGTCGACCCTGCAACAGCCGTCGAGCAAGCTCGACGCTACGTCAGCTTGCGCAGCTTCAATGCCACCACGATCTGCAACACCCCATACACCAGGCTGCCAATGCCGATCCACAGTGTGGTGACTGCCAGGCCTGTCACCGGGTTGGCGGCCAGCAGCACGCCCAGCACCACCGCCAACACGCCACTGAGTATCAGCAGCCACTCGCCCTGGATCTGCTTGCGCACACGAATGGCGAACACGATGCGGTACAGCCCGGCCACCAGCAGCCACACGGCCAGCAGCAGCACCAGCACGCTGGCCGTGGCCAGCGGATTGATGATTGCCAGTACGCCAAAACCAAGCGACGCCAGCGCGTAAAGCAGCAGCCAGCCGCGCGGTGCGCCACTGCCGCCAGTGATCAGCGCCAGTAGACTGATCACCCCTTCGGCAATGGCCATCACGCCCAGCACCCAGGCCAGCGCAGTGGCCGCCGACAGCGGCCAGCCCACCGCAGTGATGCCGAACCCCAGCGCAACCACGCCGTACAGCAACAGGATCGGCCAGCTGCGGCCAATGGCCGACACCAGCGACGGGCGGGACGAGTCCGGAGACAGCATGACCACTCCTTCGATCAGGATCCAACCTGCATCGTAGCGCCAGCGGCGATGACGACACCGTTATGGCACGCGCGCGCACCCGCTGGGTAGGAGTCGACTGGGTAGAGTCGACCGTTGGTCGACTGCCCTTCCTTCAGATCGCGAAAACCCCGCGCTGCGCGCGATAGTCGACTGACAGTCGACTCTACCGGCATGCATCACAGTGGGCACGCTCACGGTACCCGCGCGCAGACCCAGGCGCGCACTTCGCCCACACCCACCAGCTTCAACGTCTCGGCAATCTCAAGCACCGTACTGCCGGTGGTCATCACGTCATCCACCAGCGTCACCCGCGCCGGCACCGGCCCGCGCACGTCGAAGGCATCGAACAAATTGTCCCTGCGCTGTTCGGCACTGCGCTCTGACTGCGGCGCGGTATGACGGCGGCGATACAGCCCGCGCCATACCGGCTGCTGCAGCAGACGGCACAGCTCCCCGGCCTGGTTGTAGCCGCGCTGGCGCAGGCGGCAGCGATGCAACGGCACCGGTGCCAGCGGCGGACAGGTCCACGCCGGTGGATGGCGCAGCATCAGCTGAGCCAGCAGTCGCCCGGCCGCCAGGTCGTGGTGGAACTTGAAGCGCAGCAGCAACTGGTCCACCGGCGGCAGGTACAACAGGCTGGCGTGCGTGGCCGTCTGCGGCGGCGGTTCGTCGCGGCAGGTACCGCACACCGGCAGCGCGGTATCAGGCAGCGGCAGCGCGCAGCGGTGGCAGGCGCGGCCTGACCAGGGGATATCGTCAAGGCAGGCGGAGCACAGATCCAGGCCATCGTGTCCTGGCTCGCCGCAGACCATGCAACGCAGGGGCAGCAGCAGCTGCAGTGTCTGTCTTGCAACGCGGGTAAGGACGTTGTGGAATCGTCGTAGGTGCATGCGCTTGAACATGCTCGCAGCGCCGTCAGGCCGCTATCAGTCGCTGCTGCACCGTTCGGCAAGGATTGACCGCTGCGCCGCACGCAAGCCGACACGTGCACTGCACATACGACGGATTAGCGTGATGGCCATCGCGCAGCCTATGCAATGACATGTCAGCACCAACACAGATGCCGGGCACAACCTTCCATTGGCTTCCTGCCCATTGGAACGTGCTGCCGCGCGATTTCTATCGGCGCCATCCCACCCTGGTTGCACCGCAGCTGTTGAACAAGCTGCTCGTGCGTGATGACGGGCGCGCCGCGCGCATCGTGGAAGTAGAGGCGTATGCCGGCAGCGAAGATCCCGCCGCACACTCGTATCGAGGGCAGACCGCGCGCAACGCCACGATGTTCGGCGAGGCCGGCCATCTCTATGTGTACTTCACCTATGGCATGCACTGGGGCAGCAACGCGGTCTGTGGGGACGTCGGCGAAGGCGTCGGCGTGCTGCTGAGAGCAGCCGAACCCGTGGCCGGCGTGGGGGCCATGCAGGCGGCGCGACCTGCTGCCAGGCGTGAGCGCGATCTTGCCAGCGGGCCCGGCAAACTTTCCCAGGCCTTCGGCATTACCCGCGATCTGGATGGTGCGGACCTTGTCAGCGCCGACCGCGGCATCGTCATCGCCTCCGACGGCACGCCACCACCGGCATCGCCCGTGGTGGGGCCGCGCATCGGCATCAGCCGCGCCGTGGACTTCCCGTGGCGCTGGCATGTTCCCGAGCATCCCCACGTGTCCGTGCGACCCCGACGCAGCTGACGCTGCGCTGCCCACATGGCGGGTCGCTAGACCCCCAGCAACGGCGGCATCATCTCCACCAGCCAATCGATGAACACCCGCAGCCGCGGGCTGACATGGCGGTTGTCCGGGTACACCACATGGAAGGGGTAGGCCGCCGGCCGCCACGGCTGCAGCACCTCCACCAGCGCCTTGCTCTGCAGCGCGGAAGCTGCGGCATAACCGAAGGTCTGCACAAGGCCCAGTCCTGCCACGGCGGCGGCCAGATGGCCATTGCTCTCGTTGATGCCCAGGCGGTGCTCGGCCTTGATCTCGAAGGCACCGTCGGGGCCACAGAACCGGAACGGCACGGCGCGCCCGTTCGACGGCAGCAGATAGCTGATCAAGCGGTGGCCATTGCGCAGTTCTTCCGGATACGCCGGCACCCCATGCGCCTTCAGATAGGCCGGGCTGGCGCAGGTGATCAGGTGCGCATCGCCCAGATGGCGTGCGACCAGCGATGAGTCATCCAGCGCGCCGCCGCGGATCACGCAGTCCACGTTCTCGCCGATCAGATTCACCGTGCGGTCGGACACGCCCAGCTCGATGCGGATGTCCGGGTAGCGCGCCATGAACGCCGGCAGCAGCGGAATCAGCACGTCACGCGCGGTGGAACCGCCGATGTCCACGCGCAGCATGCCACGCGGCGTTCCGCGCGCCGCACTGAACGAGGCATCGACATCCTGCAGGTCGCGCAGCAGGCGGCCGGCCTTCTCGTAGTACGTCTGGCCTTCGGCGGTCACCGCCACCCGGCGCGTGGTCCGCTGCAGCAGCCGCACGCCCAGGTGCGCCTCCAGCTCGCGCACCAGCTTGCTCAGCGAGGTGGTGGGCATGTCCAGTGAATCGGCGGCGCGGGTGAAGCTGCCGGTCTCGACCACGCGGGCGAAGGCATGGATGGCGTTGAGCTGGTTCATGCGGCCGATTATGCACTCACGTGCATAGTCATTGTCATTGCGCATTATTTATCGCCCAACCTTGGCCGCCCATCATTCTCCCACCCGCTGCCACCTCCCTCCCGGCAGCCCTTACAGGAGAACACCATGAGCACTGATTTCAACGGCAAGATCGCCCTGGTCACCGGCGGCACCACCGGCATCGGCCTGGCCACCGCCCAGCACCTGGCCCGCCTGGGCGCCACGGTCTACATCACCGGCCGCCGCCAGCCGGAACTGGATGCGGCCGTGGCCAGCATCGGCGCGCAGGCCACCGGCATCCGTGCCGACGCCTCGCAGCCGAGCGACCTGGACGCGGTCTACGCGCAGATTGCCCGCCAGGCCGGCCGCCTGGACATCCTGTTCGCCAATGCCGGCGGCGGTGACATGCTGCCGCTGGGGGCGATCACCGAAGAACACTTCGACCGCATCTTCGCCACCAACGTGCGCGGCGTGTTGTTCACCGTGCAGAAGGCGCTTCCGCTGCTGGTCGATGGCGCCTCGATCGTGCTGACCGGTTCGACCGTGTCGATCCAGGGCACCGCCAACTTCAGCGTGTACAGCGCCAGCAAGGCGGCGGTGCGCAACTTTGCCCGCTCGTGGTCGCTGGACCTGAAGGACCGGAAGATCCGCGTGAACGTGGTCAGCCCGGGCCCCATCCGCACCCCAGGTCTGGGCGACTTGGTGCCCGACGAAGCCCGCCAGGGTCTGTTCGACCACCTGGCCGCGCAGGTGCCGCTGGCACGCCTGGGCGAACCGCAGGAGGTGGCCAATGCCGTGGCCTTCCTGTCCTCGGATGCGGCCAGCTTCATCAACGGTGTCGAGTTGTTCGTCGACGGTGGCATGGCCCAGGTGTAACCGAGCAACGCCCTGCAGGCGCCCTACCTTGGTAGGGCGCCGCTGCGCGAGAAAGCGTTGCAGATCGGCGTCGCCTGTCGGTACGCGCCGAAGCACTCCATCACCACTTCACATTCGCCCCACAATGGCACCATCCAGGCCCGGCATGCTGCGTCCCACTCCCAACCGGTTGCCGCGCACATGCCCCCTCACACCTTCATCAGGTCTTCCGCGCCCGTTGCATCACAGCAGCCGCAGCACCTGCGCAGGCGCCGACACGTTCTGTGGCTGGCAGTCATCGTGCTGACCGCAAGTTGCCAGACACGCGGCGAGGACGATGACGTGGAGACGCTGGCCACGGAGGTACGCATCGAGATTGGCCAACACACCCTTGAGCTGCCCATCGCTGCCCTGCAGGGTTACGGCGAGCGCGGCAGCCAGTTCTCTCTGGGCCCGCGTGATGACAGCCGGCAGGACAACAGGCTTCGGTCGGCGCTGCAGCGTCGCAGCCTGCAGAGCAAGGCGCCCATCCGCTTCGACTCTGCCGAGGTAGCGGTTAGCAGTCCCGCGCTGTCAACTGAAAGCCTCAATCGCGCAGTGCGGTGCCAGCGGCTTGCACGCCCTTGGGCGCGGGCAGCGTGCCTGGACGGCACCGATGCCACGGCCCGCGCGGTGCCTGCGCGGTTCACCCTGGTCGATCTGCAGGCGCTGCAGCCCTATGACGGCCGCGTCGTTCCGAACTGCCTGGAAGGCGAACCGCGGCAGCGGCTTCCCTCAGAGAAGGAGGGAGCGATCCTGCTGTGCCCGGCCAGAGTCTTTGGGGGCGACGTTGACGAGTTCCATACCGCGGTGGTGCGTATCGACGACCGGCTGGGCGCGCTGTGGACGGTGTGGCGCAACGATTCCAGTGGCGAATCCGTGCAGGACATGGCCCGCCGCCAAGGCCAGGCGATCACCCTGCTGGCGAAGGCCGGCCTGGGTGACATGGAGGATTCAGACGCGCTGCGCGCCGGCATGCAGTCGCTGTGGCCCCCTCGCGCACCCGGCAACCGCTGAAGGCCTGCCGGCAGCATTGCGCCTACCTTCGTATGAGCAGGCCGCCCCGATGGATGGCGGCGGCCATACCGATGGCTGGCTGCCCTGCGCGCAGCGGCAACCGATAGTGGTCACACCCCCCACCACTGCGGAGCCCGCACATGTCCGACATCATCATCAGCGACAAGCAGCTGTCTTCCTCGGCCTACAGCGCCATCATCAACCTGCCGATCGAACAGGTGGACATCGCCGAGTGGCTGTTCAACCTGCCCGAAGCCGAGTACCAGCGCTGCTGCCCGCCCGACCATATTTCCGCTGGCAGCACCACCACCGACGATGGCACGCGCATGTCCATCAACGTGGAAATGATCGGCAAGACCCTGATGGTGCAGCACTACGTGGCCGAAGTGGCCACGCCCAGCCTGTGCCGCATGGTGTCCACGTCCGATGCCTTCACCCCGAACGGGCGCACCCGCGTGCAGGTGATCTGGACGCTGAGCGTGAAGAAGATCGACGAAAACACCTGCGAGTACACCAACAGCGTGGTCGCCCACCCCACCCAGGAATTCCTGGATTTCATCGCCGAACATGGCACCCCGTTCGAAGAAGCGGCCGAAGCACGCCAGCGCGACGGCGGCAATCACAATGGCCGCGAAACCCCGCTGTTCGCTGCCAGCATCGAGCGCCGCGTGCGCGCCCGCCAGCAGGCAAAGGCAGCCTGACACCACTGCGCTGCACGCCGGGGCTGTAGTGGCTTACAGCCCCAGGCGATTGGGCTGCCATTCGTACATCGTGGGCTCAGTCCTTGTCCGGCATTTCGGCCATCGCCTTGGCCGCCACACGCAGATGTTCGTTGCTGGCCTGGAACACCTGCACCAAACGGTCACAGTCATCCTTGTCAGCGCCGCAGCGCACCTGCATGTCGACACGGACTTCGCCCTGCTGCTCGCGCAGTTGCCGGCGGACGATCGACGGATGCCAGCCATTGCCCGGCAGAGTGACCGACCAGAACACCTGGCCCTGCATGTCGTGCAGCACCACCCAGTCGTTGTCCTGGCGCTCGCGTACCTGCGGCAGCGCCCGCAGGGCAGTCAAGGCCGCGTCGGGCGTGGCGTAGGGAATGTCGGTAGCCGCCGCTTGCTGCGCCCCGCCCCGCAGCGGAAGCAGGCAGGCCAACGCGCTTGCCACCGCAAAGGCACACTTCGGAACACGAGCGTATCGGCGTGCCTGCATGTAGGCGTGGCTCCTGTCAGTCGCAATCCTGGTAGCCGCCCACTTCGCCGCAGTGCCGGCAGCGGAACAGGTAGGCCGTGGGTGATCCGTCTTTGTCCAGCGCCGCCAGGAAGTGCTGCCACTGCGGGCCATCGTCCAAACCGGTGTTGTCCTGGATCGCGGCCAGCGCGGCCGGGCCCTGCGCTTCCAGCTCGGCGCGACCGGCGCGGCCGATGAACTGGGCGGCATCGCCGCAGTGTGTCCACCATTGCTCCTGCTGCCAGCCGTTGAAGCCAGGCGTTCGCTGCGCCACTTCATCGATGATCGTCTCGTCCACCTCGTCCCATTCACCGCCACCGCCCACGCCTTCTTCATCGGTGAAGGTGGCGCCGAGCTGCGCATGCGCCGAACCATCGGCAATGCACCAGGGGCAGATCGCCTGTTCGTACTCGTCTTCGGCGTAGACCGGCCCGGCATAAACGTAACCACGCACCTGCCCGCAGCAAACGCACGCGGTATCGGCGGCGATCACGCTGCCGGTGGCCAGCGGGTCGGGGTGGTAAGCGAAGTGCGGCAGTTCCATGGCAGGTCCGTTGCTGGGCGGCCCAGTGTAGCGGCGCGGTCGTGCCTGCGGCCGCTACGGGCCGGCAAGCGGCGCATCGCGTTCGGCAGCACTTTCCTCGGCAGGCAGGCAACCGTTGATGGCCAGCAGGCGAACCAGCACGTAATGGCCGAATGCCTGCAGTTCCTCGTTCGACAGCGCCGACGGATCGAGCTGCCCCGCCGGGTAGTCCTTGAAGGTCACCAGCACGTGGTGCTTCCAGTGCCCAGGCGGATCGGTCTGGCGCAGATCATCCAAGACCACGCGCAGGCCGCCGTCCGGCAGTTCGGCCAGGCTGCACAGCACCGCATCGCGGCGGATCGGGTAGGTCTGGGAACTGTCCATGGCAGATGCTCGCGACTCCCTATGCAGCCCTGAACTTACACCGCGGCGGCGGCGTGCTGCACCCTCGACTGTAAACCGCGATACAAAACCTTAAGTTGACAGCCTTCACCGGCCCACCCACACTGCCGCCCTCGTTCCACCCCTTCCAAGGTCCCGCCATGGCCTACGCCATCCGCCACGACTGGCAGCACGACGAACTGCAGGCGCTGTTCGATCTGCCCCTGCCGGAACTGCTGTTCCGCGCCGCCTGCGTGCATCGCGCGCATTTCGATCCGGCGCAGGTGCAGGTGTCCACTCTGCTGTCGGTAAAGACCGGCGGCTGCCCGGAAGACTGCGCGTACTGCCCTCAGGCGCAGCGCTACAACACCGGCGTGAACGCGCAGAAGCTGATGGACACCGAAGCGGTGCTGGCCAAGGCGCGCCAGGCCAGGGCCGCCGGTGCATCGCGCTTCTGCATGGGCGCCGCATGGCGTTCGCCGAAGGACCGCGACATTCCGAAAGTGGCCGCGATGATTGCCGGGGTGAAGGCGCTCGGCCTGGAAACCTGCGCCACCCTGGGCATGCTCAGCGGCGAACAGGCACGTGCCCTGAAAGAGGCCGGCCTGGACTACTACAACCACAATCTGGACACCGCGCCGGATTACTACGATTCGATCATCCACACCCGCCAGTACCAGGACCGCCTGGATACCCTGGGCCACGTGCGCGATGCAGGACTGAAAACCTGCTGTGGCGGTATCGTCGGCATGGGCGAAACGCGCGCGCAGCGCATCGGCCTGCTGCTGGCGCTGGCCACGTTGCCGGCCCACCCCGATTCGGTACCCATCAATCAGCTGGTACAGGTGCCCGGTACACCGCTGCATGGCAGCGCCGAACTGGACCCGTTCGAGTTCGTGCGCATGATTGCCGTGGCCCGCATCGTCATGCCGCGTTCGATGGTGCGGCTGTCGGCCGGCCGCGAAGCCATGAGCGATGAACTGCAGGCGCTGTGTTTCCTGGCGGGCGCCAACTCGATCTTCTACGGGGAAAAACTGCTGACCACCGGCAACCCGGAAAGCGAACGCGACCTGGCCCTGTTCGCGCGCCTGGGCCTGCAGCCGATGCCGGTGCAGGTGGACGCCGCGGGCCACGACCACGGCGGCACCGTGCACGCCGATATCGCCGCCTGTGCCCCTGCCGGCGCCGCGTGATGCGGGGCACAAGCGGCCGCCGCGGCAACGCGCTACCCTAGCCGCCCCGTCGTCGCCCGTAGCCACCATGGCCCGCCCCGACCTGTCCGCCCGCCTTCAAGCCCAGCGCGCGTTGCGCGATGCCCAAGGCCGTCGCCGCCCCCGGCGCACGGTGTCGCGCCGCGATGGCGTGCGCCTGGAAGTTGACGGGCGCTGGCTGACCGGCTTCTGCAGCAACGATTACCTTGGCCTGGCCCAGCAGTTCAGCGTGGTCAACGCCCTGCAGGACGCCGCCGCGCGCGAAGGCGCCGGTGCCGGTGCCTCGCACCTGGTCTGTGGCCACCACGCGCTGCACGACGCACTGGAACGCGAAGTGGCCGACTGGCTGGGTTACCCGCGCGCCCTGCTGTTCGGCAGTGGCTTCGCCGCCAACCTGGCCGTGCAGCAGGCGCTGCTGAGCGAAGAGAACGATGTCTGTGTGCAGGACAAGTTGAACCACGCCAGCCTGCTCGATGCCACCCGGCTGGCCGGCGCACGCCTGCGCCGCTACCCGCATCTGGACCCGGAAGGCGCCATGCGCCAGCTCAAGCACGCGCCCGATGGCGCGGCCATGCTGGCCACCGACGGTGTCTTCAGCATGGATGGCGATATCGCGCCGCTGCGTGCGCTGTCCCTGGTGGCGCGCCTGCAGCAGGCGCTGTTCTACGTGGACGATGCGCACGGCGTGGGCGTGCTGGGCGATGGCCGTGGTGCCGTGGCCAGCGCCGGGCTGGGCGTGGACGATGTGCCGTTACAGCTGGTCACGTTGGGCAAGGCGCTGGGCGGTGCCGGCGCGCTGGTGCTGGGCCGCGACGACCTGATTGAACACCTGGCCGAAAGCGCGCGGCCTTACATCTACACCACGGCGCTGCCGCCGGCCCTGGCCGCCGCCGCGCTGGAAGCGGTGCGCCTGGCCCGCCGCGACCACTGGCGGCGTGAGCGCCTGACCGATCTGATTGCCCTGTTCCGCAGCGAAGCACGCCGCCACGGGCTGGACGTGATGGCCTCGGAAACGCCGATCCAACCGCTGCTGTGCGGCGACGATCACACCGCCGTGGCGATGTCGCAGGCACTGGAACAGGCCGGCTGGCTGGTCGGCGCCATCCGCCCGCCCACCGTGCCTGAAGGCAAGGCGCGGCTGCGCGTCACTCTGTCGGCACTGCACACGCCCGAACAGGTGCGCGGTCTGGTGGACGCCATTGCCAGCGCGCGCGACCAGGTCGGCCGCGCCGCCCGCGCCCCCGATCCGCTGCCGCCGTCGCTGCCGTTCGACCGCGCCATCGCCTGAAACACGCAGGGCCCCGCATGCATATCGATGTCACCGGCCGCGGGCCGGACCTGGTGCTGATCCATGGCTGGGCCCTGCAGGGCGGCGTGTTCGCGCCGCTGCTGGAACGCCTGGCCGACCACTTCACCCTGCACGTGGTGGACCTGCCCGGCCACGGCCACAGCCGCGACGACGCCACGCCGCTGCGCCTGCCCTACGTGGTGAACGCGATTGCCGCGGCTACCCCGCCGGCGGTGTGGTGCGGCTGGTCACTGGGCGGGCTGTTCGCCCTGCATGCCGCGGCGACGCTGCCCAAGGTGCGCGGGCTGGCGATGATCGCGGCCACTCCGCGTTTCGTACGCGGCGATCACTGGCCGCATGCCGTGGAACCGGCGGTGTTCGAGCAGTTCGGGCGCGACCTGGCGACCGATTTCGCCGGCACCCTGGAGCGCTTCCTGGCCCTGGACGTGATGGGCTCGGCGCACGCCCGCGAGGAACTGCGCACCCTGCGCCAGCGCCTGGTGGAACGTGGCGCGCCGACCGCGCGCGCCCTGCTGGAAGGCCTGCGCCTGCTGGAAAGCACCGACCTGCGCGGCGCCCTGCCGGCGCTGGGCAGACCCAGCCTCTGGATCGCCGGCCAGCGCGACCGCCTGGTGTCACCGGCCGCCATGCAGGCCGCCGCGGCACTCGCGCCGGGTGCGCAGGCACTGACCATCGCCCACGGCGGCCATGCGCCGTTCCTGGGCCACGCCGATCAGGTGGCCGCTGCCCTGCAACACTTCGTTGCCGGCCTGTCACCGGCCGATGGCGGACAATGAGCGCCTTCCGAACGATGCAGGGCTGACGTATGGATCTGGGTATTTCCGGCCGCTGGGCACTGGTATGTGGCGCAAGCAAGGGGCTGGGCCTGGGCTGCGCCCGTGCGCTGGTGGCCGAGGGCGTGAACGTGGTGATCGTGGCCCGTGGCGAAGCCGCCCTGCAGACCGCCGCCCACGAACTGCGCGCCCTGCCCGGTGCGGGTGAAGTGCGCGCGGTGGCTGCCGATGTGACCACCGACGCCGGCCGTGCCCAGGCGCTGGCCGCCTGCCCACAGGTGGACATTCTGGTGACCAACGCCGGTGGCCCGCCGCCCGGCGATTTCCGCACGTTTGAACGCAACGACTGGATCGCCGCGCTGGACGCCAACATGCTGGCGCCGATCGCGCTGATCCGCGCCACGGTGGACGCGATGATCGCGCGCGGCTTCGGCCGCATCGTCAACATCACCTCTTCATCGGTGAAGGCACCGATCGACACGCTGGCGTTGTCCAACGGCGCGCGCAGTGGCCTGACCGGCTTCGTCGCCGGCCTGGCCCGGCGCACGGTCGGCCACAACGTCACCCTCAACAACCTGCTGCCCGGCCAGTTCGACACCGACCGCCTGCGCGCCAACTTCGCCCACGCTGCGGGCCAGGACGGCGACGTGCAGGCGGTGGCCGAGCGCCGCCGCCAGCAGATCCCCGCCGGCCGCTTCGGCACACCGGACGAATTCGGCGCCGCCTGCGCCTTCCTGTGCAGCGCACAGGCCGGTTACCTCACCGGGCAGAACCTGCTGATCGACGGCGGCGCCTACCCCGGTACGTTCTAAGAGACTTCCGCAATGCCGTCCCACTTCGATGCCCGCCACGTCCGCCGCGCCTTCGGCCGCGCCGCCAGCAGTTACGACGCCGCCGCTGCCCTGCAGCGCGAAGTGCAGTCGCGGCTGATCGAATCGCTGGATTACCTGGAAGCACGCACGCCGGCGGTGGTGCTGGACATTGGTTCGGGCACCGGCCACGCCAGCGCGCTGATGAAGAAGCGCTGGCCGAAGGCGCAGGTGATCGCGTTGGACGTGGCCCTGCCAATGCTGGGCCAGGCCAAGCGCCAGGCCGGCTGGTGGAAGCCGTTCCAGCGCCTGTGCGGTGATGCCGCCGCGCTGCCGCTGGCCGACAACAGCGTCGATGTGATCTTCAGCAACCTTTGCCTGCAGTGGCTGGACGACCTGCCGGCGGTGTTTGCCGGTTTCCGCCGCGTGCTCAAGCCGGGTGGTCTGCTGCTGTGTTCCACCTTCGGCCCGGAAACGCTGATCGAGCTCAACGAAGCGTTCGCCGCCGCCGATGACCGCCCGCACGTGAGTCGCTTCGCGCAGATCGCCCAGTTCGGCGATGCACTGATGATGGCCGGCTTCCGCGACCCGGTGCTGGACCGCGATCTGTTCACCCTGACCTACGACGACCTGCCCGCGCTGATGCGCGAGCTGCGGGCGATGGGCGCCACCAACGCCCGCGTGGACCGCCGCCACACCCTGACCGGGCGCGGCCGTTTCGCCGCCGCCGCTGCGGCCTACGAATCCCTGCGCCGCGACGATGGCAAGCTGCCCAGCAGCTGGGAAGTGATCTACGCCCACGCCTGGGCACCGGACCCCGGCGCACCGATCCGCGAAGGCGGCCACGACATCGCATCGGTACCCGTGTCGGCCATCCCGATCCGCCGCAAGCAGCCCTGATGACCGCCCTCGGCCTGCTCTGGTAGGTGCCAACCTTGGTTGGCACAACCCATCAGATCGCGCTGCGGCCAACATCGTGCCGACCAAGGTCGGCACCTACCAAATGCAGATAGCGGCCGGCGCGCGCCGCGGCAACCTGCCGCCCGCTCTGGTAGGTGCCAACCTTGGTTGGCACAACCGATCACATCGCAGTGCGGCCAACATCGTGCCGACCAAGGTCGGCACCTACCAAATGCAGATATCGGCCGGCGCGCGCCGCGGCAACCCGTAGCCCGCTCTGGTAGGTGCCAACCTTGGTTGGCACAACCCATCAGATCGCGCTGCGGCCAACATCGTGCCGACCAAGGTCGGCACCTACCAGAAGCGGGCGGCAACCGCTCAGGTATTACCCGGCGAACTCAACGGCGGGCGCACCAGGTCGCGGTGGAAGAAGTAGATTTCCTGCAGCAGGAAACGCCAGCTGGTATGGAAGCTGCGGAAGCGCGTACTGGGCGTGGACGAGGCCAGCGCTTCAATCCCCATCGCCTGGCTCAGGCGCAGCGCGCGGGCCATGTGCAGCGGGTCGCTGACAATGATGACCCGCTGCAGGTGCCGCTGCTCCATCAGGCGCTTGGCTTCCACCAGGTTCTGCACGGTATTGCGCGAGGCGGTTTCAATCAGGATCGCGTCATCGGGCACGCCATGCTTCAGTGCATAACGGCGCGCCACCTGTGATTCGGAAAAGCGCGCGCCGCTGCCACCATAGCCACCGGTGAAGATCAGCAACGGCGCATAGCCGGCCTGGTACAGATCCAGGCCATGGCGGATGCGCTCTTCGAACACCGGCGACGGCTTGGCGTCGTACGCCGCAGCACCCAGCACGATGATCGCGTCGGCCTTGGCCGCCTGGTCGCGCTCGCCCACCCAGACGATCCACGCCGTCACGCCCAGCAACCACACCACCACCAGCACGAACAGCCGCCACAGCCAGCCCAGCAGGCCGGTGCGGGCACGGTGCCGACCGCGGCTCACGCCGCCTCCCAGCGCAGTGCCGGCAGATCCACGTTGCCACCGGACAGCACCAGGCCCACGCGCAGGCCGGCAAACCGCTGCGGCTGCGCCAACACCGCGGCCAGCACCGTGGCCGAAGACGGTTCGACCACCTGCTTCAGCACCTCCCACAGCAGGCGCATGGCGGCCAGCGTGGCGGCATCATCCACCACGATCACCTCGGCGCCGGCGGCCTGCAGCAGGGCGAAGTTGGGCACCCCGACCAGGGTGCGCAGGCCGTCGCAGAACGTGTCCGGGGTGAAGGGGCCCTGGCGGGTACCGGCGGCCAGCGAGCGCGCGGTGTCGTCGGCCCCGGCCGGTTCGGCCAGCACCAGGCGGGTGTGCGGGCTGGCGTGCTGCAGGGCCAGCGCGGTGCCGCAGGCCAGGCCACCGCCGCCCACCGGCACCACCAGCACATCGAACGGGCCATCGCTGTGCAGCAGTTCCAGCGTCGCTGTGCCCTGCCCGGCCATCACGGCTGGGTCGGCATACGGGTGCACCAGGGTCGCGCCGGTGTCGGCCTGCACCTGCGCGCAGGTGGCCTCGCGGTCGGCAATGGTGGGCGGGCAGCGCCACAACGTGGCGCCGTGGCGGGCGATGTTGGCCAGCTTGGCCGCCACCGCGCCCTCGGGCACCACCACGTGGCAGGGAATGCCGCGGGTGCGCGCCGCCAGCGCCAGCGCGGCGCCGTGGTTGCCCGACGAATGGGTCACCACCCCCGCCGCCGCCCGGTCTTCCGGCAGCGACCACACCGCATTGCATGCCCCACGGAACTTGAAGGCACCGCCGCGCTGCAGGTGCTCGGCCTTGAACGCCAACGACGCCCCGGCCAGCGCATCCAGCGCGTGCGAACGCAGCACCGGTGTCACATGGGCATGCGGCGCAATGCGCGCTGCGGCGGCCAGTACATCTGCGGGGGTCGGCAACAGTGAATCGCTCATGACGCAAGGTTAACGTAAGCCCCCGCGCTGGCGGCAATGCCGGCTGCCGTGCCAGCATGCAGCCCTTCACCGCCATTCATTCTGGCCGGCGGGATTAAGGGGCGATTCAACGCGCGCGCCCGAAGCTGGCACTACACCCGTCCTTGGGGGGACTCCACATGAAACTGCGCCTGTTGCTTGCCGGTGGCCTGATGTTGGCCCTGACCGGCTGCGCTACCTACGATTACGTTGGCGGTGGCCGCGGTGGCGGCTACTACCACGGTGCGCCCTCGACGGAGTACCGCTACCCCTACGGCTATCCCTACGATTCGGGCTACCCGTACTACGGCGGCTATGGCGGCTATGGCTATTACGGCTATGGCAACCCGTACTACTCGCGGCCGATCTACCGCCCGCCGCACAACCATCGCCCGCCGCCGCGCCCGGGCAATGGCGGTGAGAACCGTCCGCCGCGGCCGCCCCGCGAGAACAACGGCGGCTCGCCCTGGCGCAACCTGGATTCGATGCAGCGCCCGCCGCAGGCGGTCCAGCGTCCGGCACCAGCAGCCCGCCCGGCGCGTCCGGCCGGCCCGCCGCCGCGTCCGGCCGCACCCAGGATGAACGGTTCCCCTTGGCGCAATCTCGATCGTGGGACGCAGCGCACAGTTGAGCCCTGAACCATCTTGCATTTCCCCCGGTTCAAGCCTCACTCTACGCAGGTGGTGACGGCCCGCGTCACAATGTGACAAAAACGTTAGGGCCGTGACCAAACGCTCTACGTCGATATCCGACAGGAACATCTGGATCCCCCCTGTTCCGGCCCTGTCGGATGTCGGCACCTCTGCAAGACAAACGGCCCCGCACTGCGGGGCCGTTCGTTTTTGATGCTGCCGGTAGATCCACGCCTTGCGTGGCTAGCGCCACCCTCGGCCGAAAAAAAACGGGGCCGGCAGTCCCCCGACCACCGGCCCCCTGCTTCCCCATCGTGCGCCTGTACCGGCCCCTGTTCCAATCCGGTCACCAACGCCATGAGCGCCAGCCACGATGGGTGCTATCGGGTTATCTGCAACTTTCCTGCCAACTTTAGGGCTGATTTCACCCAAGCGTGCGGGCGCCCCCCGTCGCCCCCCGCCGAATGGCGCTAAAATCGCCACCCTGGCCGCCTTCGGCGCGCCCGCTCCCTTTGCTGACCTGCCCCCTATGAACCCGTCCTTCCATCGTTACGACGTCATCGTCATTGGCGGCGGCCACGCCGGCACCGAGGCCGCGCTGGCCGCGGCCCGTACCGGCGTGCGCACCCTGCTGCTGACCCACAACATCGAAACGGTGGGCGCGATGAGCTGCAACCCGGCCATCGGCGGCATCGGCAAGGGCCACCTGGTAAAGGAGATCGACGCGCTGGGCGGGGCCATGGCCCACGCCGCCGACCGTGCCGGCATCCAGTGGCGCACCCTGAACGCCTCCAAGGGCCCGGCCGTGCGCGCCACCCGCTGCCAGGCCGACCGCAACCTGTACCGCATGGCGATCCGCGCCATCGTGGAAGGCCAGGCGAACCTGACCGTGTTCCAGGCCGCCGTGGATGACCTGGTCATCGAAGGCGATGCCGTGCGCGGGGTGATCACCCAGACCGGCCTGCGCTTCGACGCCGAGGCCGTGGTGCTGACCGCCGGCACCTTCCTGGCCGGCAAGATCCACGTCGGCCCCACGCAGTACGCCGCCGGCCGCATGGGCGACCCGCCGGCCACCACGCTGGCCGCGCGCCTGCGCGAACGCCCGTTCCAGGTGGACCGCCTGAAGACCGGCACGCCGCCGCGCATCGATGGCCGTTCGCTCGATTACAGCGTGATGGACGAACAGCCCGGCGACACGCCGCGGCCGGTCATGTCCTTCCTCGGCTCGGTGGATGAGCACCCGCAGCAGGTCAGCTGCTGGATCACCCACACCACCGAGCAGACCCACCAGATCATCCGCGACGCGCTGCACCGCTCGCCGCTGTACAGCGGCCAGATCGAAGGCATCGGCCCGCGCTACTGCCCGTCCATCGAAGACAAGGTGGTGCGATTCGCCGAAAAGGCCAGCCACCAGATCTTCGTGGAACCCGAAGGCCTGGGCATCGTCGAGATCTACCCCAACGGCATTTCCACCTCGCTGCCGTTCGACGTGCAGCTGGAGATGGTGCGCAGCATCGTCGGCTTCCAGAACGCGCACATCACCCGCCCCGGCTACGCCATCGAATACGACTTCTTCGACCCGCGCGGCTTGAAGGCCTCGCTGGAAACCAAGCTGGTGAACGGCCTGTTCTTCGCCGGCCAGATCAACGGCACCACCGGTTATGAAGAAGCCGCCGCGCAGGGTCTGCTGGCCGGCCTGAACGCCGCGCGCCAGGTGCGCGGGCTGGAGGGCTGGTGCCCGCGCCGCGACGAGGCCTACCTGGGCGTGCTGGTGGATGACCTGATCACCCACGGCACCAACGAGCCGTACCGCATGTTCACCAGCCGCGCCGAATACCGCCTGCAGCTGCGCGAAGACAACGCCGACCAGCGACTTACCCCGGTCGGCCGCGAGATGGGCCTGGTCGACGACCGCCGCTGGAGCGCGTTTGAAACCAAGCAGGCCGCCGTCACCGCCGAGCGCGCGCGACTGGGCGCGCTGTGGGCCACCCCGGCCAATGCGCTGGGCCGCGAGGTGCAGGAAACGCTGGGCGTGGCGGTCAGCCGCGAAACCAACGTGCTGGACCTGATCAAGCGCCCGGAGCTGGATTACGCGCAGTTGATGCAGGTGCCGTCGCTGGGCCCGGCCGTGGCCGATGGCAAGGTGGCCGAACAGGTGGAGATCGGCGTGAAGTACGCCGGCTACCTGGACCGGCAGCGCGAGGAGATCGAGCGCCAGCAGCGGCATGAAGCCACGCCGATCGCCCAGGATTTCGACTATGCGATCGTGCGCGGCCTGTCGGCCGAAGCACTGCAGAAGCTCGAACGCGTGCGTCCGCAGACCATCGGCCAGGCCCAGCGTATTCCGGGCATGACCCCGGCAGCGATCTCGCTGCTGCTGGTGCACCTGGAACGCGCCCGCCGCGGCCGCGTGGCGTAATCCCCCCTGCCTGCGTGTCGACCAAGGTCGACACCTACCGGAACCGGTTGGTAGGTGTCGACCTTGGTCGACACGCATGCGTGCGCCACGCGTGCGTTACAGTCGAGCAAGCTCGACTCTACGAATCTGCTCTGCATGGACGACATCCACCCCATCGCGCCGGACAAGCGCGTCGCCATCCTTTCCACCCTGGCCGACATCGAACGCACGCATGGCGTGCGCGTGCTGCTGGCCTGCGAATCGGGTAGCCGCGGCTGGGGCTTCTCGTCGCCGGACAGCGACTACGATGCGCGCTTCATCTACGTGCACCGCCAGCCGTGGTACCTCAGCGTCAATGAAGCCACTGGCCCCGGCCAGGCGCAGCGCGATGTGATCGAGCTGCCCATCGACGACGAGCTGGACGTGAGCGGCTGGGACCTGCGCAAGGCATTGCGGCTGGTGTCCAAGTCCAACCCGACCCTGATCGAATGGCTGCGTTCGCCGATCATCTACCAGCAGGACGACGCTGCCGTGGCCCAGCTGTGGCAGGCCGCCGAACGCTTCTACTCGCCGCTGGGCACCTGGTGGCACTACTTCAACATGGCCCGTTCCAACCATCGCGGCTACCTGCGTGGCGACACGGTGCGCACCAAGAAGTACCTGTACGTACTGCGCCCGCTGCTGGCCTGCCAATGGATCGAACACGAGCAGACGCCGCCGCCGATGGCCTTCGAGGACCTGCTGGACCGGCTGCTGCCGCACGGCCCGGTGCGTGAGGCCATCGATGCGCTGCTGGCAGTGAAGCGTGCCAGTGCCGAAGTCGCCGCCGGGCCGCGCATTGCCGCCATCAGTGATTACATCGATACGGAACTGGCTGCGCGCGCCGAAGGCCCACGACTGCCCGCAGGGCATGGGGATGCGGCGTGGCTGGATGATCTGTTCCGGCAGATGCTGGCCTCACACGCGCCGGCATAGGCGGTAGCGCGCGTATCATCGTCGCGAATGCCCCCGAATGCTGGAGACACCGATGAACCCGCTGCGCCCTTTCCGCGACAAGATGCCCGTACTCGGCGAACGCGTGTACATCGACCCGGCATGCACCGTCATCGGTGATGTGGAACTGGCCGACGACGTGTCGATCTGGCCGGGCACGGTGATCCGTGGTGACGTGAACTACGTGCGCATCGGCGCACGCACCAATGTGCAGGACGGCACCATCATCCACGTCAGCCACCACAGCCCCTACAACAAGGCCGGCTACCCCACCCTGGTCGGCGAAGGCGTGACCGTCGGCCACGGCTGCATCATCCACGCCTGCAGCATTGGCGATTACAGCCTGATCGGCATGGGTGCCTGCATCCTGGACGGCGCGCAGATCGCCCGCCACGCCTTCGTCGGCGCCGGCGCGGTGGTCGGCCCGGGCAAGGTGGTGGGCGAAGGCGAACTGTGGGTGGGCAACCCGGCGCGGCCGGCACGCACGCTCAGCGACAAGGAAATCGAATCGCTGCACTACTCGGCCGACCACTACGTACGCCTGAAAAACGAATACCTGGGCTGAGCCTCTCGCCGGCCACCACGCTCTGCTAAAGTCGGGGCCCGACCAGGAACCGTCGAGACCCCGCCCATGCCCGTGGCAGCACGCCGGAGAGGACTCCAGCGCCCACACCCGCGACCGTCGCCCTGATGGCCGCGTCCATGCTCGATACCTACCGCGAGGTGGTCACGCCCGAAGGCGTGCTGCTGCAGTTGCCGGCCGCCGGGCCGATGCCGCGTGCGCTGGCCTGGCTGATCGACCTGGGCATCCGCGTGGGCACCGGCTTCGTGCTGGCCATTCCGCTGGCGCTGCTGGAAGAGTTCGGCCGCGGCATCTATCTGGCCATCATGTTCCTGCTGATGTGGGCCTACCCCATCGTCTGCGAAGCGCTGTGGGGCCGCACCCCCGGCAAGCGTGCGCTGGGCCTGCGCGTGGTGATGCGCGATGGCGCGCCGCTGGGCTGGGCCGGCGCGGTCACCCGCAACCTGCTGCGCACCGTGGACATGCTGCCCTTCGCCTACGCGCTGGGCCTGGTCAGCTGCCTGTTCGATCCGCATGGGCGGCGCTTGGGTGATCTGGTGGCCGGCACCGTGGTGGTGCACGCGCCGCCGTTCTACCTGCCGCCGCCGGTCACCATCGACAGCGTGCTGGCCCCGGCGCAGCCGCTGCGGCCGGAAGAACAGACCGCCGTGATGGCCTTCGCCGAACGCGCGCCGCGGCTGTCGCCGGCACGCCAGCAGGAACTGGCCGGGTTGGCCCAGCCGCTTACCGGCGCCAACGGCCAGGTGGGTGTGCTGCGCCTGTACGCCATGGCCAACTGGCTGCTGGGCCGTCGATGAAACAGGAACAGTTCGTCGCCCGCCACCAGCAGGAATGGCATGCACTGGAACAGTGGCTGCAGCAGCGCGCGGGTCTGCTGCGCCGGCGCCGCGCTGCCGTGGGCAGTGCAGACCCCGGCGATACCGCCTTTGCCCAGCGCTACCGGCGGCTGTGCCAGCAACTGGCCCTGGCCCGCGAGCGCGGCTACAGCCCGCAGCTGGTGCAGCGCCTGCAAGGCCTGATGCAACAGGGCCACGACGTGCTGTACCGCACGCCGCCCACGCGCTGGCGGCGTGCGCTGGAATTCCTGGTGGCCGATTTCCCGCTGCTGGTGCGCAGCCAGGCGCGCAGCATGTGGGCGGCGCTGGCCATGTTCGCGGTGCCGGCCATCGCCTGCTTCGTGCTGGTGCAGTGGCACCCGGACAGCGTGTACCTGCTGATGGACAACGCGCAGATTGCCAGCATGGAACGCATGTACGACCCCTCGGCCGACCGCCTGGGCCGCGACAGCGGTACCGACTGGATGATGTTCGGCTACTACATCCTGAACAACATCGGCATTGCCTTGCGCACCTTCGCCAGCGGCCTGCTGGCCGGGCTGGGTACGCTGCTGGTGCTGCTGTTCAACGGGGTCACCATCGGTGCGGTGGCCGGCCACCTGCAGCAGATCGGCCACGGCGATCCGTTCTGGCGCTTCGTGGTCGGGCATGCCGCCTTCGAACTGACTGCCATCGTGATTGCCGGCGGTGCGGGCCTGCAGTTGGGCATGCGCCTGCTCGCACCGGGCCGGCAGCGCCGCGTGGACGCGCTGGTGGAAGGCGGTCGCATCGGCGCACGCCTGTGCCTGGGCGTGGCCTTCATGCTGCTGCTGGCCGCCTTCGTGGAAGCCTTCTGGTCGTCCATTGCCGATATTCCGGCCTGGCTGAAGTTCAGCGTGGCCGGCGTGTTGTGGGCCGGCGTGCTGCTGTGGCTGTGGCGCGGTGGGCGTGGGGGCAGTCGTGCGGATTGAACATCTGAACGTCGCGCTGCGCGCCCGCAGCAGTTGGGAGGCGATGGAGCTGGGCATGGCCTTGGCCCGCCGCCACGCACGCAGCGTGTGGGGCAGCTGGCTGCTGGCCAGCGCACCGCTGTTCGTGCTGTTCAATGCGCTGGCCTGGTGGCTGGATGCGTTCGGCTGGGCCTGGCTGCTGATGTGGTGGTGCAAGCCGCTGTTCGAGCGCGCGCCGCTGTATGTGCTCTCGCGCGGCATCTTCGGCGAACAGGTGGCGCCACGTGCGGCGCTGCGTGCGCAGCGGCAGTGGGGCAACAGCGGCTTCTGGGGTTACCTGGGCTGGCGCCGCTTCAGTGGGCTGCGCAGCCTGTGCCTGCCGGTGAACCTGCTGGAAGGCAATGCACCGGAGCAGCGCGGGCCACGGCGGCGCGCGGTGGTGTCCGGCGCGGGCGGCGCGGCCCTGATCCTGTGCTGCCTGTGCCTGGGCTTCGAACTGGTGCTGGTGCTGGGCGCGATCGCCTCGGCGTTCCTGTTCATTCCGCTGGATCTGCTGCCCGACTCGTGGCGTGCGGCGTGGGACATGCTGCGCGTGGCGCCACCGCCGTGGGCGCTGTTGGTGTTCAACCTGCTGTGCTGGCTGGCGTCGGCGCTGATCGGCCCGCTGTACGTCGGCGCTGGCTTCGGGCTGTATCTGAACCGGCGCACGGAAATGGAAGCCTGGGACGTGGAAATGGCCTTGCGCCGGCTGCGTGAGCGGCTGCTGCCGGCCGCGTCGTCGCTGGTGCTGCTGCTGTGCCTGGCGTTGCCGCTGGCACCGGCGCACGCGCAGGACGGCGATGCCCGCCCGGCCACGGCCGCGACGGAGCAGAGCGACAAGCCCACCCGCAAGCGCCCCAGCGCCGCGCAGGATCCGGCCAACACCCCGGAGGTGATCTTCGGCGATGCGCCGGTGGACACCGCCGGCTTCCGCCAGGCGGTGAACCGTGCCTACGAAGATCCGCTGCAGCGGCCGCTGCGCGAGGTCAGCCAGTGGCAACCGATCGACCGCGACGACGCGGAAAAGAAGGAAAAGAAGGAACTGCAGCCGGACACCGACGCTGAGCGCGCGCGCAAGGCCCGCCAGGATGCACGCCGCTGGGTGGCACGCGTGGCCGAGTGGGGCCTGTGGGGTGGCCTGGGATTGCTGGTGCTGGTGCTGCTGCTGACCGCGCGGCTGTGGCTGCCGTGGCTGCGCGGCAGCGGTCGGCGCAAGGGTGGAACGGCACCGGCCATCCGCGAAGACAGCATCGTGCTGCCTGACATCCTGCCGCCGGACGTGGCCACCCAGGCCGCACGGCTGTGGGACGACGGCCGCCCGCGCCAGGCGCTGGCCCTGCTGTATCGCGCCAGCGTGGGCACCGTGGTGGACCGCAGCGGCGTGGTGCTGCCGCCTGGCGCCACCGAAGCGCAGTGCCTGCGCGCCTCGCGGCGCATGCCCGAAGCCAGTGACCGCGAGCTGTTCGCGCGCATCGTGCGCATGTGGCAGTTCGCCGCCTACGGCGGTCGCCTGCCCGCCCGCAGTGATTTCGACGCACTGTCGGCTGCGCTGCAGCAGCAGTTCCGGTGGCAGGCATGAAGCCGCGCCTGTTCTGGTCGCTGCTGCTCGGCGCGCTGATCGTGCTCGGCGTGCCGCTGACGATCCTGTTCCTGCGCACCCACGAAAAGGTCAGCCAGACCCTGGTGCTGCCGCCGCAGGGCGAGGCCAGCTTCAACCCGCTGTACGTGCTGGGCCAGGCGCTGCGTGCCGACGGCCTGCAGGTGCAGACACGGCAGCAGCTGCAGTTGCGCGACATGGCGCTGGCCCCGCGCGATACCCTGGTGCTGCTGCAGGACACCCGCGATCTGGCGCCGCATACCGCGCAGGCCCTGCTGGACTGGGTGGGCGAAGGTGGTCATCTGCTGCTGCGCACGCCACCACCGGCCACCGCCCGGCGCAAGGACACCACCAGCACCACGCAAGGTCCGCTGCTGGACCGCATCGGCGTGGACAGCCTGTTCCACGACAGCCGATGCCAGCGCTTCCACGTGGCCGATGATCCCGACCACGTGGAGTTCTGCAAAGGCCGCCGTTTCTCGCTGGGCTTCCGCGCCGCCGCCACTGCCGAACGGCGCTGGGGCAACGACGGCGACCTGGTGTTCGCGCGACTGCGCCACGGCAAAGGCCGCATCGATGTGCTGGCCGACATGGAATTCATGCGCGGCACCGGTGCAGGCACTGTCACCGAAAGGCGCGTGCTGAATGCCGGCGAACGCCTGCGCGATGGCCTGCATGACCTGTCCCACCGCGACCTGACCCGCTACCTGCTGGACCCGAACTACGGCCGTGGCACGGTCTGGCTGGTCTACGGCAAGCGCCCGCCCACGCTGTTCGCACGCATCGTGCTGCTGGGCTGGCCGGTGTGGCTGCCGCTGCTGCTGGCGATCCTGGGCTGGCTGTGGGCGCGCTCGCAGCGCCTGGGCAGTGCGCAACCTTCGCCGGTGGTGGCACGCCGCTCGCTGCTGGAACACGTGCGCGCCAGCGGCGAACTGCTGCTGCGCTTCGGCCAGGGGCCACACCTGTACCGCGCGGTGCAGGCACTGTTCCTGCACCGGCTGCGCCTGCGCGCGCCGGTGGCCGCCGCGCTGGACGGCAGCGCGCGCGACCATGCCATTGCCGAACTGCTGCACTGGCCGGTCACACGCGTGGCCAGCGCGATGACCGTGCCTGCCGCCAACGATTCCTCCGCCCTGCGCGAGCGCATCCGCTTGCTGCTCCAGATGAGATCCCTGCTATGACCGATGCCCCTGAGCTTCCGTCCGCCGCTGCCGCGCGCCTGATTGAACGCGTCGATGCCATCCGCGAAGCGGTAGGCCGCGCCTTCATCGGCCAGAGCGATGTGCTGGACCAGATCCTGGTGGCCCTGCTGGCCGGCGGCCATGTGCTGATCGAAGGCGTACCCGGGCTGGGCAAGACGCTGCTGGTGCGCGCCCTGGCACAGGCGCTGGAACTGGATTACGGGCGCGTGCAGTTCACCCCGGACCTGATGCCCAGCGATGTAAGCGGCCACGCGGTGTACGACCCGAAGAGCGAAAGCTTCCGGATCCGTCGCGGCCCGGTGTTCACCAACCTGCTGCTGGCCGACGAAATCAATCGTGCCCCGGCCAAGACCCAGTCGGCCCTGCTGGAGGTGATGCAGGAAGGCCAGGTGACCATCGAAGGCAAGGCGTTCACCCTGGCGCCGCCGTTCATGGCGCTGGCCACGCAGAACCCGCTGGAACAGGAAGGTACCTACCCGCTGCCGGAAGCGCAGCTGGACCGTTTCCTGCTGAAGGTGCTGATCGACTACCCGCAGCTGGACGATGAGAAGCGCATGGTGGCGGCGATCACCCATGGCCGCGCCGCCAGCGATTTCGACCTGAGCCAGGTGCCGCGCGTGCTCGGCGCCGGCGAACTGCTGGCGCTGCAGCAGGCCACGGCGGCGATCACCGTGGACGATGAAGTAATTGATTACGCCGTGCGCATCGTCGCCGCCAGCCGGTCCTGGCCGGGTATCGCGGTTGGCGCCGGCCCGCGCGGCAGCATTGCCCTGGTGCGTGCCGCACGCGCGCAGGCGGTGCTGGCCGGGCGCGATTTCGTCACCCCCGACGATGTGCGCGACATCGCACGCCCTGCCCTGCGCCATCGCATTGCGCTGGCACCGGAACTGCAGATTGAAGGCCAGGGCCCGGACGACGTGCTGGGCGCCCTGCTGGCCAAGGTGGAAGCACCGCGCCGATGAGGCCTGCGCCGCTGCTGCTGGCTGTGCTGCTGGCCTGGGCTGCGCTGGGCGGCACGGTGCTGGGCGGCCTGCTGCCGCGCTGGAGCTGGGCGGCGATGGGGCTGGCGGCTTTGCTGCTGGCCCTGCTGGATGCCTGGCGGGTGGCCCGGCAGCCGTCGCCGCAGGTGCAACGGCAGGTGCCCGAAGCGCTGGCCCTGGGCGTGCGCCGCCAGGTGGGCCTGCGCCTGCAGGCCGCGCGCGCGCAGTACGTGCAGGTGTTCGACCTGGCGCCCGGCGGCTGGCCCGTGGAAGACCTGCCGCAGCGGCTGCAGCTTCGCGCTGGGCATGCCAGCACCCTGCACTACCACGTGCAGCCGCCGCAGCGCGGGCGCTACCGCTTCGATGGCGTGCACCTGCGCCTGCGTTCGCCGTGGCGGCTGTGGTGGCAGCAGCGCACGCTGCCGCCGGTGCTGGAGGTGCGGGTCTACCCGAACTTCGTGCCGCTCACCCGCTTCGCCCTGTTCAGTGCCGACCAGGCATCGCGGCTGGTGGGCGCACACGTGAAGCGCCGCCGTGGCGAAGGCACCGACTTCCACCAGATGCGCGAGTACCGCACCGGCGACAGCCTGCGCCAGCTGGACTGGAAGGCCACCGCACGCGCGCGCAAGCTGATCTCGCGCGAGTACCAGGACGAGAAGAACCAGCAGCTGCTGCTGATGCTCGACAGCGGCCGGCGCATGCTGGCCAGCGAGGGCGGGCTTTCGCACTTCGACCATGCCTTGAATGCATCGCTGGTGGTGGCCTACCTGGCCCTGCGCCAGGGCGATGCTGTGGGCCTGTTCGCCGCTGGCGGCGAGCGCCGCTGGGTGGCCCCGCAGCGTGGCATGGGCACGGTGCAGCACCTGCTGCGCGCCAGCTACGACCTGCAGCCGCAGCCGGTGGCCACCGACTACCTGGCCGCCGCCACCGAGGTATCGCTGCGCCAGCAACGGCGCGCACTGGTGATGCTGGTCAGCAACGTGCGCGATGAAGATATCGAAGACCTGCTGGCTGCGGTGCGCCTGCTGCAGCGCCGCCACCTGGTGTGCGTGGCCAGCCTGCGCGAACGCGAGCTGGAAGCGGTGCTGGACGGCGAAGTGAACACGCTGGAAGAAGCCGCCCAGGCCGGCGCCACCGCGCTGTACCTGCAACAGCGCGCGCAGGCCCACGACGCCCTGCGTGCCGAAAAAGTGATGGTGCTGGACGTCACCGCCGACGCCCTGCCCGCCGCCCTGGTGGAACGCTACCTGTCGGTGAAGCGCGAAGGCCTGCTGTGACCGCCACACCGCTCTGGTAGGTGCCAACCTTGGTTGGCACACAACCCACAGCGCCGACCAAGCTTGGCATCACCCCTGCAGCAATCGCCGTTGCAACCGCTCCACCGCACGCTGCAGCAGCACGCGGTTGCGCGCCAGCTTCATCCACTGCGGCAGGCGCGAGAACATCGAGGCATTGGCCACGCCCGCGCGCTCGCGCAGCGGCGCCACGGCAAATGCATGCAAGGCCTGCAGGTGGGCTTCGTTGTACGCCCACAGCACCCCGGCGGCCGTCTTTTCCACCAACCGCAGCGGCAGCCCCAGATGCGGGTCGATGGCCTCGTGCGCACGCACCCGCGACACGCTCACCGTCACTTCACTGCTGCGCCCACACTGGCCGCAATCCCCCATCAAGGTGCGCACCGGCGCTGCGGCACGCGCGCGATACAACGCGGCGCTCACCCACTTGTGCCCACAGTGGCCGCAGGCACGATGCCCGCTGTAGCGAACCGGCCCAACCCAATCGCCCGCGCTGCAACGACCACAGGTGCAGGCACCGGCGTTGCCGCTGCCACCGTCCAGCGCCAGGCTGCAGCCCAGGCAGCGGAAACGCGCTGCTGCAGACCGCCCCACCACCCAGCCCGGGGTATCGCAACGATGGCAGCGCACGGCCACGCGGTCTGCATACCGCCACAGGCCATGGCCATCGTCCAGGTGGCGACCGGGCAGCGGCGCCGGCCGCAGATCGCGGTTGCGCCGCACCGCCATCAGACGTAGATCTGCGTCGGCGCCTCGTCCACGATCGCGTGCGGCACGAAGCGCGCACTGTCGCGGGTAATGGCGCTGTCATCCTCGCGGATGCCGATGCCGCAGGCGTGGTCGCCGATCACCCAGCTGCCGATCAGCGGGTAACCGCCGTCGAAACGGGTAAGCGGGTGCGCGCGCTGGATGATCGCCGGCCCTTCGTACGGGCCGTCGCTGCGCTGGGTGCTGCCGTCGGCCAGGTGCATTTCGATGTTGGCGCCTTCGCGCGAGAACAGCGGCTTGCGCACCCAGCCCGAGGCCAGCGCGCTGCCATCGTCGAAATGTGCTTCCAGCAGGTTCGGGTGGCCCACGTTGCGCTGCCACAGCAGCGGCAGGATGCCCTTGTTGCTCAGCACCGCCTTCCACGCCGGTTCCAGCAGCTGGATGCCAGAACCGGGCAGCGCGCGGCCGAATTCCTCGGCCATCAGGTCTTCCAGCGGGTACAGCTTGAACAGCGTGCCGATCACCGTGTCATCCAGCGCGGTGAAGCGACCGTCCTCGGACAGGCCGATATCCTCGATGGCGATGGCCTGGCCATGCAGGCCGGCCTGCGACGCGCAATCGCGCAGGTAATCGACCGTGCCGCGGTCTTCTTCGGAACTGCCCACCGCGCTGAAGAACAACGGCGGCGGCAACTGCCCGGCCAGTGCGCCGAAGCGCTCGACCAGTGCCTCGTGCATGCCATTGAATTGGTCGGCGTGCTGCGGCAGGCGGCCGGCATTGCGCTGGTCTTCCAGCCACTGCCACTGGAAGAAGCTGGCCTCGAACAGCGAGGTGGGCGTGTCGTAGTTCAGTTCGTACAGCTTGGCCGGGCCGGTGCCGTCGTAGGCCAGGTCCAGGCGCCCGTACAGGTGCGGCTGGCGCTGGCGCCAGCTCTCGGCAATCCAGTCGCGGTAGTGCGCCGGAATGGCCAACTGGTCCATCAGGCGCTCGCTGGCGATCACATCGCCCACGAGGTCCAGCGCCATCTGGTGCAGCTCGGCGCTGGGGTCTTCGATGTCCTGTTCGATCTGGCGCAGGGTGAAGGCGTAGTACGCACGCTCATCCCAGTACGGCTGGCCGTCGATGGTGTGGAAGCGGAAACCGGCTTCCTCCGCGCGCGCCCGCCAATGGGCGCGCTCGGCAATCTGGATACGCTGCATGGATCGATCAGCCGCCGAAGCTGCTGCCGCTGCGGCGCGCGCTGGTGCTGCCAAAGCCACTGCGGCTGGCGGTCACGGCGCGGTTCGGTTCGCTGGTCACCGGGGCCAGGCCGGCCTTGCCGGCGCCGATGCCGCTGGCGGTGTTCATGCCACCGGTGCCGCCCGGTGCCGGGCGCGCCCAGCCCGCGTTCTTGTCCTGGTAGGCCGGTGCCGACGCCGGCGCCTGCGGGGCCAGGCCGCCGCGGTTGCTCAGCATCTGCGACATGAAGAAGCCCATCATCATCGGGCCGATGAACGACGTACCGGCCGAGGTGTGCTGCTGCACGCACTGTTCCGGCTTGTAGTCCTGCTCGCAGGCTTCCTTGCTGGCGTACTTGGGCGCCGCATCGGCCGCCTTCTGCTGCGCTTCGGCAAAGGCGTTGCGGCACGACGACGGGTCACCGGTGGCCTCGGTGCAGGCCTCCACCGAGGTGTACAGGCCTTCCTGCACCTGCACCTGTTCATCCTTCTGGCAAGCGGTGAACAGCAGGGGTGCAGCGCTCATCAGCAGCAGCGCGGTGGTGCGGGAACGCTTCATGGCGTCATGCCTCGGAATCGGATCAATGCCCCAATGATGCCAAATTCACACCAACAACCGGAATCGGCAAAGTAGGAAAGATGAACGGGTTTTCATTTTCGCCGGGCCGGCACACCTCTCCGGTAGGTGCCAACCTTGGTTGGCACACATGCCGCAGCGCCCGGCCCTGCCCGGCGAGCGCTCCCACGTCTCAGGCGAGGAGCCCCCTTGTTGTTCAAGGGGGCGCGCCGAAGGCGCGGGGATAAGGAGAAATGCGCGAACCACGAAGCCGCTGCAGGCGGCGAAGGTGGTTGCAGCAGCAACCGAAAAACTCCGCCATGATCGGGCAACCCCCACGTTGTACGGCCCGCCCGTTCCGCCAGCCATGCCTGAATACCGCTCCCGCACCTCCACCGCCGGTCGCAACATGGCCGGCGCCCGCGCCCTGTGGCGCGCCACCGGCATGAAGGACGGCGACTTCCACAAGCCGATCATCGCCATCGCCAACTCCTTCACCCAGTTCGTGCCCGGCCACGTGCACCTGAAGGACCTCGGACAGCTGGTCGCGCGCGAGATCGAAAAGGTCGGCGGCGTCGCCAAGGAATTCAACACCATCGCCGTGGACGACGGCATCGCCATGGGCCACGACGGCATGCTGTACTCGCTGCCCAGCCGCGAGATCATCGCCGACTCGGTCGAATACATGGTCAACGCGCACTGCGCCGACGCGCTGGTGTGCATTTCCAACTGCGACAAGATCACCCCCGGCATGCTGATGGCCGCGCTGCGCCTCAACATCCCGGTGGTGTTCGTGTCCGGCGGGCCGATGGAAGCCGGCAAGACCAGGCTGTCCGAGCACAAGCTGGACCTGGTCGATGCGATGGTCATTGCCGCCGACGAAAGCGCCAGCGATGAAAAGGTCGCCGAGTTCGAGCGCAGCGCCTGCCCCACCTGCGGTTCCTGTTCGGGCATGTTCACCGCCAATTCGATGAACTGCCTGACCGAAGCCCTGGGCCTGTCGCTGCCCGGCAACGGCTCCACCCTGGCCACCCACGCCGACCGCGAGCAGCTGTTCCTGCGCGCCGGCCGCCTGATCGTCGAACTGTGCCACCGCTGGTACGGCGGCGAAGAGGCAAGCGCGCTGCCGCGCGGCATCGCCACCCAGGCCGCATTCGCCAATGCAATGACCCTCGATATCGCCATGGGCGGTTCCACCAACACCATCCTGCACCTGCTGGCGGCCGCGCAGGAAGCCGAAGTGGAGTTCGACCTGACCCACATCGATGCGCTGTCGCGGCGCGTGCCGCAGCTGTGCAAGGTGGCGCCGAACACGCCCAAGTACCACATGGAAGACGTACACCGCGCCGGTGGCGTGTACGGCATCCTGGGCGAACTGGCGCGTGGCGGCCTGCTCGACACCACGGTGCCGACCGTGCACAGCCGCACCCTGGCCGACGCCATCGAACGCTGGGACGTGGCGGTCAGCGGCGAATCGAGCGTGCACGACTTTTTCCGGGCCGGCCCGGCCGGCATTCCCACCCAGGTGGCTTTCAGCCAGGCCACGCGCTGGCCCACGCTGGACGTGGACCGCGCCGAAGGCTGCATCCGCAGCGTCGCGCACGCCTACTCCGCCGAAGGCGGCCTGGCCGTGCTACGCGGCAACCTGGCCATCGACGGCTGCGTGGTGAAGACCGCCGGCGTGGATGATTCGATCCACGTGTTCGAAGGTACGGCGCGTGTGTTCGAGAGCCAGGACGCGGCCGTGGCCGGCATCCTGGCCGATGAGGTGAAGCCGGGCGACGTGGTGGTGATCCGCTACGAAGGCCCGAAGGGCGGCCCCGGCATGCAGGAAATGCTGTACCCGACCAGCTATCTGAAATCGAAGGGGCTGGGCAAGCAGTGCGCCCTGCTGACCGATGGCCGTTTCTCCGGCGGTACCTCGGGCCTGTCGATCGGCCACGTTTCACCGGAAGCGGCCAGCGGCGGCACGATTGGTCTGGTGGAAGATGGCGACCGCATCCGCATCGACATTCCGGCCCGCCGCATCGACCTGCTGCTGGACGAGGCCACCCTCGCCCAGCGCCGCAGCGATGCCGACGCGCGTGGCTGGAAGCCGCGCGAAGCACGCCCGCGCAAGGTCACCAGCGCCTTGAAGGCCTACGCCCTGCTGGCCACCAGCGCCGACAAGGGCGCCGTGCGCAACACCGCCCTGCTGGGCGATTGAGAGGCCCTGGGGTCAGAGCCCTTCCTGCGGAAGGGATCTGACCCCGGATCGCGGCAGGGGGTCGGATCCCTTTCGCAGAAAGGGCTCTGACCCCGGTAAGGTAGGACGCAACACCAACACGGAGGTTGTGATGACGTTGCTTTCCATTGCCCTTGCCGCTGCGCTGGGCGCGGCACCGGAACCGCCGAAGGCGCCGGATTGCAGCTACGACCGCGATGCCATGCTGGCGATGGAGCCGGATGCGTTCGACCAGGACCTGGAAGGTGGCTGGCGCCCGCTGGCCGACCGCGGCTGCCAGCGCGAGGCCGCCGACCTGCTGGCGGCGTATGCGGCGCAGCCCAAGGCGGCGGGCAGGACCATCATTACCTGGCACGAAGGCCAGATGCGTGCGGAGCTGGGCCAGATCGAACAGGCGATTGCGCTGATGGAGCGCAGCCGCAAGCCTACTGGCCAGGGTGACCCCGGCTACTGGAATGCCTACGTGGATGGGATGGTCGCTTTCCTGCGCCAGGACCGTCGCGGCCTGGAAGACGCGCGTGCGCGGTTGGTCGCACTGCCGTCGCCGCCGGAAATGGCGCAGAACATCAAGGACGGTCGTTTCCACTTCACCACCGCCGGCGGGCAGAAGGTCGATGTCGCCTGGCCGCCGAACCTCGATGTGCTTGACGGCTTGCGGCGCTGCTTCGGCAAGCCCTATCTGGAAGCGTATGGAACCGTGTGCCGGAAGCCGGAAGGCGGTTGAGGGTGGGCGTGCTTGCGGGGGTCAGAGCCCTTCCTGCGGAAGGGATCTGACCCCGGATCGCGGCAGGGGTCGGATCCCTTTCGCAGAAAGGGCTCTGACCCCAGATCGCCCGCCGACGTGCCTCAGCCGATCACGCGCTTGAACGGCGGCAATGCGTCGATGATGCGCTTGCCGTAGCGGCGGGTCAGCAGGCGCGAGTCAAGGATGATGACCCGGCCGGTGTCGGTGGAGGTGCGGATCAGGCGGCCGGCAAACTGGGTGAGCGTGCGCAGCGCGTGCGGGATGGCGATCAGGTTGAAGGCGTTCATGCCGCGCGCTTCCACCCATTCGCTCAGGGTGGCGGTCTGCGGGTCGGTGGGCACGGCGAACGGCACCTGGGTGATGACCACCGTGGTGCAGGCTTCGCCGGGCAGGTCCAGGCCTTCGCCGAACGAGTTCAGACCGAACAGCACCGAGCCTTCGCCGGCGGCCACGCGGCGCAGGTGTTCGTCAATCAGCCGGGTCTTGGACATTTCGCCCTGCACCAGCACCTGCTTGCGGCGCGCGGCCGACATCAGGCCGGCCACTTTTTCCATCTTCCAGCGCGAAGTGAACAGCACCATCGAGCCCTTGGCCCAGTCCAGTTCGGTATCCAGGTAACGCGCCACTTCGCGCGGGTGGCCGTCGCGGTCGTCGGGGGTGACCGGGAACTTCGGCACGATCAACTCGGCCTGGTTGGGCAGGTCGAACGGCGAGGCCAGCGACACCATTTCCGCTTCCGGCGGAATGCCGTTGTCGATGGCCAGCGACTGGAAATCACCGCCGCCGGTCAGGGTGGCCGAGGTCATCACCACCGAATCCACTTCATCCCACAGCAGCTTGCGCAGCACGTGCGCGGCCGACACCGGCGAGCCGTGCAGCACCAGGTCGCCATCGCGGGTGGCGGTGACCCAGCGCGCGGTGGGCGGCGCGCCATCCTTGTCCTCGCGGCGCCAGGCCTGCCACAGGTTGTACTGCTGCTCGATCATTTCCAGGGCCATGCCCAGGTTGCGCTGCAGGCGCTCGCGCGCAGCGTCGTCCGGCTTGCCCTTGGCCACCTGTGCGGTGGCGGCGTGGGCCCAGTTGTAGAGGCTGCGGGTGTCGTCGGCCAGCGCTTCGATGGGTTCGCGCCAGGCCTCGGGCAGGCGCCCGTTGGCCGCGCGCCACATCGGCTCTTCGTCGGCCGGCGCCGGCATCCACACCGCTTCCACGTGGTCACGGAAGGCGCGCAGCTGCTTGGCCACGTTACTGGCCACGTCAATGGCCTCGTTCGGCAGCAGGTTGCCCAGGCGGTCCTTGTCGACCGCGCGGTACGCACCGGCAATCAGGATCTGCAGGCGACCGACGCGCTTGGCCATGTCGTCCAAGGCCAGGCTGGCCGCGCCCTGGTCGATGGCCACGTTGCCGATGTGGTGGCCTTCGTCCAGCACCAGCAGCATGTCCGACGGCGCGGCGATCATCGGCTGGCCGTTGTCGCTGTCACCAATGGACAGGGCCGACAGCAGCAGCGCGTGGTTGGTCACCACGATCTGCGCATCGCGCACGGTGTTGCGAGAGCGCAGCACCGCGCACTGCGCCGAGTACGCACAGCGACGACCGGCACAGGCCGAGGCCGGGGTGGTGATGCGGCTGCGCAGGCCGGGGCTGATGGTTTCCGGCGCGCTGTCGATGTCGCCGTCCCAGCTGCCGCTGGTGAAGGCATCGGACAGGCGCTTGGCGATATCCATTTCGATGGGCGCCAGCGGCCGGTCGTACAGCGGCGCCTCGTCTTCGAACATGCCGCCCTGGGCGCCCTCGCCCTGCGCTTCGGCGGCGTTGCGCGTGCACAGGTAGCGGGTGCGGCCCTTGGCCAGCGCCACGGTCGCTTCCAGGCCGGTGGCCTTGAGGAAATTGGGAATGTCGCGCTCGACCAGCTGCGACTGCAGCGCCACGGTACCGGTGCTGATGACCAGCTTCTTCTTGCTGGCCAGCGCGATCGGCACGCCTGCGGTCAGGTAGCCCAGACTCTTGCCGACGCCGGTGGGCGCTTCGACCACGCCCACGCCGCCGCTGGTGGACAGCGCGCGCGACACCACGCCGATCATCTGGCTCTGCGAGCGGCGGGTGGAGAAGCCGGGGGTGTTGGCCTGCAGCGTCGTATAGGCCTTGCGGATCGCGTCCTTCAAGGCGTCATCGAGTTTGCGGGGGGCGGCGACAGTTTCGGTCACGCCGGAAGTTACCGTGGCTGGATCAGGCCGGTCATTGTCGCATGGCCGGCCGACGGGACCGGCGCGGCGGCGCTGAACAGGGTCAGCGGCGTCGGCCGTTGGCGGCCATGGGCCGGGCGCAGCCCCGCGGCCAAGGCAGATGGCGCCACCCGCACACCGCCTGGTAGGTGCCAACCTTGGTTGGCACAGCTCTGGTAGGTGCCAACCTTGGTTGGCACACCCCAACAGCGCCGACCAAGGTCGGCCACTACCAACAGCAGGCGTGGCCCCGCGTTACGGCGCCGACGCCGCCGGGCGGGCGCGCAGCAGCCGCACCAGCGCCCAGACCAGCAGCACGATGCCGAAGGCATCCAGCAGGGCCAGCACGAAGTGCACCCCGCCCAGCACCGCGCTCATCGCCGAAACGGCGCTGAAATCGCCGCTGCTGACCAGCCACAGCGGCACCACGCTGGCACCCAGGCTGCCCAGGTTGGCAGCCAGCAACAGCAGCAGGCCGGCCAGCGCGCCGCTGCGGGCCGCATCACGCGGCGCGCCCAGCACCCACACCAGGCCCACGCACAGTGCGATCAGCACCGGCAGGCGCACGCCCAGCAGGCTGAGCACGCTCATCAGCATGGCCGATGCATCCATGGTTCAGTCCTGCCCGGCGAAGGTGCCGGCACCGGCGCGCAGCTGCTGGTAGACCTCGTCGGTCTGCGGGCGCACGCCATGCCACTGCAGGAAGCTTTCGGCCGCCTGTTCGACCAGCATGCCCAGGCCATCGACGGTGTTGCGGCAGTTGGCCGAACGCGCCCAGGCCAGGAAGGCGATGGCGGCCTCGCCGTAGTTCAGGTCCACCGCGGTGGTCATCGAATTGACCAGCGACAGCGGCAGCTTGAACTCGACATCGCGGTCGCGACCGGCCGAGGTGGCGTTGAGGATCAGTTCGAAATCGCCCAGCTCGCGCAGGTCTTCCCAGTAGCGGCTGATGGCGCGGCCGGGTTCACCCATCGCATCGATCAGTTCGTCGGCACGTTCCGGCGTGCGGTTCACCACCACCAGTTCGGTGATACCGGCATCCAGCAGTGCCGGTGCCACGCTGCGCGCCGAACCACCGGCGCCGATCAGCAGCACGCGGCGGCCGCGCAGGTCCAGGCTGTGGCGGTCGGTCAGGTCACGCACCAGGCCGATGCCATCGGTGGTGTCGCCGTGCCAGCGGTCGCCCTTGCGCAGCAGCGTGTTGACCGAGCCGGCGCGGCGCGCACGTGCGGTCAGGGTGGTGCACACGGAAAACGCGGCTTCCTTGTGCGGCGAGGTGACATTGGCACCCACGCCGCCTTCGGCAGCGAAGGCTTCCAGCCCGGCCAGGAAAGCGTCCGGGGCCAGGTCGATGGCGCGGTAGTCCACGCTGATGCCTTCCTGGCGACCAAACGTCGCGTGGATCTGCGGCGACTTCGAGTGGGCGACGGGGTGTCCGAAGACGGCGTAACGGTCGGTCATGGAATCCTCAAGCTGGCTAGACTGATGCTCTTTCGTGCACGGACCTGGATGATGCGCATCACCCCGACCCTGCTGGTGCTCGCCGCCAGTCTACTCTCTGCCCCCGTGGCGATGGCGTTGAACGAGTACGGCATTGAAGGCATGGGGGTGGTATCGACCCGGGCCGATGAAGGGCGCGCGACGATCAGTGCCGATGGCCAGCGCATCGTCTTCGCCCGCCGCGGCGAAGCGGGCTGGGGGCTGTGGCAGGCACGGGTGGTGGACGGGCGCTGGCAGCAGGCGCAAGCCCTGCCGGTGGCGGTGCCCGGCGAGGTGGTCGATCCGTACTTCAGCCGCGATGGGCGCTGGCTGCTGTTTGCCGCCGGCCGCGAGGACGCGCTGGCGCTGTACCGCGCGCCGCTGGCGGCCGATGGCAGCCTGGGCCCTGCGCAGGCGCTGGCCGGCATTGGCAAGAGCCGCCCCGAGCGTGGCCCGGCGCTGAGCGCCGATGGCCGCCGGCTGCTGTTCGCGCGCCACCAGGGCCGGGGGACGGGCTGGGATCTGTTCGTGGCACCGCTGGATGCGCAGGGCGTGCGTGGCGCGGCGGTGGCACTGGACGCGCTGAACAGCGCGGGCGACGAGACCGATGGTGACTGGCTGGGCCAGGACGGCGCGGTGGTGTTCAGCCGCGTGGGCGCCACCGCGGCGCAGGTGATGACCAGCGGCTGCGCGTGGACCGGGGCGGCGCTGCAGCCTTTGGGGCTGTCGTTCAACCAGAACGGCGGCTGGACCGCGGCACCGGTGATCGACAACGCCAAGCCCGGCGAAATGCTGGTGGCCAGCAGTGCCGCACGCGCGCCGCGCGCCGGTGGCGTGGATGTTTACCGGTTGGCAGTGCCGAAGATCGCGGCCGTGGCCGGGTGCGTACAGTAGATCCACGCCATGCGTGGATTAACGTCACGGTAGGTGCCAACCTTGGTTGGCACACCCGCGAAGGGGTCAGAGCCCTTTCCTGCGGAAAGGGATCCGACCCCGGGTCGCGAAGTTCAGCGCGCCAACACCTTGGCCCGCTGCTGTTCGTACTCGGCTTCGCTGATCTGGCCGCTGTCCTTGCGCTGGTTCAACGCGGCCAGCTCGGCTTCCACCGCATCCGGCAGGGCCTGGCTGCGGGCCACATGGCGCGCGGCGGACGGCTGTTCCGGCGCGCGCCGGGCGGCACGGCGGGCGGCCAGGAACACGAACACGATGATGGCGCCGAAGATCGTGGTGCCCACGATCCAGATCAACCACTGCATCCATCCCAGTTCCGGTGCCATCGCCTGTGTCTCCCTAGTTCGTGAACGCGTTCGTGGGCGCTATTGTCAGCGCTCGCGCAGCCAGCGCGCTACCTGCGGGGCGAAATAGGTCAGCACGCCATCGGCGCCGGCGCGCTTGAAGCCCAGCAGCGATTCCAGCACGCAGGCGCGTTCGTCCAGCCAGCCGTTGGCGAAGGCGGCCTTCATCATCGCGTACTCGCCGCTGACCTGGTAAGCAAAGGTCGGCACGCCGAACTTCTCCTTCACCCGGCGCACCAGGTCCAGGTAGGGCATGCCCGGCTTGACCATCACCATGTCGGCGCCTTCTTCCAGGTCCAGCGCGATCTCGCGCATCGCCTCATCACCGTTGGCCGGGTCCATCTGGTAGGTCTTCTTGTCGGCCTTGCCAAGGTTGCCGGCGCTGCCCACCGCATCACGGAACGGGCCGTAGAAGGCCGAGGCGTACTTGGCCGAGTAGGCCATGATGCGCACGTTGACGTGGTGGTCGGCATCCAGCGCACGGCGGATGGCGCCGATGCGGCCGTCCATCATGTCCGACGGCGAGATGATGTCGGCGCCGGCTTCGGCGTGCGACAGCGACTGCTTCACCAGCGCTTCCACGGTGATGTCGTTGAGCACGTAGCCCTTGTCGTCGATGATCCCGTCCTGGCCGTGGGTGGTGTACGGGTCCAGCGCCACGTCGGTCATCACCCCCAGTTCCGGGAAGCGGGTCTTCAGCGCGCGGATCGCGCGCTGTGCCAGGCCGTCCTCGGCCCACGCCGCCGACGCGTCCAGCGTCTTCTGCGAGGCATCGATGACCGGGAACAGGTCGATGACCGGAATGCCCAGCTCCAGCGCTTCTTCGGCCACCTTCAGCAGCTCTTCGATCGACAGCCGCTCCACGCCCGGCATCGACGGCACGGCCACGCGACCGGCCGGCTCGTGCACGAACACGGGGTAGATCAGGTCGTCGGTGGTCAGCGTGTTCTCGCGCATCAGGCGGCGCGAGAATTCGTCATGGCGCATGCGCCGCGGGCGGTAATGGGGGTGAGGCATGGCAGGCTCCGAGGAGTGGCTATTGCAACAGGTAGCCCTGCGGCAGCAGGGGTTCGGGCAGGGGGCGTTCGCCCAGCGCATCCAGCTGGTCGATTTCGATGGTGCGCACCAGGGCATCCAGCGGCAGATCGTTCGGCTCCAGGCCGAACGGGTCCTCCATCTCTTCGCCCAACTGGTCCAGGCCGAAGAACGCATAGGCCAGCACCGCCGACAGCACCGGGGTGGCCCAGCCCAGCGAGCTGGCCAGGCCGAACGGCAGCAGCACGCAGAACATCCAGGCGCAGCGGTGCAGCAGCAGGGTGTAGGCGAACGGCAGCGGCGTGGTGACAATGCGCTCGCAGCCGGCCTGGATGGACGACATGGCGTGCAGGCGCTCTTCCAGCTGCGTGTACAGGATCGAATCGAGGGTGCCGGCGCGCAGGGCCTGGGCCAGTTCGGCGGCGATCATCGCCAGCAGCGCATCGGGCACGTTCTCGCGCTGGGCCAGCTGCGCGCGCTGGTCATCGTCCAGCCACGGCACTGCCGCCAGGGCCACCTCACGGCGGCGCAGGCGCGCGGCCAGGGCGGCGGCGAAGGCAATGGTGAGGTAGCTGACGCGCTGCCGGCGCGGCGCATCGTCGGCCAGCAGCAGGTGCAGCTGGCGCGCCAGCGAGCGCGATTCGTAGACCAGTTGGCCCCACAGCTTGCGGCCTTCCCACCAGCGGTCGTAGCAGGCGCTGTTGCGGAAGCTGAGGAAGATCGACAGCACCAGGCCCAGCAGGGTGAACGGTGCGGCCGAGACGCGCTCGATGCCGGGCGGCTGCGCCAGTTCCACCACCGCGGCAACGGCGATGGCCAGCACCAGGATGGCCAGCACCTTGGGCGCCACCGCCGGAACGATGGAACCGCGCAGGATGTACAGCAATTGCCAGCCGTGCGGCCGGGGGCGAATGATCATCGGGGCTACCGCGGCGGACGCGGTCCTGCAGGCACGCGGGGGGCTCGCGCAGCCGCCCATTCTACGCCCCTGCCCGCGCCGCGACCGCGCACCTGCGACGCCCGGTCGCACCCGCCGGGGGTGTTCAGATCACCCCGCCGCCCAGGCCCAGGCGGAAGATGCCCACCACCACCACGATGCCGTTCAGCACCAGGCCGGCCCAGGCGCGGCCGCGCTTGCTGGGGTGGGTGAACAGGATGCCGATGGCGGCGATGATCGCGCCGACGGCCGCAAAGGGAATGAGGAACCAGTTGCCCCACCCCAGAAGGGGGATCAGCGCCAGGATCATCCACAGCAGCGCCACCACACCCCACAACAGACTGATAACGCCCATGCCACGCTCCGTGCTTGGTTGCCGCCACCATAGCCGTTCCCGGGGCGGCCGCCTACCGGTGTTGGCGACAGCATCACCGCCGCCGTGCCAGCATGCGGCCAGGGCCAGCATGCCGGTGTTGGCGCTTATTCAGAGTGCCGGTCCGATGATCCGAGGCAATCCACAGGGGTATACGCCATGAACATCCGTTGGGTCGCATTGGCGGCCATGCTGCTGGCCGCTGCCGGGTGCGCCAGCACCTCCAAAGTCATGCTGGGCCGGGCGCGGGCGCCGATCGACCCCGCTCTGGTGCAGATCTATTCCACCCCGCCGGCCGGTTCGCTGGAAATCGCCCAGCTGGAATCCTCTTCGGCGGTGGGCTTCGGGACTCAGGGCCAGACCGATGCGGCCGTGGCGCGGCTGAAGCGCGAAGCCGCCGCGCTGGGCGCCAACGGCGTGATCCTGATGGGCGTGGGCAGCAGCGGTTCGCCGGTGGGCATGTCGGTGGGCGCCGGCAGCTACGGCTCGCACGTGGGCGGCGGCGTGGGCATTGGCATTCCCACCACGCAGAAGCGCGCGGCCGGCGTGGCGATCTGGGTGCCCAACCCCGAACCGCCGGCACGCCTGCCGACGCAGACCATTACGCCGGAACCGCAGCGCTGATACCACGGTAGCGCCGGGCCATGCCCGGCGGCGTTGCTCCTGCGCTCGCCGGGCATGGCCCGGCGCTACCGGTCGGGTGGCTGGTAGATCCACGCCACGCGTGGATGGGCTTTGCCGATAACCGCTGGGGTCAGAGCCCTTTCCTGCGGAAAGGGATCCGACCCCGGGTCTGGCGTTACCGGTACTTCGGCACGAACTGCTGCTGCACGGCTTCGGCCAGCTGGTCCGGCGGCAGCAGGCCCTGGTCGAGCAGGAAGTTGTTGAACGCCAGGCGGTCAAACTTCGCGCCCAGCGCCAGTTCGGTCTGCATGCGCAGTTCCAGGATGCGGGTGTAACCGTAGAAGTAGCTGCCGGCCTGGCCGGGCATGCGCACCATGTAACGGTCCAGCTCCTGCGTGGCCATGGCCTTGGACAGACCCACCTGATCGATCAGTACGCGCTCGCCGGTGGCACGGTCGGTCAGGCCCAGGTTGAGCATCGGGTCGAGCATCGCGCGCGCCGCGCGCAGCAGGCGGAACTGCAGGGCGATCATCTGCCCGTCCAGCGGCTCGTACGGCACCATTTCGGCCTCGGCATACAGGGCCCAGCCTTCCACGTTCACCGAATTGAACGCGAACATGGTGCGTGCCAGCGACACGCCGCGCTCGACCATGGCGGTGAACTGCAGCTCGTGGCCGGGGCGGCCTTCATGCGCGCTCAGGGTCCATGCGGCCGAACCGAAGTTGAAATCGTCGTACTGCGCGCCCTCACCGGCGGCCGGGTTGCCCAGCGGCAGCACGAAGGTGCCCTGCTGCCCGGTGTTGTTCACCAGTGGCGCCGGCAGGAAGTGTGGGGCCGGGCTGGCCGCGCTTTCCGCCGCCGAGCCCAGGCGCATCTGCATGGCGCGCTTGGGCACGTCGACAATGGCGTGTTCGCGGATGAGCGGATCGATGGCGTCGATCACCTTGCGGTAATGGCCTTCCAACTGGTCATTGGCAATCTTGTTGGCCTTCAGTGCACGAATGACCGCCACCGGATCGCTCGGGTCGGCCACTTTCAGGCCCTTCTCCTTGGCCACCAGCGGGGCCAGCTGCTGCATCGCCGAGCGGGTTTCCATGAATTCCAACTGGGCGCGCTGCATCAGCAGCTTCGGGTCGATATCAATGCCCACCTGCTTGAGCTGGTAGGCATACAGCGGCGCCGGCAGGCGCGCGTCGGTGCGGGCCTTGGGCAGCACTTCCTTGCGGGTCCATTCGGCGTAGTCCTTCATCTGCCCGGCCAGCGCCTGCATGGCTTCATCGGCACCGGCAATCTGGTACTTCTTCAGCAGCGACTCGATGCCGGTGATGTAGGTCTGCACGTTGTCCAGCGACTGCTGCACTTCAATCGTGGTTGGCTGCAGCAGGCTGCTGTCCTTCAGCCGCTCTTCGTAGCGCTGGCGGGCCAGGGTGGTGAAGGCGGTGCTGCCCGGCTGCAGGCCGGCATAGGCCTTCAGGCGATCCAGCGCCTTGCCGCGGCGCTCGGCCGGCACCTGGTCGGACAGCAGCAGGTTCAGGCCACTGAACACCGTCTGCGGCGCATCGCGCCAGGGCAGCAGGTACTTGTCGTTCAGTTCGCTGCCTTCGATGTTCTGGTTGGCCGCGGCGATCATGATCTCCAGGTCCTGGCGGACGTTGGGGTCCTTTTCGCTGGCCAGCTTGGCCTTCAGTTCGTCGCGGGCCTTGGCCATGGCGGCGCGGTAGCGCTGGCCGTTGTCCGGGCCCAGGTCGGCCACCTTGTCGTCATAGCCGGGCACGCCGAAGAAGCCAGTTTCCTCGGGCTGGAACGGCCCCTGCGCGTCCAGCAGGATCTGCGCCAGCGCGTTGCTGCGCGCCACCCAGGCCGGGCTGGCCGGGGTTGCCGCCTTGGCGGCGGGTGCGGCCAGGGCCGACGGTGCGGACAGCAACGGGGCGGCACTCAGGGCCAGGGCAACGGCCAACGCGATGGGCTTCATGGGACACTCCAGCAAAGGGTTGCCCGCAACTTACGCGGTTGGGGCGATGGCGACAATCGGCTGGAGGTCACGGCCCGCTCTGGTAGACGCTCACCTTGGTGGGCGGCTCCAAGGGGCCAACCAAGGCTGGCCTCTACCAAGGCAAGGGCTATCGATCAGCTGCAGCGCTCGGCGGCCTTGGCAATGACGGCCGCGCTGGCATTCCTTTCCTTCAACCGTTGAAGCAACCCGTCGCACGCCACACGGTCACCAGGCTTTTCGGCGTAGATCAGAAGCTCGCCGGCCCGGTCCACGCCATCCAGATAGAGCACCCGGCAATCACCGGCACTGGTATGGATTTTCATGACGCGAATATCTGCGATCTGCTCGTCGGCGGTGGCCGAGCCCTCGCACATTCCCCCGTAGTAAGCCCTGCTCATGAGTGCGGAAATGGGCTTGGTCTGCAGCTCGCCCAGTCGATCACCACCGTTGCAGGCCGCCAGGGCTGACGCTGTACCAAACATCATGAAAAGTCTGCGTCTCATGAAGATCCCGGATACATGGCAGTGTGCGGGCCACTCACGCGTTCGGCCTGCGCGCGTAGCTGTAGTTGGGATCCCGCACGGCACGGACGATCGGGCTTCGTGCGTGCCTGATCGCTCCGGGAAACCAACACAGCACCATTGCCACCAGCCAGATTGCGCCCAGCCATGCCCATGCGTTGAGGACATACGCCACGACCAGCGCCAATGACGCCAGCAGGGTGATGACCTCGGCGTACAGCAGGTACAGCAGGTGCGTGCCCCGTGGAGGGTTCGAGCACACAACGATGCCACAGTCCCGGCAGGGGACCTGCGCCCGACTCTTCCAAGCCGTACGCATGGGGAAGCGTTGCCGGTGCGCGCCACAGAGTGGGCAGGTGAAGGTCACCAGGCGCATCAGGGTGGATCCTCTCCACGATTGGCATCGTCTGCCGGGCACTTCGCCGAGCCTAGCATGGGGCTGATACGGCAATGCCACATGCAACAACGCACGGCAGGGCCGCCGCTTGTTCGCAAGCATCCGGGACGATGCCAAGCATTGGTCGCGCCACGCGCGCAGCCACAATGCCGTCTGGCTTGATCGGACCAAGCTCGCGATGAGGGGCCACTAGCGTCTACTGGCGGGGCATCGAGATGTCGCATCTGCGCTGCCCTTGGCGCCTCAGGCACCGCTGCAATTGCCAACGCGCCTGAGCTGCCGATACCGGTGAACGCCTTGCATGCCAAGGCGCTTGGCACACGGCGAAACTTACAACGATTCTGAGAACGTTGCATGTAGTGACGACGTCGGCCCTACTCCCTTGGCATCGCGCATGACCGGTCGTTTTCCTCTCGATGCCACCGTGCATCGGCGACCGAGATTCGAAACCCCGTTTGTGTGGATGCTGTTTCCGCTTGCCAGTCGGCACCACTTTCGCGTGGTGTCGGCTGGCAATCCGTCGGCCGGCTATGGCGGGCGGTGCGTGGAGGCCTTGTGCCTGCCGGTTTCGCGAACACCGGGTTTCGAACCACGCATCGTCCGCCACCTTTATCGGTGGCGGCTACTGCCTTCACGCAAGGAGCCCGCCATGACCGCACCCTACTCCCCTGCGCCGCAGCTTGTTCGATAGCAACCTGGACGATGCCAAGCACTGGTCGCGCCACGCGCGCAACCACACTTCCCTCCGGCTTGAACAGATCAGGGTCGCGATGCAGGGCCACTGATGTCTGCTGAGGGGCATCGGGATGTCGCATCTGCCCTTCCCTTGGCGCCCCAGGCACCTTTGCAATTGCAAACGCGCCTGAGCTGCCGATACCGGTGAAAGCCTTGCATACCAAGGCCTCGACCACACGGAGAAATTTGCAACGATTCTGAAAATGTTGAATGCAGTGACGGCATCGGCCCTACTGCCTTGGCATCGCGTATGACCGGGCGTATTCCTTCCGATGCCACCGTGCATCGGTGGCCGGGATTCGAAACCCCGTTTGTGTGGATGTTGTTTGCGCTTGCCAGTCGGCACCACCATCGCGTGGTGTCGGCTGGCAATCCGTCTGCCGGCTACGGCGGGCGGTGCGTGGAGGCCTAGCGCCTGCCCGTATATCCACACACGGGGTTTCGAACCACGCATCGTCCGCCACCTTTATCGGTGGCGGCTTCTGCCTGCACGCAAGGAGCCCGCCATGACCGCACCCTACTCCCCTGCCCCGCATTCCATCCAGGAACCGCCGGCAGGCGATCCCGCGCCAGACCCCAACACGCTCACCCACCTGCTGCGCAGTATCGGCGCCGGCGCCGCCGCCGACGGCCAGCCCTGGCCGGAACGCCATCCACTTCGCAGTCGGCAGATTGCCTTGGCTGATGCCGATTGCGCCCTGGCTGGCCAGCGCGTGGTGCAGGAGCTGCTGCTGGCCGCCGAGCGCGCGCGCCAGAATGGAGACCCTGACCAGAACGTCGGCGACCGCGTGATGGAAGGCTTGGCAATGGCCTGCCTCGCACTCAATGTCTTCATCCAGGAACGCGTGCGGCCGCTCGGCGCGGGGGCGTGAGTGAGGTCGTTCCTGGCATCTGGCCTGATGGTCATCGGTGCGCTGGCCGCTATTGCCTTGTTGCCATGGCCGCAAAGCGCAGCCGAAGAGACGTGGGTCTACCCGAAGACAGGATTCGCGGAATTCGAGAAGCTCTATGGCAGTGCGCACGGCTTTGTTTCCACGCGCCGAGCAACCGGCTTCACGATCTACCCGGCGGATGCCGTTGCGCCCTCTTTCCAGGTCCGCTGCAAGGGCTTTCCCGTGCTGAGGGTGGAGCGCACAAAAGCGACGGTCGTGCTTCGACTGCCGGCGGACGCCCTGCAGCGTGCGCCGGAATCTGAGGCGCTGTATCTGGATCTGCAACAGTTGATGGCGTTCAACCAGATTGAGGGTGTCAGCATTCCCGATGGGCGGGCCCGACCGTGGTGGCGGGCTGGGCCTGCGGTGCCGAAGGATGAGCGGTGTGCGTTGCCATCTGGCGGCCGGTTGATGGACTGGTACCGGGCCGTCCGTTCGGTGTTGTGGGCGTTGGTGGAGCGAGATCGGTAGTGGTGATGAGGTATCGGGGTTCAGTTGAACAAGCTCGACTCCGCGGCGCGCCAGAGGGCCATGACCGTAGATAGGAACGCCTTCATGGCCTATCTCCCAGCATGGCGACCTTCTTTTCATAGCCCAGCAGACCGCCTAACAATTCCCTCGGAGCATCGCCATCTCTGCTCGTCAGTAGATGCTAGCCATAATGCGGATGTAATCATCCAGAGAGGCGACCCTCTTATCGATCGCGACGCCACGCTTTCTTGCCAATGACTGAACTTCGACAATCAATACGCCGTACCCCGCGTCCCACGCATGCAGTTGTCCGGGCGATAGCTCCTTCGAGAAGCGATCTGTTGACCGAAGTTTCCCTGCAGGGAGTCGAAGCTCGTCTGCAACGTGCCTGAGCAACTCGATCACGGTCTCCTGCTCGAACCCGCTGTCTAGATAGTACTGTGCATAGAAATCAGGTGCAGATAGTTCGTCTCTCTCTTCCGGTTCGCTCATCACTTAAGGCCCCTATTCGCCGACTGCGCGACAGCCACAATAGACCATGGATCCGATATCCCAGAACCTCTCCGAAACAACCGCTACCGCAGCCTTACGCCCTAAGAGTCGTCCCGCCGTACTCCAAGACGCTTGAATAGGGCCGAATCGTCGACCATTGGCTGCTCGCTGCATGATGGCCACGTGCTTCGCCGTCCACCGCGGTCAAGCGATGGCTGCTAGCGGGATAGGTGCAATCGGCCACACCGGCCGCACTGGTCAATGCAGTGCGGTTGCCAATGGCAACGTACGCATACGTCTCAATCGGCGTGTCCGTCGTACCACTCCCGGTCTGGGTCAGGCGGCCCAGCTTTCGTAGGCATAGGTGGCCAACACAATTGAGCCTCCGACTTCTTCAGTTCGTTGATCGCGCAATTGGAATCCTAGGCACCCCATCACAAGCGACGCCCCTCTTTAGGATCACCTGCTTCTTCCTGATTTCAGAATCCATACCAGAGGCCCGCCCAGAACGTAAAAGACGGCCTTCAGCATTTGAGCCATCTTTTGGCGCCTGCTCGATGCGACGCTCGCTGAGTACTTCTCCCGAATAGCACGCCTCTTGCGTGCGAGGTCCGCCCTGGCATCGACTCGTAAATCCGGATTTTTTCTCTTTGATTTCTGTGCCATCAACCTTGTCCATTCTTCGGGAAACAGCCAAGTTCATGGCTTCTCCAGGAACGATCATCTACCGAAAACCTTCATCGAATATTGATGGCACAGGTTGACTCCGACCCAACATCGGCAATGCATCCGATTGATGCGCATCGGACAACACCAGCTCCCGTGAACTGCAATCAACCAGGACCGCGCCCCTTATTTCCTCGACGAAGCGGGTTTTCCCTCCTTCCGATCAACATCGAGGCAACAACAAGCATGGATCCGCCAATGACCCACAGCCCCCCCCCAATCAATCTGTTGTAGTGCGCCTGCCCAACCAATCGGATGATCGACATGTACAGATCACAGTTGACTCTACATGGCCCTGCCCCAATCAATGCCCCGGAAATTACGGCCACTCCAAAGGCGATCGTAACGATCCCCACCAGAGTTCCAAATGCTCGGAGCATCATCAAATCACCTCCGCGACCGCCAGTTCATTAGTGCAACCAGAAGAAGTTCAATCAGATCAAGAAGACCTGCCTCGGGATGAGACAGCAACGGGCGCGAAGTATTCGAATAATGCGTATGGGTATTGATCGCGGCGACCACGCATCGAACCCAGCCTCCGCATCATATCCTCATGCGCAGACAAGCAAGCTCTCGACCATTATCAACTGGCGCTAAGAAATCAGCGCCTGGGGCTCACGCGAGCCTCGACAACCGCTACAAGCCGCTCAAACCCGGGATTCTCTCTCATGAAATCCAAGGCTGAGCGTCCATCTTCGGATTTTATGAATGGGTCGGCACCACAGGAAAGAAGATACTCAACTGCATCTACATTTCCATGCAAGGCCGCAGCCGCCAATGGCGTCAGGCCAATATCGCCAATGACATCAATGTTGGTTACGTAGGGCATTAAATCCCTGAGAAGTTCCACTTCATTACCAGCTGCCGCTGAGTGAAGGGGGGTGTCATCGCAGACACCATGAGTTTCTGGACTGACGAGATCGTATCCTTCAAATGTGTACTCTTCCGCAAACTTGGCCAAAATCCCCTTGAGCTTTTCATCATTCGCATTCATTTGGACACTCCTTACGGAACTGCTCTTCAAGAATTTTGAGCCGAGCCCAATCCTGAAAATTTTGCGCAAGATGCCTTCCACCGGGACACTTTGGCGCCATCCATTTCATGCCCCAGGCATGTCGGCGCAACGAAACATCTTTGAGGAATTCGATTCTATTCCGCAAATTTTTACAGGGATCGTCGTCCCGTTGATACCCCTCCTGCTGAATTTCTTTGTACTTTTTATACTCAGCACTTCTGCGCGCGTCGTCAGTAAGCCAAGCTGCATTCATGACCGCGGAAAGCGTGGCCGCGTTGCCGCTGGTCGGGTCCAACCATGCGCCCGGATCCATGAACTGGAACGTTAAACCCGCAGCACCAATCGGGCCTGCCATACCATCACCGGATTGCCCGGGATAGCCATCGCCTTGATTCTGAAGCACTCGCTGAAGCTCCCGCAGCCCGGAAGGGTCACTCGACCCAATGGGTGCTCCGCTGACGTAGGAGTAGCTCGATATCCCACCCGCCAACCCAATCGGGTCACTCTGCGAGTACCGCCCCACCGCCGGGTCATACTCCCGCTGGTAGTTGTAGAACATCCCACTCGCATCCGTCGCCTGCTGGCCCGGGAAGCGCAGCGCCAGTTCGAACGCCACACCATCACCGTCCGGGTCGGCACTCGGGATCTGGTTGCCGAACACTTCGCTCTTGTTGCTCCACTCCCAGATCGCCACATCCCGCACGGGGTCGATCACCACGCGCGGGGTACCCAGGTGATCGGGCTGGATGTAGGCCAGCTCCGGCACGCCCGCAGCGGGCACATTGATCAGCGCGACCGGGTAATTGTCCAGCCAGATGGCCTGCTGCTGCGCGTCACCACTGGCGCTGTAATTGCCCAGCCATTGCCCTGCCTCGTCATACAAGGTGATTTGCACGCAGACTATTCGATGTTCCAACGCAAAGCCCCAGGGCTGAGCTTAAGGTCAATCACAATAACCCAGGCGATCAGCCTCGTCACTCAGCTTCCGGGCAATATGTTTCAACCGAAACACCAAGCCTGAGACCGATAATCTCCCTCAAAGCCTCATAATCAAGCTCAAAGTTCCCCATCCCCTCCGACATGAAGATACTCACATAGAACTCCGCCTTTCCGCCACCCTCAACAATTTCGGAAAGAAATGAAGCCTTACAACTCAAAATACTGCACAACCTTAGTAACTCCTCATCCAACTCAACATCAGCTCCACGTACGAGAGGCATGGAAACATAGGTTTTTTCGTAGACGCCTCCGTCCGAGGACGGCGGGCGCACATCCCCCGCAGTCCAAGAGAACCTCGGCACCAAACCAAGTTCCAATGCAATCTTGCTCGCTGGCATGGACGGATGCCAGACCCGCAGAGATATATTTGTGCGCTGAATAGTCATAGTTTTTCGCTAGTACTCATAGTCGCTGATATTGCCCTCTTTCCTGCCCTTTCCATCCCGTGTACCTACCCATATATCGCCATTGGGAGCAACGCCTGTCCAGGTAGGCGCATCAGCGCCCACGCCGTCCTTCAGGGCTTCAACTGTTTCGTGATCCAGCCCGAATCGCTTCTTTGCCTCGCTGATGGGTAGCGTCCCACTTGGACAATCACTCGGCTTTGTTCGAGAACCGTCTTTTTTACTCCCATGCCGCTGATTCGTCACAATGTTGATTGAGGCGGGCAGGATGGGGAACATCGTCTCAAGCGCAAGGTACCCGGGCGCTATGAAGTCACTGGGGTATAGCATCGGCCCTTGATCCGTAGGTACGTATCCAAGATCAGGGTGGTAGTAGCCTCCACTCGAGGATGGGAAACCCGTCGAATGAGCGCGCTGTATTGCTGCTTGGCGGGCCGCTGCAGATTGGAGGCCTAGCGTATCGAGATCGCTAATCGGTCGTGACAGGGCGTATGAGAAGGTGCTTATTCCACCCACCAAACCAATCGGGTCACTCTGCGAGTACCGCCCCACCGCCGGGTCATACTCCCGCTGGTAGTTGTAGAACATCCCACTCGCATCCGTCGCCTGCTGCCCCGGGAAGCGCAGCGCCAGTTCGTACGCCACACCATCACCGTCCGGGTCGGCACTCGGGATCTGGTTCCCAAACACTTCGCTCTTGTTGCTCCACTCCCAGATCGCCACATCCCTCACTGGGTCGATCACCACGCGCGGCGTACCCAAATGATCCGGCTGCACGTAAGCCAGCTCCGGCACGCCCGCAACGGGCACGTTGATCAGCGCCACTAGATAGTTGTCCAGCCAGATGGCCTGCTGCTGCGCGTCACCACTGGCGCTGTAGTTGCCCAGCCATTGCCCTGCCTCGTCGTACAAGGTGATCTGCGCAGTGCCGCCCGTCGGGGTGCGCAGCACGCGTTCACCACGATGGTTGTAGGCATAGCTTTCCAGCACTGCGTTGCCCTGCTTCACCGCATTCATGCGGTTGGCGTCGTTGTAGGTGAACGCCTTGCCGCCAATGCTGGTGGTATTGCCCGCCGCATCATGGCTGCGGGCTTCGCCATCCACCGCAGTCAAGCGATGGCTGCTGGCGGGATAGGTGTAGCTGGCCACACCGGCCGCGGTGGTCAATGCAGTGCGGTTGCCGGTGGCATCGTACGCATACGTCTCAATCGGCGTGCCCGTCGTACCGTCCTGGGTCTGGGTCAGGCGGCCCAGCGTGTCGTAGGCATACGTGGCCAACACGGTTGAGCCCGCACCATTCTTCAATTCGGTGATGGAGCCCACCGGGTCATAGCCGTAGCTCAGCGACAGGCCGCCGGCGGCCGGGTCGTGAACCGCCTGTGGGCGGTAGTCCAGATCCAGCGGACGCTGCAGTTGGCGCCCATTGCCATAGCTCCATCCGGTCGCGGGGCCGAAGGCGGCGTAGGTCACGTTGTCGACCACCACCTGCCGCGCTTGCCCCGGGCGGGTCAAGCCAACCTGGCTGATGCGCCCCAAGGGGTCACGAACATAGTCGGCCACACTGCCATCGGGATAGGTCAGCGCGGTCAGGCGGCCCGCCTTGCTGTAGGCATAGCGCAAGGTGCTGGCCACACCGTTGATCGTCTGCACCTTGCGGGTGATCTGGCCGAAGCGGTCGTGGCAGTACTGTGTGCTGCCATCGGCATGCAGTACCTGGCCCAGGCGCCCCTTGGCGAAGCGCTCGTCGGCGGCACAGGCAGCCGGCGCCACATCGTAGCTGTAGCCGATATCCAGATTCGGATCTGGGTACGCAACACCGATCAAGCGATTGAGCGCGTCATAGCTGTAGGTGGCCGTAACGCCACGTGCATCGGTGCGGGTCTTGCGATTGCCCGCCGCATCCACGGTGAAGCTGCTGGTGCCGCTGTCGGGACTGACCTGGCCGGTCAGGTCACCGAATCCGTTGTAGGCATAGGCAGTGTGCAACCCCTTGGGATCAGTCACCTGGGTGACCTGATCCAGCGCGTTGTACTGGCTGCGGATCTCCGCCGCCACGCCGCCCACATCCTGCAGGGTCTTGGCCAGACGGTTCAGCGGATCGTGCTGCTGGCTGGTCACACGCTGAAGCGCATCGGTCACCGTCTGCGGGTTGCCGTTGGCGTCGTAAGTGAAGCCGGTGGCATGGTTGCCCGCATCTTTCAGCGCGGTCAACTGGCCAAGGATGTTGTAGGTCCGCGCCAGTGTGCGCCGCAGGGTGCCACCCGCATCAACGGTGTCCTCGTTGAGGCGGTTGCCGGCATCGTCCAGCGTGTAGTGGATGGTGTTCCCGGCACTGTCTGCGATATCGGTCAGGCGCTGGGCCGCGTCGTACACGTAGGTGACGCTGCTGCCGTCAGGCTCGGTGACCTGTTGCACCTGGCCAGTGGGCCAGTAGCTGATCTGGGTAGAGCGGTCGTCAGCCGTGGTCGCGCCGCGCACCGTGATCGATGTCGGCCAACCGCGCGGGTGGTAGCCATAATCGGTTACCACGCCATTGCCATCACGCACGGACAACGGGCGCCCGAAGGTATCGTAAGAAAGCGTCTCCGTGGTGTGGCCCAGCGCATTGCTGATGCTGCGCAGGTCGCCCTTGCGGAAACTGCAGGTGCCAGCGCTTGCACAGCCCGCATCGTCCGCGGTGTACCACGCACGGGTCGTAATATCGCTCACGTCAGTACGGGGGCCATCGGTCGACCGCAGGGCACCCACTTGGGCACAGTCAGGACCTTCGGCCTCGCAGTAGGTCAGTGTGGTGACACGGGTCTCATCCGTGGCCGTATCACGCATGGTGATGACCGTGGGCTGCAGGCGTGCATTGCGGGCAATGCGGGTTTCCTGCGTACCCACGGTCTGCAGGACAACCCGGTTGCTGTCTATCGCAACGCGCGTTTCACTCACCCGCTCCTGCGGGGTTCCCGCAGCTTCCGTCGTAGTCGTGACCCGCACGGCGCCTGCCAGCGGGTCGGTCCCCTCGGCGTAGGCATATTGGGTTACCGTGCCGCGTCGATCCGTGCTGGATGCAACACGCCTGCGGAAATCCGTACTCTCGGGCAGCAGCACAGTTGTGGTGGTACCCGCGGCATCAGTTGAACCCGTGACCATGCGCGGGAGCGTGCCTGGGCCACCTGCGGTCAGTTGGTAGGTGGACGTCTTTCCCAAGGCGTCGGTCACGACGGTGTCACCGGCCGGCAGGTACGCGAGGTCAATCCCATCGATTCCTGCACCCGCCGTGCCTGGACCAGGGGAGTGACGGCTGTAGATCACGCGCCCCTTGTCGTCATACCCGAACCAGCTGAAACGGCGGTTGTCCTCGGCGGTAACACCGGTGAGGTAATTCGGGTAACGCGCATCCTCATAGTGGTAGCTGCGCACGCTTCCATCTGCGTACGTGGCGCTGAGCAGATTCTCGCTGCTGGAATAAGCGTACGAAACCAACGCCTGCCCGGCCAATGAAATGGATGAGATCCGCAACGCATTGCCCGGCACTGCGTAGTGAAGCGTCAACTGGCGCCCGCTGGAATGGGTGACCGACAGCAAGCGCCCGCGCGCGTCGTAGGCATAGGCCAGCCATGTTCCGTCTTCGAAGTCGCGGTGCTGCATGCGGCCTTCGTTATTGAAGTACAGGCGCTCCGTTGCACGCGAAACCTGCCAACCCGATGTCTGCTGGACCGCGCGGTCGCCGCTGCCGTCGTTGGCCTCGTACTGGGTGCCGACTTTGACAAAGGCGATCTGGTTTCCATCAGGATCGATCAGGCCGACCGACAATGCTGGTGGGAACACCGAAGGATCGTTGCCGGTGGCAAGGCGGATGTTGTGGGAATGGGTCCAGCCGATCCCCAGCGACTCTCCGGCAGTGCTAGTCAGGGAGTGATAGTGCCGCTGGAAACTCACCCAGCCCAGGTCGAAGTCAGGCTCTGGCTGGCTCTTGTCACCGGTAGCGGGATTGCAGGGATTACCGCGCATCGGGCACTGCTTGGGTTGTGGCGGGCCCTTGTAGGTCATCATGCCGGCAGTGCGCATCTCGCACATGCCGCTGGCCGCGTTCCATTGGGTGCTGGACCTGTTGGGGCAGTCCACGCGGCGTTTGCGCTCCAGCACACCGCGCACGAAGGCGCCCAGGCACGAGCCCCCACCGAAATCAAGGTAGCGTGTTCCCGACAGCATTGCCGTGTCGCGTCGGCTGCTGCCATCGGGTCCTTTGTCGGAGCCTTCCACCCACTGGATGTGGTCCAGCTGCAGGGCCGGGCACTGCGGGTCGGACGCGTTCTGCGTGCGGATCGCCTGCATGAACAGCTCTTCGCTGGCGTAGGGTTGCGAGGCGTACGTGTAAGTCCAATCGGCCTTGATCAACGCAAGTGGCTGAAAGCGATAGTCGGTGGTGGTCTCACGAGGGCTGACCGCTTGGCTGTGCACATACCACTGGAAGGGGACATCCACCTGGTCGCCGGCGAATATCGCCTCGATGGATTGGCGCGCGGCGCGCTCAAAAGGAAATTTCTGGCCTGGCAGATACGGGAAAGCCGTCCATTCCTTGCCAACTTCCTGTGCGTATGCGCTGGCACCCATGGCAAGACCCGGAATGGCCAACGACAGTGCCAGCAGCCATTCGGCTTTGATTCGCTTGAACATCCCTGTTCTCCACTCCTGGGCGGGGGTCGCACCGGCGGAGGAACACCCACACGCCAGCATCGCCATGGCGCGCTGTACGTCGGACCGTCCCTGTTCCGGTAATGCGGCTGGGCCGCATGGGCGAAGTTATCTCCGAAATAACCGGCACGTTCAAGGCATGAACTGTGCTGTCGGTCGAATTTCGGATTATTCCTAGTGGCGTGAAGCACCAGCGTCACGCAGTGGCGGGTCCCACGAGATACCGGCAACGACTCCCTTTGTCGCACACGTGGCGCGCCCTCTCTGCCGGCAGGTCGGGAGCCGGCCGATTCGGCCGTCGGTCCCTCACATCATCGCGCTCGTCGCGTCGAGCGCGGCGCACGTCCCGCTTTACCAACCGCTCGCCGTCGAGCGCGTAGTTCCAGAACCCGTAATTGAATCGTGCATGCGTCCCCGACGCGTCCGACCAGATTCTCACCGCCCTGGACTGCCCAGGCGTTGCCTCGACACCCGGCCCGAGGAGCTTCACTCTACCCACCCACTGCAATCCTGAGAGCGTACGCACTTCTCGATGCGCGTGTTCGCCCTGCGTAGGCCGGTAGATCACATGCTGGGCTTCCTCGAACAATGGCGCGGTGGGATCTCGAACAAGATGCAGAACGGTGTCGTGGAGATCGACCGTATGCTCATCAGCGGCCAAGGCCGCCTCGTTCACGCGAACACGGCGTACCCAGTCCACATGGTCGCCAACACTGCGCAGTTCCTGTGCCGCTTCATCCAGCATTGCATCTGGAAGCATCTGCAGCAGTGGCTCGGCCGCCATGGCGGGCCCGATAGAGGCCAGCAAGCAGACCGTCACTGCCATCCATCTTGTGATTGCATACCTTCGCATCGCATGTTCCTTCCAGGATCAAGAGAAATGCTGCAGCTGGACGTACGCTGCAACGGATCAATGATTGGAATGAAGGTACGTCCACGTGCACGGACGCCGCTCACACTATGAAACGTGCGTCTGAAAGCAGCAAAAATCGAAGGCTTCACCAATAGGGAAATGGCTCAACGACGTCGTGCAATGTCGGTAGCAGAAAATCTCACGCAGGATCTGCTGATCCAACAGACGGCCTGATCGAAGGAGATGGGTTCAACCGCGGCAGATCGCGACAGCCCCCGCAGCGAGCTGGCGACACCCCGTCACAACGCCAACCCCACCCCACACCCGCCCCGCGCACGGCACTCCCGCAGCGCACACGCTTCTGCGGCTTCCGCATCGTCCAGCGCGCTCAGGTCGAAGGTCTGTTCGTCCTCGCCCAGCACGTACATCACCGGGTAATCCCAGACGTCATCACGACGGCTGCCCTGTACGAACAGTCGCCCGCGCGCGTCTGGTCCCTGCAGGCCGACAATCAGACCAACATTGCGCTGGCCGTCGATTGCGGTCTGCATGCTGCCCACCGGCATTGCGTCGGCCTGCAGCGGTTCGCCGAAGGCCTGCACGACTTCAATGCTGCACCCGGCGCGGCGCATGGCCTCGCGCATGGGTGCGCTGTCACGCGCGGCCTCGCTCCAGCGCAGCAGGCTCCACGCGGTAGCGCCGCCCAGGCTGGCCAGCAGCAGCACCACGGCCAGCGGCATGGCCCAGCGCCAGTGGCGCCGCCACCAGCCGGTGGCGGGGGCGGCATGTGCGGGAACGGGCGGTGGCAGCGGCATCGGCGGGCTCCTTCCCAGTCGCGATCAGGGCTTCAGGCAGCGCTCCAGGAAGGCTTCGGCCACGCGGTAGCGGTGCAGCGCATCGGCGCCGGACAGGCCGTGCTTGGCGCCCGGGTAGGTCATCAGTTCGAACGGCTGGCCACGCTTCTGCAGCGCGCTCATCAGGCTGGTGGAATTGGTGAACAGCACGTTGTCGTCGGCCATGCCGTGGATCAGCAGCAGCGGCGAGCGCAGGCCATCGATGTGGGTCAGCACGCGCGCTTCGCGGTAGCCGGCGTCGTTGCGCTTGGGCAGGTCCATGTAGCGTTCGGTGTAGTGGCTGTCGTACAGGCCCCAGTCGGTGACCGGTGCGCCGGCCACGCCGCAGGCATAGCTGTCCGACGCCTTCGCCAGCAGCATCAGGGTCATGTAGCCGCCGTTGGACCAGCCCTGCACGCCGATGCGCGCCGGGTCCACCCAGGGCTGCTGCTTCAGCCACGCCACGCCGCGCAGCTGGTCGGCCACTTCCACCGTGCCCTGCTTGCCGTACAGCGCGCCGCCGAAATCACGGCCGCGACGCGGGGTGCCGCGGTTGTCCAGCGAAAACACCACGTAACCCTGCTGGGCCAGGTACTGGTTGAACAGATGGTCGCCACGGCCGGGCCAGCTGTCGGTGACGGTCTGGCTGGCCGGGCCGCCATACACGTACACGGCCACCGGGTAGCGCTTGGACGGGTCGAAGCCGGTCGGCTTGATGATGCTGTAGTTCAGCGCGGTCTTGCCATCGGCGGCGGTAAGCGTGCCGAACTCGATCGGCCGCTGCGCGTCGCGGTAGCGCGCGTAGGGATGCTTGGGGTCGGCCAGATCGTTCTGCAGCAGGGTGGCGATCTTCTCGCCATTGGCGCGGTACAGCTCGATCTGCGGCGGGGTGTTGCTGTTGGACCAGGTGTCCACGTACACGCTGGCGTTGCGGGCGAAGCTGGCGCTGTGCATGCCCGGGGCCTGCGACAGACGCTGCGGCGCGCCACCCTGCAGCGATACGGCGTAGATCTGGCTTTCGCGTGCCGAGTCGATGCCGGCGCGGAAATAGACCTTGCCCGCCGCTTCGTCCACGGCCAGCAGTTCGTCCACCGGCCAGTTGCCCTGGGTGAGTGCGGTGGTCTTGCCGTCGTTGCCAATGCGGTACAGGTGCTGGAAACCGCTGCGTTCGGACGACCACAGCAGGCTGCCGTCCTGCAGGAAGCGCAAGCTGTTGTGCAGCGGCACCCAGGTCGGGCTGGTTTCATGGGCCAGCGTGCGCGTGCCCTTGCCGGCCAGGTCCACTTCCACCAGGTCCAGCTGCTTCTGGTCGCGCGACTGGCGCTGGTAGGTCAGGCGCTGGCCATCGCGCCAATCCACGCGCGCCAGGTAGATGTCCTGTTCCTTGCCCAGGTCGATCCAGCGCGGCGCGGCAGCGGCGGCCGGCGCGATCACACCCAGTTTCACGGTCACGTTGGCATCGCCGGCGGCCGGGTAGCGCTGCTCGATCACATCGGTGCGGTCGGCGTAGACCTCGTAGCGCTTCTGCACCGGCACCGGGCTTTCATCGATGCGGGCGAAGGCGATGGCCGAATCATCCGGCGCCCACCAGTAGCCGGTATGGCGGTCCATTTCCTCGTCGGCCACGAATTCGGCCACGCCATTGCCGATGGTCGCGCTGCCATCGTGGGTGAGCTGCACGGCCTTGCCGCTGGCCAGCTCGATCACCCACAGGTTGCGGCCGCGGATGAAGCTGACGAAACCGCCCTTGGGCGACAGCTTGGCGTCGGTGGCGAAGCCTTCGCCGTGGGTGAGCTGGCGCACGGCCGCGGCACCCTGCTGCTTCAGGTCGTACAGATACAGTTCGCCGCCCAGCGGGAACAGCAGGCGCTGCGCGTCCGGTGCCCACTGGTAATCGACGATGCCGGTCATGGCGGCGATGCGCTGGCGCTCGCGGCGCGCCTTTTCTTCATCGCTCAGGGTTTCGGTGCCGGGCAGCACCACCTTCGAATCCACCAGCAGGCGGGTCTGGCCGCTGCCGATGTCGTAGCTCCACAGGTCCAGCTGGTTGCGGTCGGTGTCCTTGCCACGCAGGAAGGTGACGCGCGAGCCGTCCGGGGCCACCTTGGGCTTCATCAGCGTGGGGCCGGACAGCGGCAGCGGGCCGGTGATGGCTTCCAGGGTGAGTTTTTCGGCGTGGGCAACAGTGCTGGTGGCGATCATGAGGGCAAGCGAGGCGAACAGGTGGCGCATGGGACATCCCGGGCAACGTCAGTGTCCATCCTAACCAAGCCGGTGCGCGAAGGCAGCATGACCTTCTGCCCATGGCCAGCGGGGGGCAGAGCCCTTTGCGGCGCAAAGGGATCTGACCCCGGTTTCGCCAAGCGTCAGCGCTGGCCGAACAGCTGCTTGCGCTCTTCGTCGCTCAGCGGCTTGCCGGCGTTGGGGTTCACCTTGTCGCGCAGGGCGTAGGCGCGCTGGGTGGCCGGGCGTGCGGCGATGGCTTCGTGCCAGCGCTTCAGGTTCGGGAACGCGGCAAAGTCGACCGGAATCTTGTCGTAGGCGCCGATCCACGGGTAGCTGGCCATGTCGGCAATGCTGTACTCGGCACCGCCCAGGTAGGCGTGCTCGGCCAGGCGCTTGTCCATCACCCCGTGCAGGCGGCGCACTTCGTTGTCGTAGCGCTCGATGGCATAGCCGATCTTTTCCGGCGCATACACGTTGAAATGGCCCATCTGCCCGCTCATCGGGCCCAGCCCGGCCATCTGCCAGAACAGCCATTCCAGGGTGGCGATGCGCCCACGCGGGTTGGTGGGCAGGAACTGGCCGGTCTTTTCGGCCAGGTACAGCAGGATCGCGCCGGATTCGAACACGCTCTGCGCGGCGCCGCCGTCGGCCGGGGCATGGTCGACGATGGCCGGCATCTTGTTGTTGGGCGAAATGGCCAGGAAATCCGGCTTGAACTGGTCGCCGGCGCCGATGTTGACCGGGTGCACGCGGTAATCCAGTCCGGTTTCTTCCAGCAGCAGGGTCACTTTGTGGCCGTTCGGGGTGGGCCAGTAATACAGGTCGATCATGGCGTCGGCTCGGCGTCGTTCAGGAAAGTGCCAGTCTAGTGCCTTGGTTGGCTTGGCACCGTCATGGTGGGCCGGTAACCTCGCCGCTTCCCCGCAACGCACTGTCCTGCATGAGCCCCCAACGCCCCCTGTCCCCGCTGTCCTCGCTGATCTTCGCCTCGCGCTGGCTGCAGCTGCCGCTGTACCTGGGCCTGATCGTGGCGCAGTGCGTCTACGTGTTCCTGTTCGGCAAGGAGCTGTGGCACCTGATTTCCCACTCGGCCTCGATGGGCGAGCAGCAGATCATGCTGATCGTGCTGGGCCTGATCGACGTGGTGATGATTTCCAACCTGCTGGTGATGGTGATCGTGGGTGGCTATGAAACCTTCGTGTCGCGCCTGCGCCTGGAAGGCCACCCGGACCAGCCGGAATGGCTGAGCCACGTCAATGCGAGCGTGCTGAAGGTGAAGCTGGCGATGGCGATCATCGGCATCTCCTCCATCCACCTGCTGAAGACCTTCATCGCCACCGGCGCGCTGGGCGGCATTCCGCTGTGCACCCCGGAACAGATGGCCGTGGCCGCCGCCAACATCGGTGCGGCCCGCTGCGCCATGCTGACCGCCGATGGCGTGCTGTGGCAGACCATCATCCACTGCGTGTTCATCCTGTCGGCCATCGGCATTGCCTGGACCGACAAGCTGATGTCCAACGGCCACGACAAGGCCGAGGGCCACGGCAAGGGCGGCGCGCACTGAGCCCTGCGGGCCGGCAGCAACCCCGCGTTGCTGCCGGCCACGGCCACTGCCCTTGTACGCGATGGCGGCGGGGATGCTAGATTGCACCCTCGCCGCAGTCGGCGCCGGCGTCGGGAAACGCCGGCGACCACGCCCGGATCCCGATCCCGGCGCTGCAGCCACACGCACTACGTAACGTCGTCTTCTAAAGGGGAGCAGGATGTCGCACGTCTCTACGATCGCTGCCGCGCGCCGGTGGATGCCGGTTGCCCTGGTGCTGGCCCTGGCGGCCTGCTCGGGCAAGGAAGAAACACCCGCCGCTGCCGCACCCGGCGCCGCCGCGCCCGCCGCAACGGCCCCGGCCGATGCCGCCGCACCGGCGGTGGCTGCCAAGGTGCAGTCGATGGGCACCGAACAGCTGCGCGAGGCCGCCAGCCAGGCCCTGCGCGAGAACCGCATGTACGCGCCGGCCGGCGACAACGCCATCGAGTACTACCTGGCCCTGCGTGACAAAACCCCGGACGACGCCTCGGTGAAGAGCGCGCTGACCGATCTGCTGCCGTACACGCTTATTGCCGCCGAACAGCACCTGGGCCGCGAGGACTTCAGCGAAGCCCAGCGCCTGGTGGCGCTGATCGAGAAGGTGGACCCGTCCGCCCCGGCCCTGCCGCGCCTGAAGGAAGGCATGACCAAGGGCGTGCAGGTGGCCGCCAAGCGCACCGAAGACGAGACCGCCAAGGTCAAGAAGGACGCCGAAGACCGCGCCAAGCAGCTGGTGGAACAGCAGCGCCTGGCCGACCAGCGGGTGAAGGAAGCCGAGGCCGCCAAGCAGATTGCCGCCCAGCAGGACGCGGCGCGCCGCGACAGCGAGCGCCAGGATGCCGAACGCCAGGCCGCCGCACGCCGCGAGGCCGAGCAGAAGCAGCAGCAGGCGGCTGCCCAGGCCGCGACGGCCGCGCGCCAGGCCGCTGCCACCGCGGCACCGAGCCTGCGCCCGGTCAGCACCCCGGCGCCGCGCTATCCGTCTGAAGCCCTGCGCTCGGGTACGTCCGGCGAAGTGCTGGTGGAGATCACCGTGGGCACCGACGGTTCGGTGACCAATGCACGCGTACTGCGCGCCACGCCGTCGCGCGTGTTCGACCGCGAGGCACTGAACGCGGTGAAGCGCTGGCGCTTCGAGCCGGTGGGGGCACCGGTCACCACCCGCCGCACGCTGGTGTTCGCGCCGGGCGGTTGATCCACCCGCCACGACGGCATGCTGCCTGCAGGGCCCGGAGCGATCCGGGCCCTGTTGCGTTGTGGGTGCCTTGCCGTGGGGGAGCCTGTCGCGTCTGGCTGCGGGGCGGCTGCCGCCGGCACGCTGCGGGCCTTGCTGGCGTGTTGCCCGCTCGCGCCGCCGTTGCGGGCCGTGCAGGCTGGGGGATTCCCTGCGCCAGGCACGCGCGATGCGCCATCCGCCACTGTCCCCCTACCCGCCCTGCCTGGTGCGGCAGCGCGCGCGCCACCCGGCCACCCTGTTCGTCGACGATGACGACCGGCGCCAACTGCTGGCCCTGCTGCACAGCGCGCTGCTGAAGCACGGGCTGCTGCTGCATGCCTACGTGGTGATGGATGACCACCTGCACCTGCTGGCCACGCCGCGCACGGGCGATGGGGTGGTGCGTGCGCTGCGCGCGTGCTGCGCCGCCTACAGCCGGGCCTTCAGCCAACGGCATGGGCGCCCAGCGCCGCAGTGGCAAACCGGGCTGCAGTGCCTGCCCGTGCAGGACCCGGCGTATCTGCTGGGGGCGCACCGCCATGTGGAACGGGGACCGGTACATGCGCGTGCAGTGGAACACCCCGAACAGCACGCCTGGTCCAGCATCCACGGCAACCTGGGGCTGCGCGAAGATGCGCTGCTGACAGCGCACCCGCAGTATCTGGCGCTGGGCGCAGATACGCAGGAGCGTGCCCTGCGCTACGCCGCCTTCCTGTGCGATGGCACCGCGCATGCCGATGCCATCGCGATCGAGGCCCTGGCACGGCGACCGCCTGCCCTCGGGGCGGCGGTCACCCTGCGCGCGCCCCGGCTCAGCCGGAAATAGCCAGGCGCTCGTTGTGGTAGCGGCGCACGGCAGCGAACCACAGCACCGCGGCCAGGCCCAGGCTGGCACCCAGATAGATGCCCCACACCGTCGGCGAGATCGCTTCGTGGCGGATCACCTTCAACAGCATCTGGTTCTGCGACAGGAACGGCACCGCGTACTGCCACAGCTCGCTCTTCACCGGGTAGGCCATCAGCGCGTAGCCCGGCAGCATGGGCAGCAGCACCAGCCAGGTCATGTGGCTCTGCGCTTCCTTCATGCTCTTGGCGGCCGCCGACAGGTAGGTCAGCAGCGAGGTGCCGATCAGCAGCATGGGCAGCATGACCAGCAGCATCTGCAGCATGGACACGATGTTCATGTTCAACTGCCGGCCGACATTGCCGGGGGCGATCTGCGCGCTCAGTTTGAATGCCACCAGCGTGAGCAGCAGCGAGGCGAAACCAACCACACAGGCCGCGGCGATCTTGCCGCTGACAATCGCACTGCGCGAACCGGGCGTGGCCAGCAGCGGCTCCAGCGACTGCCGCTCACGCTCGCCGGCGGTGGAATCCATCACCAGGTAGGCGCCACCAATGAACGAGGTGAGCGTGAGCAGCACCGGCAGCAGCATGGACAGCATCATGCCGCGCTTGGCTTCGGCGCTGGCCATGTCCTGCTGGGCCACATCCAGCGGGCGTGCCACCTGGGCATCCACGCCGCGTGCCATCAGCCGCAGTGCCCCCACTTGGCCGTTGTAGGTGGCCAGCGCCGCCTGCAACCGCGCACTGGGCACTTCGGCGGCACGCCGGGTGCTGTCACGGATCACTTCCACCAGCGCCGGCTTGCCGTCGGCCCAGTCCTTGCCGAAATCGGCACTGATGCGCAGGGCAACATCGATGTCCTGCGAACGGATGGCCTCGGCCAGATCGGCCGGTGCGGTGGTGGCATTCAGGCCCTGTGCGGCCAGGAAGCGCACCAGGTTGGGCGCGTGTTCGGCGCCGATGGTGGGAATCTGCAGCGGTTGTTCAATCTGAGTGCGCACCCGGCTTTCCGACAGCTTGCCCATGCCCAGGATCAGCAGCGGGTACAGCAGCGGCCCGAACAGCAGGGTCAGCGCCAGCGTGCGGCGGTCACGCGACAGATCGCGCAGTTCCTTGCGCATCACCGTCATCAGGGTCGACATCATGCTCATGCGTGCAGGCCCTCTTCGCTGCCGATCAGTTTCACGAACGCATCTTCCAGATTGGTTTCGCCCGCCTGTGCACGCAGTTCATCGCTGCTGCCGGCGGCCATCACGGTGCCCTTGGCGATGATGACGATGTGGTCACACAGCGCGCCCACTTCCTGCATGATGTGGCTGGACAGGATCACGCAGCGCCCTTCTTCGCGCAGGCCCAGCAGGAACCGGCGCAGTGCGCGGGTGGTCATCACGTCCAGGCCGTTGGTGGGTTCGTCCAGGATGACGTTGCGCGGGTCGTGCACCAGCGCACGCGCGATCGCGGTCTTGGTCCGCTGGCCCTGCGAGAAGCCATCGGTCTGCCGGTCCAGGATGTCGCCCATGTCCAGCGCATGCGACAGCACCTCGGTGCGTTCGCGGATCTGCTGCGCCGACAGGCCGTGCAGTTCGCCGAAGTAGGCGATGTTCTCGCGCGCGGTCAGCCGCTTGTAGACGCCGCGGGCGTCGGGCAGTACGCCCAGGTGGCGGCGCACTTCCACCGGATCGCGCGCCGCGTCGATGCCATCGACGGTGATGCTGCCCTGGTCGGGGGTCATCAGCGTGTACAGCATGCGCATGGTGGTGGTCTTGCCGGCGCCGTTGGGGCCCAGCAGGCCGGTGATGCGGCCAGCAGCAGCAGTGAAGCCGACGTTGGCCACGGCCTGGATGCGGCCGGTGCGGGTGTCGAAACCCTTGTGCAGGTTCTCGGCGACGATCATGGGGCCCATCCGTTGAACGAGGTGAATGCCGGCACGTAGCTCAGCGTGTCCAGGCAGCTGGCATCCAGTGCCTTGGCGTCGGTGGTGTCGATGAACTGGCCGAGCAGGCGCGGCATGCAGCCGGCGCTGAGCGTGCCGTGGCCCTGGCCGCGGGCGACCAGGGCTCGCCCGTTGGGCAGGCCCTTGACCACCTGGTCGGCGTAACGCGGTGGGGTGACCGGGTCCAGCTCGCCGGACAGCAGCAGCACCGGAAGATCGCCCTTCAGCGCGGCGGTGGTGGCTGCCGGCGCCGGCTGGTGCGGCCACACCGGGCAGGCGGCGAAGAACGCGCGTGCCGCCTCGGCACCGAACAGGGCGTCATCGCTTTCCGGCGGCGCCTGGAAGCGCGGCGCGTCTTCGCTGCAGATGACCGACCACTGCATGCCGCGGTTGATCTGGAAATCCATGCTGCGGGTGGCACCGCGTACCAGCGAGGCCAGCGGCGCGTAACGGCCCTGGGCCGCTTCATCCAGCACCAGCGGCAGCAGCGAGGAATATTCGGGCACGTAGGAGAAGGCGAACGCCAGGCCAACCACGCTGTCCGGCGACAACACGTCCTGGCGCGGCGCATTGGTGCCGGGGTCGCGGTAATCCACGGTGACCGGCGCACGGCGCAGGGTGTCGGCCACGCTGCGCAGCTGTTCGCGGGTATCCACCGGGAAGCGCTTGCTGCAGGTGGCATCCTTGCGGCACTGCGCCGACTGCAGGGTGATGGCGTTGTCGAAGGTCTTGGCGAACTCGCCGCCGACCACCAGGTCGTTGGGCACCACGCCGTCAATGACGATGCTGCGGGTGTGCTGCGGGTAGGCCATGGCATAGCGCTGGGCCACGCGCGTGCCATACGAGCCACCCACCAGGTTCAGCTTTTCCGCGCCCAGCGCCTGGCGCACGGCGTCCAGATCGGCAATGGCTTCGGTGGTGGTGTAGAAGCGCGGGTCGGCACGGCCCTTCAGCGAGGCCAGGCACTGCGTGGCGAAGTCGCGCATCACCGCTTCGGTGGGCGCAGCGTCTTCGTCCAGCTGCAGTTCCTTGCCATCGGCACCCAGGCAGCTGAGCGGGTTGGAGCCGCCGGTGCCGCGCTGGTCGATCAGGAAGATGTCGCGCTGCTTGCGCACCTGGCGCAGGGCGGTATCGACAATGACGGCCACTTCGCTGGCGGCCTGGCCCGGCCCACCGGCCAGGAAGAACACCGGGTCCGGCGCACCGGCACCGCTGTTGCCCGCTTCCAGCAGGGCAATGCGCAGGTCGATGCTGCGGCCGGCCGGGTTGGCGCGGTCCTCGGGCACCTTGAAGGTGGCGCACTGTGCTTCCACGTTGGCGCTGGCGCCCACGGTGGACAGCGTGCAGGGACGGAAATCGATCTGGCCGTAACGGCGGCTGGGACTGTCGCCGCCATCGGCGGTGCCGGCGGAAGGCGGCGCGCTGCAGCCGGCGGCAAGCAGGCTGGCCAGTACCCCGGCCAGTACAAGTGGGTGCTTTTGCATCGTGCGTGTTTCCCCTGGAGGACGTTCCTGTCGACCACGACGCGCGGTCGCGGCGGATGTGACCAACTGCAGGGGACAACTTACACGGGCACGCTGCTGGCGGCGATGGGCGCCGGTCGAAAAACCGGGCGCCCTCCAGCTGCCTTACTTGCTGCTGACGTACTTCTCGCGCCGCACCTGCGGGTTGCCCAGGCCGGCCGCCTTCAGCGCCTCGGCGCAGGCATCGACCATGTCCGGGTTGCCGCACAGGTAGGCGATGTCGGTGGCCGGGTCCGGCTGGATGCCGGCCAGGGCCTGCTGCACGTAGCCGTGGTGCACGTCCGGGTGCGGCTCGGCCGGCAGTTCGCGCGACAGGCACGGCACATAGCGGAAGTTGGGGTGCTTTTCGGCGAAGCTGTAGAAATCATCGCTGTACAGCAGTTCGCCGGGGCTGCGTGCGCCCTGCAGCAGCACCACCTGCACGCCGCGCTCGGCCATGGCCGTAGCCAGCAGTGGCAGCATCGACCGGTACGGGGTGACGCCGGTGCCGGTGGCGATCAGCAGGTAGCGGGCATTGTGGTCGCCGGGCTGCAGGCAGAAGCGGCCGTAGGGGCCGGACGCGCTGACCTGGCCGCCGATGTCCAGCGCCTCGAACAGCGCCGTGGCGGCGCCGCCGGGCACGAAGCTGACGGCGATGTCGACCGCTTCGCCGGGGCCCAGGGCGTGGTCATGGATGGTTGCCAGCGAGTAGCTGCGCTTGGTTTCGGTGCCGTCGGCGTAGGCGAAATGGACCTGGATGAACTGGCCGGGCTGGAAATCCAGCGGCTGGCCGTCATCACGCACGAACTGGTAGTGGCCGATGGTCGGCGCCAGCATGCGGCGGCCGACCAGCTTGATGGGGAATTGGACAGGCACGACTTTTCGGGACAGTGTGTAGCCGGGGCAAGCCCTCGGGGTCTTCTATAATAGACCCTCCCCGCCCCTCTCCTGCGCCAGCCCATGGGCGCGAAGGCTGCAAGCTTGGCTTCCCTGAACGAAACGGCGCCCGCCCTGCGCGTGCGCGACCTGCGCAAGACCTACGACAACGGCACCCAGGCCCTGAAGGGGGTCTCGCTGGAGGTCGCCCCGGGCGACTTCTTCGCCCTGCTGGGCCCCAATGGCGCCGGCAAATCGACCCTGATCGGCATCATCAGCTCCCTGGTCAACCTGAGCCAGGGCAAGGTGGAAGTGTTCGGCAGCGACCTGGTGCAGCACCGCAGCGCCACCATGCGCCTGATCGGGCTGGTGCCGCAGGAAATCAACTTCAACCTGTTCGAGAAGCCCTTCGACATCCTGGTGAACTACGCCGGTTTCTACGGCGTGGCCCGCGAGGAGGCCGAGCAGCGCGCCGAAGAAGAGCTGAAGCGCGCGCACCTGTGGGAAAAGGCGCAGGTGATGAGCCGCACCCTGTCCGGCGGCATGAAGCGCCGGCTGATGATCGCCCGCGCGATGATGACCCGGCCGCGCCTGCTGATCCTGGACGAACCCACCGCCGGTGTGGACATCGAGATCCGCCGCGACATGTGGCGGGTGCTGAAGGAGATCAATGCCGCCGGCACCACGATCATCCTCACCACCCATTACCTGGAAGAGGCCGAGTACCTGTGCCGCAACCTGGCCATCATCAACCACGGCCAGATCGTGGAGCAGGGGCCGATGCGCACCCTGCTGGCCAAGCTTGATGTGGAAGGCTTCCTGCTGGACATCGACGGTGACCTGCCGGCGCAGCTGCCGGTGATCGAGGGCGCGACCCTGACCGCACCCGATGCGCACACGCTGGACATCGACATGCCGCGCGCCATGGACCTCAACCGCGTGTTCGCCACGCTGAACGAGGCCGGCATCCGCGTACGTTCGATGCGCACCAAGAGCAACCGCCTGGAGGAGCTGTTCGTGCGCCTCACCGGCAACCAGGAGACGTCTGCATGAGCACCACCGAGCTGACCGACGGCCAGCGCAACCGCATCGCGCTGATGACCATCGTGCGCCGGGAAGTCGCGCGCATCCTGCGCATCTGGGGCCAGACCCTGGTGCCGCCGGCGATCACCATGACCCTGTACTTCCTCATCTTCGGCCGCCTGATCGGCTCGCGGGTGGGCGACATGGGCGAATACAGCTACATGGAGTTCATCGTGCCGGGCCTGGTGATGATGAGCGTGATCCAGAACAGCTACGGCAACATCAGTTCCTCGTTCTTCGGCGCCAAGTTCGGCCGCCACGTGGAAGAGCTGCTGGTCAGCCCGATGCCGAACTGGGTGATCCTGTGGGGCTACGTGGCCGGTGCGGTGCTGCGCGGCCTGATGGTTGGCGTGATCGTGCTGATCATCGCCATGTTCTTCACCCCGGTGCGCATTCCGCACCCGCTGGTGACGCTGAGCACGGTGATCCTGGGCGCGACCATCTTCTCGCTGGCCGGCTTCATCAACGCGGTGTACGCCAAGAAGTTCGATGACGTGGCGATCGTGCCGACCTTCATCCTGACCCCGCTGACCTACCTGGGTGGCGTGTTCTATTCGGTGAAGCTGCTGCCGACCTGGGCCGAAGCGGCCACCCATGCCAACCCGATCTTCTACATGGTCAACGCGTTCCGCTACGGCCTGCTGGGCAGCAGCGACGTGCCGGTGTGGGTGGCCTATGCCCTGATGATCGGTTTCGTGGTGGTGCTGACCGCACTTGCGCTGTGGCTGCTGCGCCGCGGCGTGGGCATGCGCAGCTGAGGTAATCCCCCCCCCCTGCGTGGGGGGACCGGTTCCGGAGGCGCCAGGGCACTTGCCTGGCGCCCGGTTCGGTCGTCTAATCGGTGCGCTTCACCAGACCGACCAGCGGGCCCCCGGGCCGGCTGGTTTTTCATATGTCATGGACGCACCAGGGGACCCAACCAGATGTTCACCCGTCGTACTGCCGGCCCTGCCCGGCTCGTCGCTGCATCGCTGTTCCTGCTCGTTCTGGCCGGCTGCGCTTCCCGGCCCATTCCGTTGAACTACGCCCCCAGTTCGGTGCTGAGCGCCGAAGGCCGGGTGGATGTGACCGCGTTCGAGTACCTGCCGGCCAAGGGCGGGGAGATCAAGCCCAACCAGGTGCGCAACACCGCCATGGGCAACATCCTGTTCGAGAAGAACGTGGATGCGATCATGCGCGATGCGGTGTTTTCCGAGCTGCGCCTGGTCGGCATCAAGATGGACAAGGAAGGCAACGTCCTGAGCGGCAAGGTGGAAGAGTTCCTGATCGACGATCTGGGCTACAGCGTGGACTGGACCCTGCGCGTGCGCTACGTGGTGACCGACCCGCAGGGCCAGGTGGTCTACGACCAGGTGAAGAACGTGCAGCGCAACACGTCCAAGTTCGTGAACATCTTTGGTTCGTTGAACGAGACCATCAAGCTCAACATCGAACAGACCATCAAGGATCCGGCCTTCATCACCGCGATCAATTGAACCGTGGCGGGTCATCCATGCCCTGCGTGGATACCGTCTGCTGAAGAGCCGGGCGCATGCCCGGCTTTTCTTTCTGCTGCTGCGCCGCGCGTGGCAGTGGTCAACACCGTCAGCGCGAACGTCTTCCCGCCCCTTGTTCTGATCCGCCACCAGCTGCACCGCCACGGACTGCGATCTCCGGCACAATCTGCAGGTGACCCCACAACTGCGGTGAAGGTGTGATGCGTATCCTGATTCTTGGTGCCGGCGGCACCGGCGGTTACTTCGGCGGCCGCCTGGCCCAGTCCGGGGTGGATGTGACCTTCCTGGTGCGCCCCGCGCGCGCCGCCCAGCTCGACCGCGACGGGCTGGTGATCCAGAGCCCGCTGGGCGATGCGCGCTTCTCGGTGCAGCATGTCACCGCCGATGCCCTGCCCGCGCTGGCCGCCGCGCAGCCGTTCGACCTGGTGATGCTGAGCTGCAAGGCCTACGACCTGGACAGTTCGATTGACGCGATCGCCCCGGCCGTGGGCCCGGCGACCACCGTGCTGCCGATCCTCAATGGACTGCACCACTACGCCGCGCTGGATGCACGCTTCGGCCGCGAGGCGGTACTGGGTGGGCTGTGCTTCATCAGCGCCACCAAGGCCGCCGACGGCGCGGTGCTGCACCTGGGCCGGCCGGCCAAGCTGACCTTCGGCGAGCGTGATGGCGGCGCCCTGTCGCCGCGCGTGCAGGCCTTCGCTGCCGCCTGCGTACAGGCCGGCGTGGACCACCTGGCCAGCGGCCAGATTGGCCAGGAGCAGTGGATCAAGTACACCTTCCTGACCGCGCTGGCCGCCGCAACCTGCCTGCTGCGCGCGGACATCGGCACCATCGTGGCCACCGACGATGGCCAGGCCATCGTGCGCGGCCTGTACGACGAATGCCTGGCCGTGGCCGAGGCCGCCGGCGAACCGATTCCCGACGATGCACAGGACGTTGCCCGCAGCACCCTGACCCAGGCCGGTTCGGCGCTGAAGGCCTCGATGCTGCGCGATCTGGAGGCCGGCCAGCAGGTCGAGGCCGCGCAGATCGTGGGCGACATGCTGGCCCGTGCACGCACCGCCGGCCAGGAAGCCTTGCTGCTGCAGGTGGCCTACAGCAGCCTGCAGGCCTACCAGGCACAGCGCGCGGCGTGAACACGGCGCTGCCCGCACCGGTGCTGATCCTGGGCCTGGGCTGGAGCGGCCGCGTGCTTGCCGCCCGCCTGCAGGCGTTGGGGGTGCCAGTGGCAGGCACGGTGCGTGACCCCACCGCCGCGCCCGCTGACGGACTGCAGCGGTTCGCACTGCATGCCGATGCGGCGCCGCCAGCGGCCCTGCTGGAGGCCGTTTCGCAGGCGCAGGCCGTGCTGTGCAGCGTGCCGCCCGATGCCGACGGAGATCCGGCGCTGCGCGTGCTGCAGCCGGCGTTGCTGGCCAGCCCGGCGCTGCGCTGGGTAGGCTATCTGTCGTCCACCTCGGTGTATGCCGACCGCGACGGTGGCTGGGTGGATGCACACAGCGTGGCCGACAGCACCGAGGCGGCGGGTGTGCAGCGTCTGCGTGCGGAAGCGCAATGGCAGGCGCTGGCGAGGGAGCGCGGCATCGATTCGGCGGTGTTCCGCCTGCCGGGCCTGTATGGCCCTGGCCGCAATGCGCTGCTGCAGTTGGCGCAGGGCCGCGCCCGCCACGTGCTGCGGCCCGGGCTGGTGTTCAACCGGCTGCACGTGGAGGATCTGGCCGCGGTGGTCATCGCGGCGATGCGACGGCCCACGCCGGGGGGGTTGTACCTGCCCGCCGATGACGAACCGGCGCCACCGCAGGACGTGCTGGCGTATGCCGCGCAGCTGGGGGGCTTCACCCTGCCCCCGGCAGTGGCCTGGGACGACCCGGCGGTGAGCCCGACGCTGCGCCGCTTCTATGCCAGCAACAAGCGCATCGACAGCCGTGGCACGCGCGAAGCGCTGGGGTGGGCGCCGCGGTTTGCGACGTATAGCGAGGGGCTGGAAGATCTGGCCGCTGCGCTCGCCGGGCATGGCCCGGCGCTACCTGCTGCCGGCGTTGATTGATCCGGGCGCTCGTGGATTGCCCGCACCGCCGGGCGATGACGGATGACGGATGACGGATGGCCGGATGGCCGGATGGCCGGATGGCCGGATGGCCGGCATCGTAGAGTCGAGCTTGCTCGACTGCTTCTGCCAACAGCAGTCGAGCAAGCTCGACTCTACGGCGCAAGGTCGGCTCGTTCGACATCGCGGCGCAATGTCGGTTCGTTCGACATCACGGCGTATGATCGATGCGTTCGACATCACGGCGTAACGTCGGTCCGTTCGACATCGCGACGCGTGGCGTTTCGCCACGCCGCCCACGCGCTCAACCCGCGTCGGGCAACCGGAAGAACGTGCGCGTGGCTGCGGTGGCGTTGGCTGCGGTCACCGCCACGTCTTCGCCACGGTCGCGAGCCAGCTCTTCCACGATGTGCGACAGGAACATCGGTTCGTTGCGGCGGTCCTTCGGCATCGGCTTCAGGGTGCGCGGCAGCAGGTACGGCGCGTCGGTCTCGATCATCAGGCGGTTGGCCGGAATGTTCTTCACCAGTTCGCGCAGGTGTGCGCCGCGGCGTTCGTCGCACAACCAGCCGGTGATGCCGATGTACCAATCCTGGTCCAGGTAATCGAACAGTTCGTCACGCTCGCCGGTGAAGCAGTGCACCACTGCCGGGCCCAGGCGGCCGTCGAAGTTCTTCATCTGCGCCATGAAATCGGCGTGCGCGTCGCGCTGGTGCAGGAACAACGGCTTCCCATTGTCGGCCGCCAGCTGCAGCTGGCGCTCGAACGCACGGTGCTGCGCCGGGCGCGGCGAGAAATCACGGAAGTAATCCAGCCCGCATTCGCCCACGGCCACCACTTCGGCATGCGCATGCAGCGCGCGCATTTCCGCATCGCATTCGTCGGTGTATTCCACCGCGTGGTGCGGGTGCACGCCGGCGGTGGCGTACAGGAAGCCCGGATGCTGCTGCGCCAGCTGCAGGGCCAGCGGCGAATGCTCGCGGCTGGCGCCGGTGATCACCATCTGCACCACCCCGGCCTGGCGTGCGCGGTCCAGTACGGCGTCGCGGTCGCGGTCGAAGGAATCGTGGGTGAGGTTGGCGCCGATATCGATCAGGTGCATGGGGGCAGCAGAGACAGGAAAACCCGCGCATTGTACCTGCGCCGCGCTGCGCCCCTTATCCTTTGCACATGAATGCCCCGCTCTTCCCGATTTCGCCGCTGCTGCCGCAGATCCAGCAGCACCTGGCCGACCACCCGCGCCTGGTGCTGGAAGCCCCGCCCGGTGCCGGCAAGACCACCCAGGTGCCGCTGGCCCTGCTGGATGCACCGTGGCTGCAGGGCCGCAGGATCATCCTGCTGGAACCGCGCCGGGTGGCCGCACGCAGCGCGGCGCTGTTCATGGCCCGGCAACTGGGCGAGGACGTGGGTGGCACGGTGGGCTACCGCATCCGCTTCGAGAACAAGGTTTCGGCGCGCACCCGCATCGAGGTGGTCACCGAGGGCATCCTGACCCGCATGCTGCAGGACGACCCGATGCTGGAGACAGTGGGCGCGATCCTGTTCGATGAATTCCACGAACGCCATCTGAGCGGCGACCTGGGGCTGGCACTGGCGCTGGACGTGCAGGCGCAGCTGCGCGAGGACCTGCGCCTGCTGGTGATGTCGGCCACCCTGGACGGTGAGCGCCTGGCGCGCTTCCTGGATGCACCACGACTGAGCAGCGAAGGCCGCAGCTACCCGGTGGCGATCAGCCACTTCCCGGCCCGGCGCGACGAGACGCTGGAACTGCAGGTGCGCCGCGCGGTGCAGCAGGCCCTGGCCGAACACCCCGGCGACGCGCTGGTGTTCCTGCCCGGCCAGCGCGAGATCGCGCGCGTACAAGCCGGCCTGCAGGACGCGCTGGACAGCAGCGTGGAGGTGCTGGCCCTGCATGGTGAACTGCCGGTGGAACAGCAGGCGCGCGTGCTGCAGGCGGCCAGCGATGGCCGACGCCGCGTGGTGCTGGCCACCAACGTGGCCGAATCGTCGGTGACCCTGCCCGGCGTGCGCGTGGTGATCGACAGTGGCCAGGCCCGCGAACCGCGCTACGACCCCAACAGCGGCTTCACCCGGCTGGACGTGGTGGCGATCGCGCAGGCCTCGGCCGACCAGCGTGCCGGCCGCGCCGGCCGCGTGGCCGAAGGCGTGGCCTGGCGGCTGTGGCCGCAGTCGCAACGGCTGGAGCCACAGCGGCGTGCGGAAATCGAACAGGTGGAACTGGCCGGGCTGGCGCTGGAGCTGGCCGCCTGGGGCAGCAGCGATCTGCGCTTCGTCGATACCCCGCCCAGCGGGCCGATGGCCGCCGCGCGCGAGCTGCTGCAACGGCTGGGCGCACTCAGCAGCAGCGGGGCGATTACCGCGCTGGGCCGACGCGTGCTGGCGCTGGGCACCCACCCGCGGCTGGCGGCGATGCTGCTGGCCGCTGCGGATGCACGCGCGCAGGCGCTGGCCGCCGATCTGGCCGCCCTGCTGGAAGCACGCGATCCGCTGCGCCAGGGCGGCGATGCGCTGGCGGCGCGCTGGCGCGCACTGGCCGCGTTCCGCAATGGCCGTGCACCGGCCGATGCCAACCGCAGCGGCCTGGCCGCGATCGATGCGGCGGCCAAGCAGTGGCGCCGACGCCTGCGATGCGATGCGCTGCCACCGGCCAGCATCGAAGCGCACGAACTGGGCGATCTGCTGGCCCATGCCTTCCCCGACCGCATCGCGTTCCAGCATCCGTCCGACCCGCTGCGCTACCTGCTGGCCAACGGCCGCAGCGCGCGCCTGCACGAGCTGAGCGACCTGCGCGGTGAACCGTGGCTGGTGGCCAGCGAATTGCGCTTCGAGGCCCGCGATGCACTGCTGCTGCGCGCCGCGCCGGTGGACGAAGGCTATCTGCGTGCCACCTGGCCGCAGCGCTTCGTGACCGAGGACACCGTGCGCTGGGACAGCGAACGGCGCGCCCTGGTGGCCCTGCGCGAGACCCGCTTCGACCGCATCGTGCTGGACAGCCGTTCGGCCGGGCGGGTGGACCCGCAGCACGCCGCGCAGGCGCTGACCGATGCCGTGGCCGAACTGGGCCTGCAGGCATTGCCGTGGACCGAGGGCCTGCGCCAGTGGCAGGCGCGGGTGGAGTCGCTGCGCCGCTGGATGCCCGACCTGGGCCTGCCCGACTGCAGTGATGCGGCCCTGCTGGCCGGCCGCGCGCAGTGGCTGCAACCGGCCTTTGCCGGCAAGACGCGGCTGGATGCGCTGGACGAGAGCAGCTTCGGTGAAGCGCTGAAATCGCCGCTGGAGTGGGCGCAACGGCAACTGGTGGAACGCCATGCGCCCACCCGCATCAGCGTGCCTTCGGGGCTGGAGCGGGCGATCACCTATGGCCTGGACAGTGAAACCGGCGAGCCGCAGCCGCCGGTGCTGGCGGTGAAGCTGCAGGAGCTGTTCGGCCTGGCCGACACCCCGCGCATTGCCGATGGCCGGGTGCCGCTGACCCTGCACCTGCTGTCGCCCGGCGGCCGGCCGCTGCAGGTCACCCAGGACCTGCGCAACTTCTGGGAAAACACCTATGCCGAGGTGAAGAAGGAAATGAAGGGGCGCTACCCGCGCCACCCCTGGCCGGATGACCCGTGGACGGCCACCGCGACCCACCGCGCCAAACCGCGCGGCACCTGAGTGATGGGGGTCGGATCCCTTTGCAAAGCAAAGGGCTCTGACCCTCTGGGCGCGCAGCGGGGTCAGAGCCCTTTCCCAGGGGAAAGGGATCCGACCCCACCCTTCCTGTTGCTGAACGGCTGCGGTAGCGTCAAGGCGCATGCCCGCCTGCCTGACATACCGTTTACAGGCAGCACGACACACTGGACTTCGACCCGAGGCAAAGGACCCCCGCATGAGCAAGCTGACCGTAATCACCGACCGCGCCCTGGAGCGCGCCCTGGACCTGGCCCACAGCGCTGGCGATGGCCTGAAGAGTGCCGGCGGCAGCCTGCGCCACCTGGGCCCGCAGGCCAGCGACTGGATCAAGACCGGCGCTGCGCTGGGTGCGGTAAAGACCGGGGGCAAGGTGGCCACCAAGTTCGCCCGCCGCAACCCGGCGGTGACCATTGCCGCCGCAGCGGTGGGCGTGGGCCTGCTGGGCTACGCGCTGTACCGCAAGCAGCAGAAGAAGAAGGCGGCCAACGGCCATGTGGTGAATGGCCAGGCGCAGCGCATCCACGCGCGTGACCGCCGCAACGACACCGTGGTGGACGAGCACAGCGATATCGGCAGCGATACCTGAGCCCCATCAGAGGGGTCAGAGCCCTTCCTGCGGAAGGGGTCTGACCCCGATCAAGGGTCGGATCCCTTCCGCGAGGAAGGGCTCCGACCCTTTTCGTTTCAGCCGATCTGCCGCCACTGCCCCGGCTGCAGGTCGTCCAGCCGGTACGGGCCCATCGCCACGCGCACCAGGCGCAGGGTCGGCAGGTTCACCGCGGCCGTCATGCGCCGCACCTGGCGGTTGCGGCCCTCGCGAATGGTGATGGCCAGCCAGCTGTCGGGCACGGTCTTGCGGAACCGCACCGGCGGATCGCGCAGCCACAGCTCCGGCGCGGGATCGAGGCGCTCGATCTTCGCCGGCAGGGTCGGCCCGTCATTCAGTACCACGCCATCGCGCAGCTGCTGCAGCTGCTCGTCGCTGGGCGTGCCTTCCACCTGCACCCAGTAGGTCTTGTCGGCCTTGTGCCGCGGGTCGGTGAGCTTGTGTGCCAGCGTGCCGTTGTCGGTCAGCAGCAGCAGGCCCTCGCTGTCATGGTCCAGGCGGCCGGCGGCATACACGCGCGGCGGCAGGCCGAACCCGGCCAGGGTCGGCCGCGGCGGCACGCTGCGGTCGGTGAACTGGCAGAGCACGTTGAAGGGCTTGTTGAAGGCGATCAGCATTGCAGGGGGCGGCAGGCGGCGATGGGCTATTGTCCCACGCCGCGCTGCGCGCTCGCCGGGCGTGGCCCGGCGCTACCCTCTTACGGCTTCACGAACCGCAGGGTCATGCGGTCGCTCTCACCGATGGCCTGGTACTTGGCGTCGTCGGCCTTGTCATGCTGGTTGGTCGGCGGCAGGGTCCACACGCCATTGGGGTGGTCCTTGGTATCGCGCGGGTTCGCATTCACTTCGGTACGCGCGTCCAGCTTGAAGCCGGCGGCCTCGGCCATGGCGATCACCTGCTGCTGGCCCACATAGCCGGTGTCATCGTCGTCGGCCACGTCGGCCTTGGCACGGTGCTCGACCACGCCCAGCACGCCGCCCGGCTTGAGCACGTTGAAGAAGCCCTGGAACATGCCCTGCGCCTGGCCGGCCTTGCGCCAGTTGTGCACGTTGCGGAAGGTCAGCACCACATCGGCCGAAGCGGCCGGGCCGAACACCGGCTTGGCCGGGTCGTAGGCCACCACGGCGGTCTTGTCGAACTGCGCCGGGGCGCCGGCGAACTTCTTTTCCAGGCCATCACGGCTGCGCTGCTGGTAATCGCGGCCACGCCCTTCGGCCACCGCCTGCGGATCGACCACCGCGGCAATGTAATGGCCCTTGTCGCGCAGCAACGGCGCCAGGATTTCCGAGTACCAGCCGTTGCCGGGGGTGATCTCGATGACGGTCTTTTCCGGTGCCACGGTGAAGAACGCCAGCGTCTGCGCAGGATGACGGTATCCGTCACGCTTTACGTTGTTGGCATCGCGGGTAGGCGCCTTGATCGCAGCTTCCAGTGCCGGCGATACCTGGATCTTGGCCGGCGCCACGACGGCAGCGGGTGCGGCGATGGCGGGAACCGCTACCAGCAGCGCCGAAGCAAGCAGCAGGCGGCAACCACGCAGGGACGAAACAGCATTCATCGGGACGACTCCAGCGGAAGATGCGGCGAGACTAGCAGTCGCCGCGCCGCAGGTGTTCACAAAACGTTAGCGGCGTGCGCGCTGCGGAACACTGTTTTGTGGTCACCGCCGCAGCATGGTCACAGGTGGCGCTCTATGCTGGAGGACTTCCCCCAAGGAGTCCGTGTCCATGACGGCAACCCGCGAACTCGGCCGTTCCGGCCTGCATGTACGTCCGCTCGCCTTCGGCGGCAATGTGTTCGGTTGGAGCGCCGATGAAAAGGCCAGCTTCGCCCTGCTCGATGCCTTCGTCGATGCCGGGTTCAACCTGGTCGATACCGCCGATGTGTATTCGGCGTGGGTACCGGGCAACCAGGGCGGTGAATCGGAAACGCTGATCGGCAAGTGGTTCGCCCGCAGCGGCAAGCGTGACAAGGTCATCCTGGCGACCAAGGTGGCCAAGTGGGCCGAGCGCCCGGGCCTGACCCCGGACAACATCAACGCGGCGGTGGAAGATTCGCTGCGCCGCCTGCAGACCGATGTGATCGATCTGTACCAGGCCCACGAAGATGATGAGTCCACCCCGCTGGAGGCCACTCTGGCCGCGTTCGGTCGGCTGATCGAGGCCGGCAAGGTGCGCGCCATCGGCGCGTCCAATTACAGCGCCACGCGCCTGGCCGATGCGCTGAAGGTATCCAGCGATTACAAGCTGCCGCGCTACGAAACCCTGCAGCCGGAGTACAACCTGTACGACCGCGCCGGCTATGAAACCGAACTGGAGCCGCTGGTGCAGCGCGAACAGATTGGTGTGATCGGCTACTACGCGCTGGCCAGCGGCTTCCTGAGCGGAAAGTACCGCACCGCTGCCGATGCGGCCAAGAGCCCGGCGCGTGGCGAGATGGTGGTCAAGCGCTATCTGAACCCGCGCGGCCTGCGCATCCTGCAGGCGCTGGATGATGTGGCAAGCAAGCACAACGCCAGTGCCGCACAGATTGCACTGGCCTGGCAGATCGCACGGCCGTCGATCACCGCGCCGATTGTCAGCGCCACCAGCGTTGAACAGCTGCACGATCTGCTGGCCGCGGCCAACCTTGGCCTGAGCGTGCAGGACATCGCGCAGCTGGATGCGGCCAGCGCGGAAGGCTGAGGCAACGGATCAATCGCCCTGCATTGCGTGGTTGCGCACCACGGGTTCGTGGTTTATGGTGCGCGCCACGTTTCAACAGCTACCGGATTCCTTCCTTGAACACACCCGCCGTCGCCATCGCCAACCTGCTGCCATGCCTGCGCATGGACGTGGCGATTCGTGCGTCGGTGAAGGAATTCCCGCTGACAACGGCCTGATACCCGCGCTGCGGAGATCGGTCGCCCCGATCTCCGAGGCTTGGCGACGCCCTCGGAATGCAGTTCCGGGGGCGTTTTCGTTTGCGTCGTCACACGTATCGGCATTGCGCCGCGCACGCCTTCGTGCCCGCACTGCAACCACAGGAAAATGCCCACGGCCGCGCCGTGGTGCGGGCCTGTGCAGGACATTCATCACGACATGGACATTCAACACAATTATCAATGGCTGCATGCCGAAGGCAGCACGCCGATCAAGGGCTGGGTGGACGGCGTTCCGCTGGAAGCCGAGGCCCACGCGCAGCTGCGCAACATCGCCGCGATCCCGTTCGTCGGGCCGTGGGTGGCGGTCATGCCCGACGTTCACCTGGGCAAGGGCGCAACGGTCGGCTCGGTCATCCCTACCCGGGGCGCGATCATTCCCGCCGCGGTGGGCGTGGACATCGGCTGTGGCATGGCGGCGGTACGCACCACGCTGCGCGCCAACGACCTGCCCGATGACCTGCGCCAACTGCGCAGCGGCATCGAGCGCAGTGTGCCGGTCGGCAACGGCCGTGGCGGCGAACACCAGCGGCTGCCCGACAGCATCGGCACCCGATTGGTGCAGTCGGGGCTGGCCGCGGGGCTGGAGCGCATCAAGGAAAAGCACCGGAAGATCCGTACCGACAAGCTGGACTGCCAGCTGGGCACGCTGGGCGGTGGCAACCATTTCATCGAACTCTGCCTGGATGAAACCGATGCAGTGTGGGTGATGCTGCACAGCGGCTCGCGCGGCACCGGCAACCTGATCGGCACCTACTTCATCGAGCAGGCGCGGCGTGAACTGGAACGCCGCGTGCTCGGCTTCCATCTGCCCGACAGGGACCTGGCGTTCTTCATGGAAGGCGAACCGCTGTTCGACGATTACGTGCAGGCGGTGTCGTGGGCACAGGACTACGCCCGGCAGAACCGCGAAGCGATGATGGCGCGCGTGCTGGCCGAGATGCGCCAGCGCCTGCCGAAGTTCAAGCTGGCGGCGATGGCGGTGAACTGCCACCACAACTACGTGCAGAAGGAATCGCACGCCGGGCAGGAACTGCTGGTGACGCGCAAGGGTGCCGTCAGCGCCCGTGCCGGCGAACTGGGCATCATTCCCGGCAGCATGGGCACGCGCAGCTACATCGTGCGCGGCAAGGGCAACGCGGACAGCTTCCACAGCTGCAGCCACGGTGCCGGCCGGGTGATGAGCCGGGGTGCGGCGCGCCAGCAGATCACCCTGGCCCAGCACCGCGAAGCCACCGCGCACGTGGAGTGCCGCAAGGACAGCGGCGTGCTGGATGAATCACCGGCGGCGTACAAGTCGATCGATGATGTGATGGCCGCGCAGCGGGACCTGGTGGAAGTGGTGCACACGCTGCGCCAGGTGCTGTGCGTGAAGGGCTGAGGGTTCCCACCGCTCCGGTAGGTGTCGACCTTGGTCGACACATCGCGGGGTCAGAGCCCTTTCTGCGAAAGGGATCCGACCCCGGATCCGACCCCGCTGCTGTCTTCGCTCACCAGGGCGTGGTGGACGCCGATGCCGGCGCGCACGCCTTCGGCCATCGCCAGGGTGATGTTGCCCACCGTGGTCGCATCGCCTGCGGCATATACGTTCGCCACGCTGGTCTGCTTCATCGCATCCACCTGCACCAGCACGCCCAGCGGGTGTTCCACCAGCGCGCAGCCCAGCTGCTGTACCAGCGGGGTCGCCATCGCCTGCGGTGCGGCCACGAAAAGCGCACGCTGGGCGATGCGGCGGCCGTCGGCCAGCTCCACTTCCAGCCACGTGTCCTGATCGCCGCGCACGCCCAACACCGGGGTGTCTTCCACCTGCACGTTGCGCTGCTGCATGGCCGCGCGCTCGTCCTCGCTGATCGGCAGGCCCTGGCTGTAGAACGTGACATTGCCCCATTCGGCGAACAGCGGCGCCTTTCCTGCCGACAGCGGATGGCCACCCAGCACGCCGATGGCGCCGCCGCCCACCTCGTAGCCATGGCAGTACGGGCAGTGCAGCACGGTGCTGCCCCAGCGCTCGGCCAGGCCCGGCAGATCCGGCACCTGGTCGGCGATGCCGGTGGCCAGCAGCAGCTTGCGCGCGGCCAGCACCTGTCCATCGGCGGTGCGCACCTGCACGCCGTCGGCGCCGGCCTGCGCATCCACCGCTTCGCCGTGCAGCCAGCGTACGGTGGGGTAATCCAGCAGCTGCTGGCGCGCGTTCTTCAACAGATCGGCACCGCTGATGCCGTCCTGCCCCGGCACGCCGTGCGAGTGGCTGGCGAAGCGGTTGCGCGGCAGGCCGCTGTCGATGACGGTGATCGGGCGCCGTGCGCGCGCCAGGATCAGGCCGGCGGCGATGCCGGCGTAGCTGCCGCCGACGATGATGACATCAGGATTCATGGGAGCCTTCCAGGGAACGGTGATGGGCAAGGTGACGGGCGAAGTCGGCGCCCAGCTGGTCCAGCGTGCTGGCCTGCAGGCGCGCTTCCAGCAGGCGCTGGGCCTCGCGCGCGCCGTCCAGCAGCGCTTGGTTGACCAGCTGCTGGATCGGGCAGCCGCCGCCGCTGTCACGCGTACCGATCTGCACCAGCGGCGGTGAGCCCACCGCCACGTAAACGTCGTGCAGGGTGATCGCGGCCGCATCGCGGGCCAGTTGGCTGCCGCCGCCGTGGCCGCGACTGCTGTGCACCAGCCCCGCCTTGTGCAGCTGCGCCAGCAGGCGGCGGATCACCACTGGGTGGGTGGGCAGGCACGCGGCCAGTTGTTCGGAGGTACGCGGGCCCGGCTGGCCGACCAGATGGGCCATGACATGCAGCGCGTCGGACAGTGGATTGGCGGATTTCATGTAACAACAATAGTTACATTTAAACCGCCCGTCTACTGTCCGCTTTCGTCTCGTCTGGACACATCTGTCCTATGAAACACAACCTTCACCTCCCTAAACGGAACGGTAATGTGATCTGAATCTCACTTCAGGAGGCTCAAGAACGGTCGATACCGCATCGCCATTCATCCGTGAGCCCCTTCCATGAACGTGTCGTCCGCTGCGCCGCGACTGCAGTCCAAGTTGCTCGGTGCCGTCTCTGTTGGTCTGGCTGTCGTACTGCTGTGTGCCCTGGCCGGTCTGGCCACGGCCTGGCTGAAGTTGTCCACCGAAGTGCCGCCGGAGGTCGCGCTCAGCCGCGATGCCGAGCGCCTGCAACGCGAGTTCCGCAGCCAGGTGCAGGAGTGGAAGAACGTGCTGCTGCGCGGTCACGACGACGCGCTGCGGCAGCGCCATCTGGATGCCTTCGACAGCGAGGGCCGCGTGGTGGCCGAGCTCGCGCAGCGTGTGGCGGCCAGCCCCGATGCACGCACGCGCGAGCTGGCGCAGGCCTTCAGCGCGCAGCACACGCAGCTGCAGCAGGCCTACCACGGTGCGCTGCAGGCTTTTGCCGAGGCCCAGTACGACCCGGCCGCCGGTGACACCCTGGTGCGCGGCAAGGACCGCCCGGTCGCCGCCGCGCTGGATGCCCTGGGTGACCACACTGCGAAGGTGGCCGAAGCCGCGGTGGCCGCACGGTCGCAGGCGGCGCGGCACATGCTGGTGGTCAGCGGTGGGCTGACGATAGGCGCTGCCATCGCTCTGCTGCTGGCCCTGGGCTGGTGGCTGCGGCGCGCGGTGGTGCAGCCGGTGCTGGCGGTGGAAGCCGCCGCGCGCGCGGTCGCCGCCGGCGATCTGGACCACACCGTGCAGGTCCGCAGCCGTGACGAAATCGGTCGCCTGGCGCAGGCCATGCAGGCCGTACAGAACACCCTGCGTGGCGTGCTGGCCGCACAGGCCGGCATGGCCGAGCAGCACGAGGCCGGCACCATCAGCCACCGCATGGATGCCAGCGCTTTCCCCGGCGCTTACGGGCGCATGGTGGCCGACACCAACGCATTGGTGGACGCGCACATCCAGGTAAAGATGCGCGCGATCGCCATCATGGGCCGCTATGCCATTGGCGATCTGAGCCAGGACATGGAACGCCTGCCGGGCGAAAAGGCGGTGATCACCCAGGCGCTGGATGCAGTGAAGGCGAACCTGGGGGCGATCAACGGGCAGATCCGCGGTCTGGCCGAAGCCGCGGCGGCAGGTGATTTCAGCCAGCGCGGCGACAGCAGCCGTTTCCAGCACGACTTCCGCAGCATGGTGGAAGGCCTGAACCGCCTGATGCAGACCACCGAGCACAACCTGGGCGAGGTCTCCAGCATGCTGCGCGCCATCGCCGATGGTCGCCTGGGCGCGCGCATGCACGGCGATTTCCAGGGCGTGTTCGCCCGCATTGCCGGCGATGCCAATACCACTGCCGCCCAGCTGGCTACCATCGTCACCGATATCAAGCACACCTCGGGCAGCATCCACAGTGCGGCGGCGGAAATTGCCGCGGGTAACAACGATCTGTCACGGCGCACCGAGCAGCAGGCGGCGAACCTGGAAGAAACCGCCGCTTCGATGGAAGAGCTGACCTCGACCGTGCGGCAGAACGCCGAGCACGCACGCCAGGCCAATCAACTGGCGATCGGCGCACATGGCGTGGCCTCGCAGGGCGGCGCGGTGGTCGGCCAGGTGGTGGCGACCATGGATGCGATTGAAGCGTCGTCGCGGCAGATCGCCGAGATCATCAGCGTGATCGACGGCATTGCGTTCCAGACCAACATCCTGGCGCTGAACGCAGCGGTGGAAGCGGCGCGCGCGGGCGACCAGGGCCGTGGTTTTGCGGTGGTGGCCAGTGAAGTGCGCACGTTGGCACAGCGCTCGGCCGGCGCCGCCAAGGAGATCAAGGCGCTGATCGAAGCATCAGTGGAACAGGTGGGCCAAGGCACGCAGCACGTGCGCCAGGCCGGCAACACGATGGCCGAAATCGTGGCGTCGGTGCAGCGGGTGACCGACATCATGGCCGAGATTTCCGCCGCGTCGCAGGAACAGAGCGCGGGCATTGAACAGGTCAGCCAGACGGTGATCCAGATGGATGGCACCACCCAGCAGAACGCTGCGCTGGTGGAAGAAGCCAGTGCCGCAGCACGCAGCCTGGAACAGCAGGCCGACCGCTTGATCGACGCGGTGGATGTGTTCGATCTGTCGAGCGACACCGCGACGAAGAAAGCGTTGGCGCGCGCGGCGTAACGGTGTTGCATGGGTAGCGCCCGACCGTTGGTCGGGCGACGACCTCAGCGCGGGTCCTGGCCCTGCGCCATCGCCTCGCCCAGGTAATCCAGGAACGAACTGATGCGTGCCGATACGGCGGTGTTGCGGTAGTACACCGCGTGGATTGGCTGGTACACATCCAGCGTCTGCGCGGACAGCACCGGCACCAGCGTGCCGGCGGCGCGGTCGCGCGCGGTCACGAAGTCGGACAGGCAGGTGATGCCCACGCCTTCCACCGCCAGCCGGCGCAGCGTTTCACCGCTGGAAACGGCCACGTCCGGGCGCACCAGCAACTGCCCGTCGGCATCGCCCGGCAGCGGCCAACGATTCAGCGATTCCGGTTCGTTGAAGCTCAGCAGTGTGTGCTGCCCCAGCGCCGCCACGCTGCTCGGCTCGCCGTGGGCGGCCAGGTAGGCCGGGCTGGCCACCAGCTGCAACCGATAGCGGCCCAACGGCCGCGCATGCAGGGTTGAATCGGCCAGCGGGCCAATGCGGATGGCCAGGTCGGTACGCCGCTCCAGCAGGTCGATATAGCGCTCGGAACTGTTGAGCTCCAGCTGCACTTCGGGATAGCGCGCACGATAGCCGGCCACCAGCGGTGCGATCACATGCAGTACGAACGGCATCGCCGCATCCACCCGCAGTCGACCGACCGGGCGCTCGCGGCGAGCGGCCATCTGCTCCTCGGCCGATTCCACCGCATCGATGATCGCCCGCGCGTGGCGCAGGTAGGCCTCGCCTTCGGCGGTCAGGTGCAGCCGGCGCGTGGTGCGGGTCAGCAGGGTGGTACCCAGCTTTTCTTCCAGCCGGCCCAGCGCGCGGCTGACCCCCGAAGGGGTCTGCCCCAGCTGCTCGGCGGCGGCACTGATCGAACCGCTGTCGATCACCGCCAGGAAGGCCTGCATTTCGTCGAGGGTGGTCTTCATGCCGCCATTATTGACCAGCAGGCAATAGTGATTGGCGTGAAGACCGGTTTTTCAGCAAAGGTGGGCCGCGCACACTGCCCGCCTTCTCCTCCTCTGGACCCTGTCATGATCCGTGGCATTCCCCTGGCCCTGCTGGCGCTGACGCTCGGCGCGTTCGCCATCGGCACCACCGAATTCGTCATCGTCGGCCTCATCCCGACCATCGCCGCCGACCTGCACGTCAGCCTGCCCTCGGCCGGCCTGCTGGTTTCCCTGTACGCGCTGGGCGTGGCCATCGGCGCGCCGGTGCTGACCGCGCTGACCGGGCGCGTACCGCGCAAGCAGCTGCTGGTGGCGCTGATGGTGCTGTTCACCCTGGGCAACATCATTGCCTGGATGGCACCGGGCTATACCTCGCTGATCGCCGCGCGCATCCTCACTGGCCTGGCCCACGGCGTGTTCTTCTCCATCGGCTCGATCATCGCCACCGCGGTGGTGCCGAAGGAAAAGGCCGCCAGTGCCATCGCCATCATGTTCACCGGCCTGACCGTGGCGCTGGTGACCGGTGTGCCGCTGGGCACCTTCATCGGCCAGCACCTGGGCTGGCGTGCCACCTTCCTGGCCGTGGCCGCGCTGGGCGTGGTCGCCCTGCTGGGCGCGCTGCTGTTCGTGCCGCGCACGGTGCCGCAGAGCGCGCCGGCCAGCTTCCGCCAGCAACTGGGCGTGCTGGCGCAGCCGCGCCTGCTGCTGGTCTATGCGATGACCGCGCTGGGCTACGGCGGCACCTTCCTGGCCTTCACCTACCTGGCGCCGATCCTGCAGGACGTGACCGGCTTTTCGGCCAATGCGGTCAGCCTGGTGCTGCTGGTGTACGGCGTGTCGGTGGCGATCGGCAACCTGTGGGGCGGCCGCCTGGCCGACCGGCTGGGCCCGGTGCCCGCACTGAAGCGCATCTTCGCCCTGCTGGCGCTGGTGCTGTTCGTGCTCACCTTCACCGCCCACAACACCTGGTTGATGCTGCTGACCGTGCTGGCGCTGGGCGCGGTCGCCTTCGGCAACGTGCCGGGCCTGCAGGTGTACGTGGTCAAGCAGGCGCAGCGCTATGCACCGCAGGCGACCGACGTGGCCTCGGGCCTGAACATCGCCGCGTTCAACATCGGCATCGCCCTGGGCGCCTCGCTGGGTGGCCTGGTGGTGGAGCATATCGGCCTGATGCACACGCCGTGGCTGGGTGCGCTGGTGGTCCTGGCCGCCTATGCACTGACCGCACTCAGCGGCCGCCTGGACCGCCGCGATGGCGTGGACCACCGCGCCGAAGGCATTGCCGCCGCCGCACATTGACCGGCCATGCAATGCACCGTTGCCGGCATGCATACGGCCGCTGACCTACCCTTCCTGTTCACTCCTTTCCCCCGTTGGAGCTTCCCATGACTGTCCCCGCCTTTGGCCTTGGCACCTTCCGCCTGAAAGACCAGACCGTGATCGATTCGGTGCGCAACGCACTGGACGTCGGCTACCGCGCCGTGGATACCGCGCAGATCTATGACAACGAGGCCGAAGTCGGCCAGGCGATCGCCGAATCCGGCGTGCCGCGCGAGGATATCTACCTGACCACCAAGGTGTGGATCAGCGAGTTCAAGCACGACGCGTTGCTGGCCAGCCTGCGCACCAGCCTGCAGAAGCTGCGCACCGACCATGTGGACCTGGCCCTGATCCACTGGCCTTCGCCGAACGACAAGGTGGATGTGCCGATGGAGGAATACCTGCCGGCACTGGCCGAGGCCAAGGCGCAGGGCCTGACCCGCGAGATCGGCATTTCCAACTTCACCATCGCCCAGACCCGCAAGGCGATCGAGATCCTGGGCGCCGATGCCATCGCCACCAACCAGATCGAGATCCACCCGTACCTGCAGAACCGCCTGCTGGTGAAGTTCCTGCAGGACAACGGCATCCGCATTACCGCCTACATGAGCCTGGCCTATGGCGAGGTGTTGAAGGACCCCGTAATCCAGGCCATTGCCGGCCGCCACCAGGCCACCCCGGCCCAGGTTGCGCTGGCCTGGGCGCTGCAGCAGGGCTTTGCGGTCATTCCCTCGTCCACCAAGCGCGAGAACCTGGCCGGCAACCTGGAAGCCGCCGCGATCCGCCTGACCGACGATGATATGGCGCAGATCGCCAAGCTGGACCGCGGCCATCGCCTGGCCAACCCGGAAGGCATTGCCCCGGCCTGGGATTGATCCCGGCTGCGGTTACCGGCTGGAATTGGTAGGTGCCGACCTTGGTCGGCACTGGGCTCTGATCGATCGTTGAAACACCGTGCCGACCAAGGTCGGCACCTACCAGAAGCGGGGTTCAGCCCCTGCTCTGCAACAGCCAGCCGCGCATTGCCGCACTGACTTCGTCCGGCTTTTCCATCGGTGCCAGGTGCCCGCAATCGGGCACCACCACCAGCTGCGACTGTGGCACCAGCGCGTGCATTTCCTCGCTTACCGCCAACGGCGTGATGCGGTCGTTGGCCCCGCAGACGATCAGCAGCGGATCGCGGTAGGCGGCCAGCACGTCATGGCCATCGCGGCGTTCCAGCCCACTCTGGCGCATGAAAACTTCCGCCCCCAGGCGTGCGGTCATATCACGTACGCGCTGCACCAGCACGTAGTCGTCCAGCCGCGAGGCATCAATGTAGCTGCGCATCAGCGCATCGCCAAACCCATGGAATTTGCCCGGCAGGCGCACGCTGGCGCGCTGACTGCGGCGCTGCTCGGCGCGCTCCGGCGAATCGGCATGGATCGAGGTATCGACCAGCGCCAGCCGCAGCACGCGCTCGGGCGCGATGCGCAGGATCTGCTGGGCGACGAAGCCGCCCAGGGAGAAACCGGCCAGCGCGAAGCGCTCGGGCGCCTGCGCCAGCACGTCCTCGGCCACAGCCTGCAGGGTTTCACCACGGGTCTGGTCGCCCACCGTGCAGTCGGCGATGTCGGCCAGATCGGCCAGCTGCGCGCGCCACAGCTCGGCATCGTTGAGCAGGCCGGGCAACAGCAGAAGGGGGATGCGTTCGGTCATGGGGGTATTGTCGCGCCGGCGGGGCGACGTGGCCATGCCGGAACGGGCGATTGCACGGTAGAGTCGAGCACAGCCAGTCGAGCACGGCTCGACTCTACAAAAGGCACCGACACGGACGCGATCATGGCAGACCCTTACAACAGCGGCATCCCTTCCCCTCCAGCCCTGCGCTTCGAGGATTCGCTGGTCACCACCGCCTTCGAGCTGCCCGGCTACCGGGTGGCCCGCAACCTGGGTGTGGTGCGCGGCATCACCGTGCGCTCGCGCTCGATCGTCGGCAATTTCCTTGGTGGCATCCAGACAATCTTTGGCGGCAACATCACCATCTACACCGAGCTGTGCGAACAGGCCCGCGAGGAGACCTACCGGGATATGGTGAAGCATGCGCGGCAGCTGGGGGCCAACGCGATCATCGGCATGCGCTACGACGCCACCGATGTGATGACCGGACTGACCGAGGTGCTGTGCTACGGCACGGCGGTGGTGGTGGAGCCGTTGCGATGATCCTGGCGTAGAGTCGAGCTTGCTCGACTGCGGTGCGCAAAGCAGTCGAGCAAGCTCGACTCTACGAAGATCCAAAGCAGTCGAGCAAGCTCGACTCTACGAAGATCCAGAGCAGTCGAGCAAGCTCGACTCTACTCTTTGTCCGGGGAGATGAGTGATGTCCAGATTGTCGATGATCACGCTGTGCCTTGTTCTGGCATGCCTACCCGTTGCGTGTGGAGCCTCCGGGAAGGTTTCGCTGCAGACACTGCCTGAAAAGACACGCGCCAATATTCTGGCCGCCAGGGAGCAACCCGACTGCGTGCGTGTTGTGGACGCCTACGTCTCGCGTACCCGGGCTTGGAAAGCCACGACCTACTTTGTAGCCCTGTCGTCCTCCGTGGCAGATGGTCGTGCCTTTGACGTATTGCATGAGGAGGACCTTGCCGATCCACTGTCCATGGCCGAACGCAGATCGTTCCATGTGGAGTTGGATCAATCCTGCAGCAAGGTGACTGAAGAGTTGCGCTTCCAGTAAGGAGCGCGGGATTGCGCTATCAAGGCGCCGGTCATGCCGGCGCCGCGGGCACCTCAACCTGCTGCACCGGCAGGGTCACCACCATCACGGTAGGGTCGTCCGGGTCCAGCTTTGCCTTGAAGCCCAGGCTCTGGCACATCGCCAGCATGGTGCTGTTCTCGCGCAGCACCTGGCCTTCCACTACGTCCAGGCCCAGCCACTTGGCGTACTCGATCATGATCGCCATCAGGCGCCAGCCGATGCCGTGGCCCTTCAGGTCCGAGCGGATCAGGATGCCGTACTCGCCGCGATGGTAATCGGCATCGGCATGCAGGCGCACCGCGCCCAGCATGTCGCCGCTGCGCGGGTCGATGGCCACCAGCGCGATCGAGCGCGCGTAGTCGAGCTGGGTCAGGCGCGCGATGAATTCGTGGCTGAAGTGCTTCACCGACTGGAAGAAACGCAGGCGCAGGTCTTCGTCGCTGACCCGGGCGAAGAACGCGCGGAACAGCGCATCGTCTTCCGGCCGCACCGGGCGCACGAAGGCGCGGCCACCATCGGACAGATCGATGGTGCGTTCCCACTCCTTCGGGTACGGGAACACCGAGAAGCGCGGATGGCCACGGCCCTTGTGCAGGATACGCGAGGGTGCGATGGCCACGCGCGCATCGAGGGCCAGGATGCCCTTGCTGTCCACCAGCAGGGGATTGATGTCCAGCGTGCGCACTTCGGGAATGTCGGCGGCCAGCTGTGCCAGCTTCACCAGCGCCAGCGCCAGCGCGCGTTCGTCGGCCGCGGGCACATCGCCATAGGCCTTGAGGATGCGCGAGGCGCGGGTCTGGCCGATCAGTTCGTGCGCCAGGCGCAGATCCAGCGGTGGCAGCGCCAGCGCCTTGTCGTTGATCACTTCCACGGCGGTGCCGCCGCGCCCGACCACGATCACCGGCCCGAAGGTTGCATCATCGGCAATGCCGACGATGATCTCGCGCGCCTTCGGCCGCACGATGGTGGGCTGCACCAGCAGACCGTCGATGCGCGCATCGGGGCGCAGCTGGCGCGCGCGGGCAAGAATCGCGTTGGCCGCGCTCTGCACCGCCGGCAGCGTGGCCAGGTTCAGGCGCACGCCATCCACTTCCGATTTGTGCGGGATATCCGGTGACAGAATCTTCAATGCGACCGTGGCGCCGCGCTCCAGCAGCGGCTGGGCCAGGTCCATCGCCTCGTGCGCATCGCGCGCATGCAGCACCGGCGCCGACGGAATGCCGTAGGCCTTCAGCAGCTCATGGGTGGCCAGCGGATCGAGCCACTGCTGGCCGTTGCCCAGTGCAGATTCGACCAGCGCGCGCGCACGCGCGGTGTCTACGCTGAAATCCTGCGGCAGGCTGGGTGGCGTTTCCATCAGCGCGTTCTGCGCCTCGCGGTAGCGCACCAGGTGCTGGAAACCGCGCACGGCTTCGGCTTCGGTCGGATAGGTTGGTACGCGCGCGGCATTGAGCGTGGCGGTGGCCTGGTCATCGTTGCCCAGCCAGACGGCGAACACCGGCTTGTCGCGGTGGTGGCGCGGGCGCAGGCCAAGGGTGCGGGTGAGGGCCTGCGCCGCATCGGCCGACGAGGTGAACGCGGTGGGCACGTTGACCACCATCACCGCATCGTTTTCGCTGTCGGCCAGCAGCGCCTCGATGGCGGCGGCGTAGCGGTCACCATCGGCGTCCACCACGATGTCCACCGGGTTGCTGCGCGACCAGCCCTGCGGCAGCACCTTGTCCAGTGTTTCGACCGTGCTGTCGGACAGCTGTGCCAGGGTGCCGCGCAGGGCGACCAGCTGGTCCACGGCCAACCGGCCGACGCCGCCACCGTTGCTGAGCACGGCCAGTCGGCGGCCCGGGAACGTGCCGAGGCGGCCCAGGGTTTCGGCGGCGGTGAACAGCTCGTCCAGCGCACTGACGCGCAGCAGCCCGGCGCGGTTGAAGGCGGCGCCGTAGACATCATCGGCGCGGGCGAGCGCCTGCACATGGGTATCGGCGCTGCCGGGCTGAACGCGCTCGGCGCGGCCGGACTTCACCACGACCACCGGCTTGGCGCGCGCGGCGGCACGCGCGGCCGACATGAACTTGCGCGCGTCCTTGATGTGTTCGACGTACAGCAGGATGGCGCGGGTGCGATAGTCGGTGGCGAAGTAATCGAGCAGGTCACCGAAGTCGACGTCCAGGGTGTCGCCCAGCGATACCACGGCGGAGAAGCCGACCGAACGTGCGACGCCCCACTCCACCAGCGCCGCGGCAATCGCCGAGGATTCGGAAATCAACGCGAGGTCGCCGGCCTGCGGGAAATGCGCGGCGATGCTGGCATTGAGCCGCGCGTGCGGCGCGATCACGCCCAGGCAGTGCGGGCCGAGGATGCGCAGGCCATGCTTGCGCGCCACCGTTTCCACCTGTTCGGACAGCGAGCCCGGGCCTTCGCCCAGGTGCGCGGTGAGGATGATGGCCGCCTGCACGCCGCGTTCGGCGGCGGTGCGCACCACCTGCGGCACGATGGCCGCCGGCGCGGTGATCACCACCAGGTCGGGTACCCAGTCCAGGTCCTTCAGCCGCTTCACCGTGCGGATGCCATCGATCTCGGCATGGCGCGGGTTGATCCACGCCACCTTGCCGGGGAAGCCAGTGCCACGCAGGTTGCGCATCACCGCGCGGCCGGCCGAGCGTTCGCGCGGGCTGCCGCCGATCACCGCAACCGACTGCGGGCGGAACACGGACTGCAGATGGTAGGTACTCATGCGCCTACGGTACCGAAATTCCGTGGTGAAGGGGTCGGATCCCTTTCCGCAGGAAAGGGCTCTGACCCCCGCGTGACCGTGGCGCGTGCCCACCAAGGTGGGCACCTACCAGAGCACGCGGCGCGCGTTGGTGAAGGGGTCGGATCCCTTTCCG
>NZ_JAAIUZ010000020.1:0-110562 GCF_010894375.1 Stenotrophomonas sp. B1-1 | reverse complement strand
GCGTGCCCACCAAGGTGGGCACCTACCAGAGCACGCGGCGCGCGTTGGTGAAGGGGTCGGATCCCTTTCCGCAGGAAAGGGCTCTGACCCCGGGCGTGACCGTGGCTTGCCCACCAAGGTGGGCACCTACCAGAGCACCTACAGCAGGGTGCCGTGCAGGATCATCGCGGCGATGCTGAAGTAGATGACCAGGCCGGTTACATCCACCAGGGTGGCCACGAACGGGGCCGAGGCGCTGGCCGGGTCGAAACCCAGGCGCTTGAGGATGAAGGGCAGCATGGAACCGGACAGCGAACCGAAGGTGACGATGCCCACCAGCGCCGCACCGATGGTGATGGCCAGCAGCACCCAGTGCTCGCCGTAGTCGTGCAGGCCACCCAGCTGCCAGATGACGATGCGCACGATGGCCAGGCAGCCCAGGATCGCGCCCAGCACCATGCCGGTGGGCACTTCGCGCAGGGCCACCTTCCACCAGTCACTCAGACGCAGTTCGCGCAGGGCCAGGCTGCGGATCAGCAGCGAGGTGGCCTGGGAACCGGAATTGCCACCGGAACTCATGATGAGTGGAATGAACAGGGTCAGCACCACCGCGCGCGCCAGTTCATCCTCGTAATGCTGCATGGCGCTGGCGGTCAGCATTTCGCCCAGGAACAGCACGCTGAGCCAGCCGGCGCGCTTGCGCAGCATCTCGAAGAAGCCGATCTGCATGTACGGCTTGTCCAGCGCTTCCATGCCGCCGAACTTGTGCGCGTCCTCGGTCGACTCTTCAATCAGGGCGTCCAGCACGTCATCGACGGTGACGATGCCCAGCAGGTGCTGCTGCGCATCGACCACTGGAATGGCCAGCAGGTCGTGGCGGCGGATCAGCCGCGCTACTTCTTCCTGGTCCAGCAGGGCATCGACGGTGACCGGCGGGTTGACCTGGGCTACGTCCAGGATCGATTCCTCCGGCAGGCCGGTGATCAGCCGGCGCATGGTCACCACCTGCTGCAGCTGCTGGCTGGCCGGGTCCAGCACGTAGATGGCGTACACGGTTTCGCGGGTGCGCTCGACCTGGCGGATGTGCTGCAGGGTCTGGGCCACGGTCCAGCTGGCCGGCACCGCCACGAATTCGGTGGTCATCAGCGCGCCAGCCGTGTTCGGCGGGTAGCTGAGCAGGGTCTGGATGGCCTGGCGGGCTTCGCTGCCGAGCAGCGGAATCAGCCGGGCACGCTCGTCCTCGTCCAGCTCGTGCACGATGTCGGTGGCACGGTCGTCGGCCATCAGGCCCAGCAGCGCGGCGGCACGCGCCGGCGGCAGCGCCGCCACCAGTTCACCGCTGCGGTGCAGTTCCGGTGCTTCCAGCATCTTCACCGCGCGCGGCAGCGGCAGTGCCGCCAGCGTGTCAGCGGCGCGCTCAAGTTCCAGGGTGTTGAGGAATTCCACCGCGTCGGCGGTGTTGTAGTCGGCCAGGGGGGCGGCCAGTGCGGCGGCATCGGCCACCGGACGCAGCAATTGCTTCTGGTTCATGGATCTGCCTTTCGTGGGTGCGACCTCGCGCAACGCCAACGCAGGCAGACCGTCCCGATGTCAGGCGGTTGCCATGGCTGGCGTCGAACGAGGTCGACTTCTACTGTCGCTGGACATGGGTTGGGGACTCCGGATGGGTGTACTGCCGCAAGACACCGGCAGCGGCGGGCAGTCTGGACCTGCCCACTGCCGCGGTCAACCCCGGTTCCGGCGCTGGCCGGTTGCCGGTTGCGGTGCCGTTGTCGTTCGTGCACGGGCAGGCGCGCATAATGCGCGCAGGGCACTCCTCCGCCCTTCCCCCAACCGAACGGACGCGCCCCGGCCACTGCGATGACCAGGTATTCCCATGCATAGCGGTGGTCTGGAACTGGCACTGGTGCTGCTGCTGGCCGCGGTGATCGCCGTGCCGGTGTTCAAGAAGTTCGGCTTCGGCGCGGTGCTGGGCTACCTGGCTGCCGGCGTGGTGCTGGGCCCGGACGGGCTGGGCTTCGTGCAGGATGCCGACCGGATCCTGGGCGCGGCCGAGATCGGCGTGGTGATGCTGCTGTTCGTGATCGGGCTGGAACTGTCACCCTCGCGCCTGAAGGTGATGCGGCGCTCGGTGTTCGGTGCCGGTGCGGCCCAGGTGGCCGTGTCCGGCCTGCTGCTGGGCGGGCTGTTGCTGCTGGACCATTTCCAGTGGAAGAGCGCGCTGGTGGTGGGCATCGCGCTGGCCCTGTCGTCCACGGCGGTGGGCCTGCAGCTGCTGTCCGAACACAAGGCGCTGAACAGCGATCACGGGCGGCTGGGGTTTGCGATCCTGCTGTTCCAGGACCTGATCGCCATTCCGCTGCTGGCCGCCATTCCGCTGCTGGGCGGGGCGCGCAACCAGACCCTGCGCTGGGAAGATGTGGCAGTGGCGCTGGGTGCGCTGGCGGTGGTGATCCTGTGCGGGCGCCCGGTGCTGCGGCGGGTGTTTGGCGTCATCGCGCGCACGCGCAGCCCCGAAGTGTTCACCGCCACCGCCCTGCTGGTGGTGCTGGGCACCGCCTGGTTCATGCAGGAAGCCGGGCTGAGCCCCAGCCTGGGCGCGTTCCTGGCCGGCGTACTGCTGTCCGATTCGGAATTCCGCCATGAACTGGAAGCGCAGATCGAGCCGTTCAAGGGCCTGCTGCTGGGGTTGTTCTTCATTGCCGTGGGCATGGGCATCGACCTGGACCGCATTGCCGCCGAGCCCTGGCTGATCGCCACCGGCGTGGGCGTGCTGCTGCTGGTGAAGTTCAGCGTGCTGTATGCGATCGGCCGGGTTGCCCGACTGACAGCGCGGCAGTCGCTGCTGCTGGGCAGTGTGCTGTGGCTGGGCGGCGAGTTCGCCTTCGTGGTGTTCAACGAGGCGCAGCGCGCGCACCTGCTGGGCAATGCCAACCACGACCGGCTGGTGGCGGTGGTCGGCCTGTCGATGGCCATCACCCCGCTGTTGATGATCGCGCTGTTGAAGCTGTTGGGACGCGAGCGCGTGGCGCCGCGTGATGCCGCGCCGGCCGACAAGGTGGCGCCGGACAACCAGCCCAAGGTGCTGATTGCCGGCATGGGCCGCTTCGGCCAGGTGATCGCGCGCCTGCTGACCGCGCAGAAGGTGCCGTTCGTGGCGCTGGAGGCGAACCCGGACACCGTGGCCGACCTGCGCCGCTTCGGCAACCAGCTGTACTACGGCGACCCGACCCGGCCGGAAATGCTGCGCGCGGCCGGTGGCGAGCGCATCGATGTGTTCGTGATCACCGTGGACGACCCGGAAACCAACCTGCGCGCGGTGCGCATGGTGCGCCGCCTGTATCCGGAAGCGAAGGTGCTGGCGCGTGCGCGCAACCGCCAGCATGCGTGGCGCTTGATGGACATGTCGGCCGAGCCGTTCCGCGAAGTGTTCGGCACCAGCCTGGAGATGAGCGGCCGCGTGCTGACCGCGCTGGGTGTGGCGCCCGATGTGGCCGAGCGCCATGTGCAGCGCTTCCGCGAGCACGACGAACAGCTGCTGCGTGACCAGTACCTGGTGTACGACGACGAAGCTGCGGTGATCCAGACCTCGCGCGATGCCCGCAACGACCTGATGCACCTGTTCGAAGCCGACGCCGAGCGCGACAAGTAGATCCACGCCATGCGTGGATGAGCGTGCATGACGCCATGCTGGGGTCAGAGCCCTTTCCTGCGGAAAGGGATCCGACCCCGCGCTTCAGCCGTTGTCGCGCAGGAAGCGGGCCATGGAGGACACGCCGGGGACGCGCGGCTCGAATTCGCCGGCCACGTCGATGAAGCCGCGCATGACCGCGATCTCGCGCGGGCTGCGGTTCAAGCTGTCGCGTGCTTCCGGGTCGGCGCCGGCGCGCAGCAGGCGCTGCACCAGCAGCGGCAGGCCGTGCAGGGCGGCCAGATGCAGCGGGCCGAAGCCACGCGGATCGCGCACGTCCAGGCTCACCTCTTCATCCAGCAGGCGCTCCACCGCGGCCATCACCACCTGTTCGTCGCAGGCCGTACCCGGCTCGGCGCGCGCGCCCAGCAGCAGCAGCAACGGCGTGACCGAACCGGCAGCGGCCTGGTCCGGCTCGGCACCGGCCAGCAGCAGGGTGTCCAGCAGCGCCAGCAGGCGCGAACGGTCGCGCGCACTGAAACCGTACAGCGCTGCGCAGTGCAGCGGACCCAACTGCTGGGCGTCGCCGGCATGCACGTCGGCGCCGGCGGTCAGCAGGCGCGCCACGATGTCCGGCAGACCCAGCGCCGAGGCCAGCATCAGTACGGTTACGCCGCCGGGCAGGCGGTGTTCCAGCTGCGCACCGGCATCGAGCAGGGCCGACACGATATCCACCTGGCGCATGCTGACGGCCGCCGACAACGGCGTGGCACCACTGGCTGCGCCGTGCTGCGGATCGGCGCCACGGGCCAGCAGCAGATCGACCACCGCCAGGTGGCCGCCACCGGCCGCGCGCAGCAGGGCCGTGCAGCCCTGCGCATCCACCGCATCGATGGCAAAACCGAGATCGTTCAGGCGACGCACGGCATCGACGTCGCCGGCCATGGCGGCGGCCGGCAGATCGCTCTCGCGCAGCGTGCGGCGCGGCAGCGGCCACACCCGCCAGTCCAGCCAATCGGCCAGGTCGCGACGGCCGATCGACAGCGCCACGCCCAAGGGGGTCTGGCCGTCGGCGGCGCGCGCTTCGGGCGATGCACCGTGCTGCACCAGCAGCTTCAATGCGCCTTCGCGGGCCAGGGCGGTAGCCAGGTGCAGGGCGGTCATGCCGTGGCTGTCGCGCGCTTCGCGGTCCACGCCGGTGTTCAGCAGGGCCTGCTGCAGGCGCAGCCAGCCCAGGCGCACGGCCAACGACAACGGCGGATCACCTGCAGGCGAAGGCGCGAACGGATCGGCGCCGCGTTCCAGCAGTTCCAGCGACAGTTGTTCCAGGCCACGGGCGGCCTGGTCGTGCTGTGCGCAGGCGGCCAGGAAGCGCGCCAGGCCACCCCGGCCGGCCGGTGACAGGCCACGCTGCAGCATCACCTGCAGCGCCGGCACGGCATCGATGCCACGCGCCAGCAGGGCGAACATCGGGGTGTCGGCGCAGGCATCGCGCACGTACGGGTCGGCGCCATGGCCCAGCAGCCAGTCCACTGCGCGCGGTTCCAGGGCCAGTTCCGGGTCCAGCAGCAGGCTGCCCAGTTCTTCGGGCTGGCACAGCCTGGCCAGGGCGGCCATGCCATCGGTATTGCCGAAGCCCAGCGCTTCGCGCAGCAGGGTCAGCGGCGGGCGGTCCGGCAGCAGGCCGCTGGCGGTGGCGGCATCGCCACGTTCGGCCAGGCCATCGCTGACGGCCGCTGGCAGCGGATAGCTGGGATCGAGCAGGGCCACGATCGCCCAGCGCCCGGCTTCGGCGGCGTAATCGACGGCGCGCCGGCCCAAGGGATCGCTGGCATCGGCGGCGATGCCCAGGTCCACCAGGCGCTTGACCAGCAGCGGCGACACATCGTCGGCCATGGCGGCCAGCAGCACCGCGTTGCGGCCTTCGCCATCGACGGCGGTCAGGTCGGGCTTGTGCGGCAGCAGGTGTTCGATCACCGCTGCGCGGCCGGCACGGGCTGCTTCCAGCCACGGGGTGCGGCCCAGCGCGTCGCGGGCTTCCAGGTTGGCACCGGCGCCCAGCAGCACGCCGATGATGTCCACGTGGCCGGCCAGCGCGGCGTCGTGCAGCGCACTGCGGCGCTGGCGATCACGCGCATCGGCACGGGCCTTGTGCTTCAGCAGCAGCTGCACGCCGGCCGGGTCATCATCTTCGGTTGCCGCTGCGGCCAGCAGCACCGGGGTGCCCTCGGCCGGTTCGGTACGCGCGCCGCGCTCCAGCAGGAAGCGTGCAAGGCGCCAGTTGCCGACCTGGCAGGCCACCGCCAGCGGCGACCAGCCTTCATGGTTCAGCGCGTCCACTTCGGCAGCGGCATCGCGCAGCAGCGCGGCCACGCCGGGGTCGGAACTGCGTGCGGCATGGTGCAGCGGGGTGTTGCCATCGCTGTCGGTGGCGCGCGAATCGGCACCGTTGGCCAGCAGGGTCATCACCGCTTCGGGGCGGCCATGCCAACTGTCGCGGGTGGCGGCCAGCAACGGGGTCATGCCGCGGTGCGGAGCGTTCACGTCGACGCCGCGGCCGATCAGTTCACGCAGCAGGCGCAGGTCCGGCAGCACCGCCGCCAGCACGGCCAGGCTGCGCTGGTCGCGCCAGCTCGAATCGGGCAGCGCGTGCGCGTCGGCACCGGCCTGCAGCAACTGCAGCGCGCGGTCGACACGGCCGTGGCGGGCCGCTTCGAACAGCGACGGGGTGAGTTCCTGCGGCGCCATGGCTTCCAGCGGGGTGCTGTCGGCCACGGCAGTGAACAGGGGTGCCGCGTCGTCGCTGGCGGTGTCCAGCACACGGCTGCGCAGTGCCACCAGCGGTGCCGGCTGCACCTTCTGCAGCAGCAGGTGCAGCGGCGGCGACAGCAGCAGCACGGCCAGCGCGGCCGGCCAGCGTGCGCCTTCGGGCAGCAGCTCGGGCCAGGCCGGCAACACCACCAGCGCGGCCAGCGCCACCACGATCGCGGCCACGCCCAGGCCACGCCAGGCGCTCAGATCGCGCCCGGCCAGTGCCTGCCAATGCGGGCCCAGGCCACCATCCAGACGTTCGACATCGTTCCACAGCGGCCAGGTACGCCAGGCCGCCAGCAACGCGGCGCTGACCAGCACGCTCAGGCCAAGCACGGCGGCCAGGCTGCCGCTGTCGCGCAGCGCCGCCAGCGGCCAGGCCAACAGCAGAGCCAGCAGCAGCGGCGCGGCGAACCACAGCGCCAGCAGCGCCGGCACGTCCTGGCGCAGGGTCTGCTGCAGCGGCAGCAGCGCACGGCTGCGCCGCCACCACGACACACCCAGCGCGAACGCCGGCTGCGCCAAGGCGGCCAGCAGCGCGCCCGGCAGGCCACCCAGGGCCGAACCCAGCGCCAGCACGGCGCCCAGCCCGAAGGCTGCAGTCAGGGCGCGCGAACGGGACAGCTCAGTCATAGTGGCGCGGCATCAGGCTGGCCACCGACGGCGGCACCTGCAGGTAGAAACCACGTTCGGTCAGTTCGCTGCGGACCTTGGCCGGATCGGCCTGGGCCAGGCGGCGCGAGGCATCCAGCGCGATATCCAGCACGAAGGTGAGCGCGCCCAGCGACGCTGCCAGCGGCGCAGGCAGCGCACTGAAGTCATCACGACGGGCGAGATAGACGTAGGTGTCCGGCTTTTTTTGGCTTTTATAGACGTAGGCGTGCATGTCCGCGGGACGATAACCCGGGAAGAGCCATGATTGTGTCGGAAAGCCGGGGGCGGGGAAAGCCGTCACGCGACGATGGCGGCGCGATCGACGGCGTTTCCCCACCGGGGTTCAGCAATGTGGCGGCGGCGTTCAGCCAGCACCGGGCGCTGCGCGGGCCTTACTTGACCTTCGCGTAGGTGCCCTTCAGCGCCACGCCTGCCAGGATCGTGCCGGCATAGCATTCGTAGTTGGTGGCGCTCTTGAACTCGTTCTTCTTGTAGTAGCTGACGATGTCGACCACGGCGTTGGCGCCGCGCGACTTGGCGCCATCCTGCAGCGCGCGCAGCGCCGACAGGGCCACCCAGCGGCAGGCTTCTTCGTCGCTCTTGTTGGCGGCGTTGGTCTTCTTGTTGGTCACGTCCTCGCCCAGGCGCTGCTGCACGCTGACCGGCTGGCCGGCCAGGTAGAAGCGGACGCTGCCATCGATGCCGGCATCTTTGGCGGCCTGCGAATTGACCAGGTCACGCAGGGACTGCTCGACGCGGGTGTCGCGGGCCGAGGCGGTGGAGGACAGGGCCAGCAGCGCAGTGGCGGCGGCGATCAGCAGGGTGCGGCGCATCGGAACATCTCCTTGTTGGGGTGCGGGTACAGCGGGTCACTCGCTCCAGCGGCGGAACACCAGCGAGGTGTTGATGCCGCCGAAGGCGAAATTGTTGCTCATTACGTACTCGGCCTGCAGTTCACGGCCCTGGCCGGTGATGAAATCGAGCTGGCCACAGCGCGGATCGACCTCGCCCAGGTTCAGGGTGGGCGCGAACCAGCCGACGCGCATCATCTCGATGCTCATCCAGGCCTCGAACGCGCCGCAGGCGCCCAGCATGTGGCCGACGTAGCTTTTCAGCGAACTGATCGGCACGGCGTTGCCGAATACCTGCGCGGTGGCCTGGGTTTCGGCGATGTCACCGTGGTCGGTGGCGGTGCCATGGGCATTCACGTAATCGATCTGCGACGGCTCCAGGCCGGCGTCTTCCAGAGCCAGGCGCATGGCCTGGGCCATGGTGTCGGCGCTGGGCTGGGTGACGTGCTGGCCATCGCTGTTGGTGCCGTAACCCACGATCTCGGCCAGGATGGTGGCACCGCGCGCCTGCGCGTGCTCCAGGTCTTCCAGGATGAGCGTGCAGGCGCCCTCGCCCAGCACCAGGCCATCGCGGCCGGCATCGAACGGGCGCGGGGTGGTCTGCGGCGCATCGTTGCGGGTGCTGGTGGCGAACAGGGTGTCGAACACCGCCGCGGCGGTGGCGTCCAGCTGTTCGGCACCGCCGGCCACCATCACCGTCTGCTTGCCACTGCGGATCGCCTCGTAGCCGGCGCCCACGCCCTGGCTGCCCGACGTGCAGGCGCTGGAGGTGGTGTAGACGCGGCCGGACAGGCCGAAGAACACGCCGATGTTCACCGGCGCGGTGTGGCTCATCATCTTCAGGTAGGTGGTGGCACTGATGCCATCGGTGGTGAATTCATGCAGCATGCGGCCGAATTCACCGGTGGCTTCATGGCTGCCCGACGACGACCCGTATGCCACGCCGGCACGGCCGCTGCGCAGCACCGGGTGCTCGTACAGACCCGCTTCGCGCAGCGCCACTTCGGTGGCGCGCACCGACATGATGGCGACCTTGCCCATCGAACGGGTGGTCTTGCGGTTGTAGTTCGGCGGCAGGTCGTAATCCTGCGCGGGCGCGGCCAGCTTGGTGTTCAGGCCGGCATAGACATCCCATTCGGGCATGCTGCGCACCGCATTGCGGCAGCTGCGCAGATGCGCCTGGATGGTCGGCCAGTCGTGGCCAAGCGGGCTGATGGCGGCGGCACCGGTCACCACGACGCGACGATCGGCGGCCATCAGATCATGCCCCCGTTCACCGAAATGACCTGGCGGGTGATGTACCCGGCCGGCTCGGACAGCAGGAAGGCCACGGTGGCGGCCACTTCGTCCGGGCGGCCGACGCGGCCGGCGGGAATCAGCTTCAATGCGTGTTCGACCACTTCTTCATTCAGCATGTCGGTCTCGATCAGGCCCGGGGCCACGCAGTTCACGGTGATCTGGCGGCTGGCCAGTTCCAGCGCCAGTGCCTTGGTGGCGCCGATGATGCCGGCCTTGGCCGCGCTGTAGTTGACCTGGCCGCGGTTGCCGGCCACGCCGGATACCGACGACAGGGTGACGATGCGGCCCGGCTTGCGACGGCGCACCATCGGCATGATCAGCGGGTGCAGCACGTTGTAGAAGCCGTCCAGGTTGGTGTGGATGACCTGGTCCCAATCGTCTTCGGACAGCGCCGGGAAGGCGCCGTCACGGGCGATGCCGGCATTGCAGACCACCCCGTAGTAGGCGCCGTGCGCTTCCACGTCGGCTTCCAGCGCCGCACGCGCGGCAGCCCGGTCGGCCACATCGAAGGCCAGCACGCGGGCCTGTTGGCCAAGCGCCTGGATTTCCGCAGCCACGGCCTGCGCTTCTTCAACGCGGCTGCGGCAATGCACCACCACGTCGAAGCCATCGCGCGCGATACGCAGCGCGATGGCCCGGCCGATACCCCGGCTGGCGCCGGTCACCAGCACACTCCGATTCCCTGTCATGCCTGTCCACTCTCCAGATAGGCCATCGAGTCGGCCGGTTCGAACACCGACACGTTGGCAACTGCCCATTCTTCGTCGCCCGCCAGGATGCAGCAGGCGAACATTCCCAGCCCATTGTCGCCCAACAGCTCGCAGCGCGCCTGTACGCGCAGACAGGTGCCGCTGGGGAAGCTGCTGCGGTGGCTGCTGTAGCGGCGGCTGCCGAGCAGGAAGCCCAGCTGCGGCGGGCGCCCGGCGGTGCGTGCGCGGCACCCCGCCCACGCGGCAATGGCCTGGGCCATGTATTCGATGCCCACCCAGGCCGGAATGCCGCCGTCTTCGACGAACAAGCCCGTCTCGGGCACGACCAGCTCGGCCTCGATGCCGTCATCGTCCCAGTGCACGATGCGCTCCAGCAGGCACATGTCCTGGCGGTGCGGCACCACCTCTTCAATGGCGTACAACGGCCGGCTCACAGGCGCTCCAGCGCCAGCACGGCGTTGCTGCCACCGAAGGCGAATGAGTTGCTGAGGGCGCGCCGCGGCGCCTGCGCCGTGCGCGTACCGGGTGCCACCAGCGGCAGCGCCGGCAGCGCCGGGTCGGCCACGCCGTCCCACCAGTGCGGCGGCAGCTGCTGCTGCGGGTTGTCGGCCAGCACGATCCAGCACAGCGCGGCTTCGATCGCGCCGGACGCGCCCAGCGTGTGCCCGGTCAGCGGCTTGGTGGAACTGGCCGGCACGGTGGTGCCCAGCACCTGCGCAACCGCCTGGCTTTCCATGGCGTCGTTGTGGCCGGTGGCGGTGCCGTGCAGGTTCACGTAGTCCACCTCCTGCGCGGCCCAGCCGGCACGCTGCAAGGCCTGCTGCAGCGCGTCGATGGCACCCAGGCCCTGCGGATCGGGTGCGGACATGTGGTGCGCATCGGCCGATTCACCCCAGCCGGCCAACCGCACGCCGCCCGGCTCGCGGGTCAGCAGGAACAGTGCGGCGCCTTCGCCGATGTTGATGCCACTGCGGTGCTGCGAGAACGGATTGCAGCGCTGCGGCGATACCGATTCCAGTGCGCTGAAACCCGCGACGGTGAAACGGCACAGCGAATCGGCGCCACCGGCGATGACGGCGTCGACAACACCGGTGCGCAGCATGCGTGCGGCCGACATCAGTGCCTTGGCGCTGGACGAACAGGCGGTGGACAGCGTCCATGCCGGGCCCTGCGCGCCACTGCGCTGGCGCACGAACTGGGCGGCGGTGCCCATTTCCTGCTGTGCGTAATCGAAACCTTCGGGCCAGTGGCCCTGCTCGGCGCGGGTGCGCAGCGCCTGTTCGGATTCACCGATGCCCGAGGTGCTGGTGCCCAGCACCACCGCCACGCGCGATGCGCCATAGCGGGCAATGGCCGCGGCAACCGACGGCGCGATCTGTGCCAGCGCCACGTCCAGCAGCGTATTGTTGCGGCCGCGCAGGGCGACCGGCAGATCGTCCAGCGCCGGCAGCGGCGTGCGCACTTCACCCAGCGCCAGGGTCTGCCCCGGCAGCAGCGTGTGGTTGTCGCTGAGCCCACCGGGGGCGTCGGCGAACAGCGCGGCGGCCACCTCGGCGCGGCCCGCGCCCAGCGCGCAGACCACGCCCAGGTCGTTCAGGAAAATCGGTGCGGTCATTCGTGCTGCCCGGCCATGTCGATCGATTCAATGCGCAGGGCGTAGCCCTCGGCGCGGTTGTCCAGTTCCACGCTGCCATCAGCGCGGCGCTGCAGCTGCAGCCACACCGTGCCGTCGCGTAAGAGCGTGCGCTGCTGGCCGTCGTCGGCCACCTGCCAACCCGGCGGCAATGCCGCGGCAATCGCGGCGGTCGGCCACAGCGCGAACTGCAGATCGTCCAGCACGCGCTCGGCACGCACCTGCGGCGGCAGCCACGGCGCGCGCTGCTGGGTCAGGTTCTGGCCATCCCATTGCAGGCGCACGCCGGTCTGGCCCATGGCCTGCACCGCCAACTGCACCTGATGGGCATCGGCTTCCAGCAGCGCGTCCAGGTCGCGCTCGTGGCTGCCGAAACGGAAATGCAACTGCTGCTGCAGCGCCAGCGGGGCCGGCAGACTGGCCGGCGGCAGGCGCAGCGGCGGCAGTTCGACCAGGGGCCGCGGCATGCGGCTGGCACAGGCGGCCAGCAGCACGCACAGCAGCACGGCCGTGAAACGGACGATCAGGCGCTGCACAGTTCCTCCAGCACACGCATGCGGCGGCCGCTGTCATCGGCCACGTACGGGTTCTTGGTATCCCACGCATAGCCGGCCAGGATGGAGCTGATCATGTCGCGCACGGCAGGCTGCTGCTCGGGGTGGTAGATGATTTTCTGGAAACCGCCCTGGTACCAGGCTTCGACGAAGCGGCGGAAGGTCTTCACGCCCGCGCGCAGCGGAATGGAGAACTCCGCTTCCCAATCGACGGTTTCACCGGCGTAGCGGCGCTTCAGGCATTCGCTGGCCAGCTGCGCCGACTTGAAGGCGATGGTGACGCCGGAGGAGAACACCGGATCGAGGAACTCGCCGGCATTGCCCAGCAACGCGTAACCCGGGCCCCACAGCGAACTGACATTGGCCGAATAGCCGGTGATGCGGCGCACCGGCAGCACCGCCCATTCGGCGTTGGCCAGCAGGCGGGTCAGGTTCGGGTCTTCGCCCACGATGGCCTGCAGCTTCTGCAGATCGTCGCCTTCATAGCGTTCGAAGAACGACGGTTCGGCCACCACACCCAGCGAGCAGCAGCCGTTGGAGAACGGAATGGTCCAGTACCAGACGTCGATGTGCTCGGGGTGGGTGGTGATCAGGATCTTGTTGCGGTCGAAATCGGCCTCGGCCGGAATGTTGTCGCGCACGTGGCAGAAGATCGCCCCGCGCACCGGGAAGTTCGACGGCGATTCCAGGTCCAGCAGGCGCGGCAGCAGGCGTGCGAAGCCGGAGGCATCGAGGATGAAGTCTGCCTGGATGCGGTACTCGCTGCCGTCGGGACGGCGCACGCTGACCACCGGCTGTTCGCCCGGCTCGACCGCCAGCACTTCATCGCCGAAGCGCAGCGTGGTGCCCATGCGCTCGGCGCCGCGCGCCAGCACGTTGTCGAAGTCGGCGCGCTGCACCTGGTAGGTGGTGCCCCAGCCCGGCGAGAATTTCTGGCGGAAATCGAAGGCGGTACGCGCTTCGCCGTGCACGAAGGCCGCACCGTTCTTGTACTGGAAGCCCGCTTCCACCACGTCCTGCAGCAGGCCAGCCGCTTCGATGTATTCCATGCTCTGCGGCAGCAGGCTTTCGCCGATGGAGAAGCGCGGGAACTGCTGACGCTCCAGCATCAGCACCTGGCGCCCCTGCTGGCGCAGCATCGCGGCGGCCACCGAACCGGCAGGACCGGCACCGATGATCAGGATTTCAGTACGTTCGACAGCATCCACAGCAGTGTTCATCGGTGCGTCCTTGTTGCTCGATCAGGTGGGAAGAAGGGAATACGGCGGTGCCGGCGTCATGCCGGCGGCAGGTCGTGCGGCGGTGGCCGGAACAGCGGCGAAATCAGCCAGACCAGGCCGATGCCGAACAGCAGGGTGAGCCCGAACGCGCGCAGCGCCGGGGTCTGCGACAGGCCGAGCAGGCCGAACGACAGCCAGGTGCTGGCCGCGCCCACGCACACCGCCAGCCAGGCACTGGCATCGCCGCGGTGCTCGATCAGGAAGATGCCGTAGTCGATGCCCATGCCCAGCAGCAGCATCAGCGCCAGCACGTTGAACAGCTGCAGCGGCTGCCCGAACAGGCCCAGCAGGCCCAGGGTGAGCGCACCGGCTATCAGGGTGGGTGCGAATACCCGCCACGCCTGGCGGCGGTAGCGCAGCCACAGCGCACCGAACACCAGCGCGATGCCGACCAGCAGCAGGCCGCCCATCAGCTTGCGGTAGTGGCCCAGCAGCTTGGAGAAATCGGCGGTGCGATCGACCCAGCGCACGCCGGGCAGGCCTTCGGCCGCGCCCTGCAGGGTGGCCAGCGCATCGGCACGCGACAGGTCGTCCACCATCACCACGCTGACCTTCTGCCCGCCCACGCTGCCCACCCACAGGTGGCGGAACGGCTTGGATGCTGGCGATGCCAGGAATGCCTGCGCGGTCAGCGGACCGGCAGCGAAATCCGGGCGCGGCAGCGGTTCGCCCACCGCTTCGCCCACCGCCGACAACACGCCCGGTTCGACCTTCGCCGTCAGCGCGGCATCGGCCTGCTGGCGCGCCGGCGACGGCAGCCAATCGCTGATCGCACGGTAGCCACCGATGCGCTTGTCGTGGGCCAGCACGCGCAGGCGCTCGGTCAGCGCTTCTTCGCGCTGCAGCAGCTGTGCGTCATCTTCGCCCTGCACCAGGTAGAACTGCGCCGGGCTGGGCATGCCCAGCAACTGGCTCAGGCGGATCTGTTCGGCCATCAGCGCCGGCGGCGACGACTGCAGGCTGCGCAGATCGTCGTTGCTCTGCAGACGCGCGATGCCGATGGCCGACAGCGCCAGTGCGGCCACGATGAACAGCGTGACCGGGCGCGTGCCATGCAGGCGCGGGAAGCGCTCCAGGGTGTTGCCCAGCCACTGCGAGAAACGCGTCTGGCGGATGTCACCGCCGTCCAGCCACGGGAACCAGAAGATCACCGTCAGGAACGCGGCGGCCAGTCCCACCACCGAGAACAGCGCCATCTGCCGCAGGCCGGGGAACGGGGCCAGGCCCAGTGCCAGGTAGGCCAGCGCGCTGGTCAGCAGGGCCAGCCACAGGCCGGGCAGCAGGTGCCGCAACAGCTTCCAGCGGCGGTCCGCCGGTTCGGCCTGGCGCGAGGCGAACCAGTGGATGCCGTAGTCCTCGGCCACGCCCACCAGCGATGCACCGAACACCAGGGTCAGCACGTGTACCTTGCCGAACACCAGCACGGTGACCGCCAGCGCCACGCCACAGCCGATCAGCAACGAGGCGGCCACCAGCAGGATCGGGCGCAGCGAACGGAACGCCAGCCAGACCAGCAGCAGCACGGCGGCCAGCGACCCCCAGCCGATGGTGTTGATTTCCTGGTTGGCCTGCACGGCCGCGGCTTCGGCATGCAACGGCACGCCGGCATGCAGGATCTCCAGATCCGGTGCAGCCGCCTTGGCGGCTTGGCCGGCACGTTCCAGCAGGCCATCGATATGACGTTCGCCATCGAGCTGGAACGCCGAGCCCGGCGTATCGAACTGCAGCGCTGCCCAATGCTTGCCTTCGGCTTCCAGCAGGCCGTCATCGCCCAGGCGCAGGCCCGAGCCCTGTGCCTGCTGCTGCCACCACTGCGGCCACAGCGACAACGGGTCCTGCCGCCACTCGGTCAGCCGCGGTGCGCCCATCGGCCCATACAGCGCGCCCAAGGCCTGTTCGGCCAGCGCGCCCGGTTCGGCCTGCTGCAACTGTTCGCGCTGGCTTGGGGTCAGCAGTCGGTCGCGGTACGGCGCGTAGAACGCGCGCGCTTCATCGAACCAACCTTCGATCGAGCCACTGGGGACCAGCAGCTCGCTGTCGGCATCGCCGGCCATCGCCTTGGCGAAGGCGGCCTGCGCGCGCTTGGCGGCGGCGCCATCGGTACTGCCCAGCAGCACCACCACCTGGCGCGAGCTGCCATCGGCAATGCGCCGGGTGACATCACTCAACAGGCGATCGTGTGCATCCTGCGGCAACAGCGCCAGGATGTCGGTGTCGATCCGCGACTGTTCGCTCCACAGCCGCCACTGCTGCACGCCCAGCACCAGCAGCACCAGCAGCCAGGCAATGCCCAGCCAGTGCCACCAGCGGCGCAGGCGGTCCGCTCCGTTCGCGCTTCCCAGATCAGTCAAAGCGGCGCGCCTCGTCGGCATTCAGCGTGGCCGGTGCTTCGCTCAACGCGCTGAACTGGATCTGCGTGCGGTCCTTGTTGGCCTCCACGATCTGCACCTGGCGCACGTAGCGGTCGCCCTGCAGGGTCAGCGATTCGAAGGCCTTGGCCAGCATCGCCGACTTCGGGGTCAGCTTCAGCGTCCAGCCCTGCCCTTCGCGGCTGGCCTGCACGTTGAACTGGCTGGACAGCGCCTGCACGTCACCGCTCATCAGCGCGAACATGATCGCGTTCACCGAGCGCATGGCCGGCTGCTGCCGCGCATCCAGTTCGACCCGGGTGCTGCCGTCGCGCTGGCGGCTGAGGATGCGGTCGGCGGTGACCACCACTTCCGAGGGGAAGGGCTTGAGCGTGGTCCAGATGACGCCGTGCTGGCGCGCGACCACGAACTGGCCCTGCGAACGCAGCGGGTTCTTGAAGCCGCTGACCTGCTTTTCCTGGGTGAACTGGCCACGCAGTACGTCCGGCCGCGCCACCGCCTGGGTGATCGCATCCACCGCCGGGTCGGCGGCCTGGGCCAGCGGCGCAGCGGCCAGCAGCAGCGCGCACAGCAGCGCGCGCGGAACGGTGAACAGGGTCTTCATGGTGCAGGCACTCCCAGGCGCTGCCACAGCACCGGCGGGCACTGGTACAGCATTTCCTTGCTGGCCGCGTCCACCGCGACCTGGATGGTCATTGCACGGGTCAAGCGCTGGCCGCTGCCCGCATCGAAGATTTCGTACTCGATCTTCAGCCGGTTCTCCCATTCCACGATGCGCGCCACGATGCGCAACGGCTGGTTGAACAACAGCGGGCGCACGTACTTCACCCGCGCATCGACCACCGGCCACAGGTAGCCCGATTCGAGCATCTGCGGGTAGTCGTAGTCGTAGCGGCCGAGCAGCGCGCAGCGCGCGATCTCGAAATATTTGAAGTAGTTGCCGTGCCAGACCACGTTCATCGGATCGCAGTCATGGAAGGCAGGGGTCAGGGTGATTTCCCCGACCAGTTCCGTGTGTTCATTCACCGGCATACAGTTCCCAGCGTTGCGCGCGGATCTCCACCAGCAGTTCCCGCAGTTCGCGATCCAGCGCGCGGTCTTCTTCGACCAGGGCGATGCGCTGCCCCAGGTCGGCATACATGTCGGCCAGACTGCCATGCAGCTGCGCGTTCAGGCCAACCCGTTCGCGCAGGGCCAGGCCCTGGCGGGCGGCGATCAGCATGGCCGCCACCACCTGCTCGGTCAGTTCGATCACGCGCAGGCAGTCGCGCGCGGCGATGGTGCCCATGCTGACCTTGTCCTGGTTGTGGCATTCGGTGGAACGCGAGAACACGCTGGCCGGCATGGTCTGCTTCAGGGCTTCGGCGGTCCACGCCGACACGCTGATCTGCAGCGCCTTCAGGCCATGGTTGATGGCCGCGCGCGGGCCGGTGGCCGCCGACAGGTTGGCCGGCAGGCCGTGGTTGTAGCGGGCGTCGACCACCAGCGCCAGCTGCCGGTCCAGCAGGTCGGCCACGTTGGCCACGGTGTTCTTCAGCGTATCCATCGCCAGCGCGATGTGGCCGCCGTAGAAATGACCGCCATGCAGGATGCGCTCGCCGTCGGCATCGATCAGCGGGTTGTCGTTGGCGCTGTTCAGTTCGGTTTCGATCAGCTGGCGCAGGAACGGCAGGCTGTCTTCCAGCACACCGATCACGTGCGGCGCGCAGCGCAGCGAATAGCGGTCCTGCAGGCGCTGTTCGTTGCGCGGCGGGCGCTCGCTGTGCAGGTCGCTGCGCAGGCGCGCGGCAATGCGGCCCTGGCCGGGGTGCGGCTTGGCGGCGAACAGGGTTTCATCGAAGTGGTGCGCGTTGCCGTCGCTGGACAACACGTTGAAGGCGGTCAGTCGCGTGGCCATGCGGGCCAGGTAGTCGGCGCGCTGCCAGGCCAGGCAGGCCAGGCCGGTCATCACCGCGGTGCCGTTCATGATCGCCAGGCCTTCCTTCGGGCGCAGCTTCAGCGGGGTCATGCCGATCTTCGCCAGCACCGGACCGGCCGCCTGTACCTGGCCTTCGAACAGCACCTCGCGCTCGCCACACAGCACGGCGGCCACGTACGAAAGCGGGGTCAGGTCACCACTGGCGCCGACCGAGCCTTCGGCCGGGATCAGCGGCAGTACGTCGTGCTGCAGCAGGGTGGCCAGGCCTTCCAGCAGCGGCACGCTGACGCCGGACATGCCGCGCACCAGCGAGGCCAAGCGCGCAGCCAGCACGGCACGCGTTTCCGCCGGGTCCAGGTAACGGCCCAGGCCACAGCCGTGGTAGGTGTACAGGTGGTGCGGCAGCTCGGCCACCAGCGCCGGCGGAATGTTCACCGTGCACGAATCACCGTAGCCGGTGGTCACGCCGTAGATCACCCCGTCCTCGCGCAGCAGGCGGTCGAGGAAATCGGCGCCGCGCTGGATATGTGCGCGGAACGCGGGCGCTTCGCTCAGCGCGGCCTCGCACTGGCGCTGGGCCAGCGCCACCACGTCTTCAATGGTCAGCGGTGCATCACCGAAACGGCATACGGGTACGGCGTCAGTCGTCATGGGGGGCCTGATCCCAGAAGGGGAAGAAATTGAACCAGTCCAACGGGGACTGGATGACCTGGAGTTCCAGCCAGCGCGCGAAGCGCTGCGCCTGTTCGGCCAGGGCGGCATCACGCGAACCGCGCGGCAGCACCACGCGTTCGGCGAACTGTTCAAACGCCACGCGATAGCCATCGCCATCGTGCAGGCAGGACATGGTGTAGACCGGGCAGGCCAGCGCAGAGGCCAGCACATAGGCACCGATCGGGAACGGCGCGCGGTGGCCCAGGAAATCGGCCATCACGCTGCGCCCGCCCTGCACCGGCACACGATCACCGACGATGGCCACGAAGCCACCGGAAGCGACCTTGTCGGCCAGCAGCATCGCCGTGGCTGGGCCCATTTCGGTCACCTGCACCAGTTCCACCGCGGCCAGCGGGTCCAGCCGCTGCAGCAGGCGGTTGAAGCGCTGCGCATGGGCGGTGTGGACCAGCACGGTAATGCGGAAGCCGGGCACCTGTTCGGCCAGCACCTGGCACAGTTCCAGGCAGCCGATATGCGCGGTCAGGATCAGGCCGCCTTCGCGGCGCGCGATCTTGCCCAGCACCAGGTCGCGCTGCAGGTGGATGCGTTCGGGCGGGTAGCGCCCGCCCAGGCCCAGCAGCTTGTCCAGCAGGGTATCGGCGAAGCTGAAGAAGTGGCGCAGGCTGTCGCGCCAGGTGGGCGCATGGCCCAGCGCGCCGCTGTGCGCCTGCAGCCGCTGCAGGTACTGCATCGACGCCTGGCGGCCGACACGGTTGCCCAGCCAGTGGCAGGCCACCACCGGCCACACGCACAGGTGGAACGGCCAGCGCCCGAACCAGCGGTGCACCCAGCACAGGAACAGCACACCGGCCACCGAGGTGGATTCGCCGATGTCGGCCCAATGCGGTGCGTCCTGCGTGCGCGCCATGTCAGCCCTGGCCCCGCAGGCGGCGCCACAGCAGGCGCGGCGCGCGCGGCAGCATGCCGAAGAACAGGCGCGTGTGCATGCGGCTGATGCGCACGTTGTCGCGCCACACATCGAAGTGCGACACGCCATCGGCCGGATAGGTCACGCGCGTGGCCAGGTGCTCTACCGGCACCTGCCGCCAGTACAGGCGGACCATGATTTCCGTATCGAAATCCATGCGCCGGCCGATGGTTTCCTGGCCGACCAGGGCCAGCACCGGTGGCAGCGGATAGACCCGGAAGCCACACATGGTGTCGCGCAGGTGCAGCGACAGCGTGTTGATCCAGACCCAGATATGGGTGGCGTAGCGACCGTACAGGCGCGCCTTGGGCACGCTGGCATCGTAGGCGGGAATGCCGCAGATCACCGCCTGCGGGCGGGCCCGGGCAGCGGCGATGAAGCGCGGCAGATCGCCGGTGTCATGCTGGCCGTCGGCATCGATCTGCAGCACATGGCTGTAGCCGCGCCGGGCCGCTTCGGCAAAACCGGCCAGCATGGCGCCGCCCTTGCCCTGGTTCTGGTCCAGCCGCAGCAGATCGACGCCAGGCTGCGTGGACAACGCGCGCAGCACGGCCGCGCACGCAGGCGATGATCCATCGTCCACCAGCAGGCACGGCAGGCCCGCGGCCTGCACGCCCTGCACCACGGCGCCGATGGCGTGTTCGTGGTCGTACACGGGAATGACCACCAGCGGCGCGAAGGCGCCCCCGGTCGGCGCCGGCTCAGTGCGCATCGGTCAGGATCACCTTGCCGCTGGCATGCACGCCGTGCAGGGAGGTGTAGCGGAAAGTCAGCACGCCGCGCGGCGCATCCCAGTCCAGCTGCAGGGTCAGCTCATCGCCGGGCCGCGCCACCTTCTGGAACTTCACCACATCCATGCGCACGAAGCCGCCTGGCAGATCGAAGGCCTGGCGGCCGAAGCGCACCGCCCAATCCAGCTGGGCCACGCCGGGCAGGATCGCCGCCTGCGGGAAGTGGCCCTGGAACGCGCGCAGCGCCGGGGCCAGGGTCATGCGCAGGGTCGCGCTGGCGTCGCCGCGCTGGTCCCACTGCGGCACCGGCAGCAACGGCTGGAACAATGCCGCCAGCGCGGCCTGGGTCACCTTGCCCTGGGCATTGATCGGCAGTGCCTGCACCAGCCGCCAGCGGCGCGGGCGGGTCACCGCATCATGGCCCTGCGCCAGGCGGGCGCCCAGCCGCTGGCCCAGCGCGCGACGTGCGGCATCACCGGCCTCGGCCAGCGCCGGATCGGCGGGCACCACCACGGCGGCCAGTTGTTCACGGTGCCCTTGCAGCACCAGCACGCGCGCGTCCTCCACTTCGGGGTCTTCGCGCAGGGCGCGTTCCAGCGCGTCCAGGGAAACCCGGCGCTCTTCGATCTTGACGATGCGGTCGGCGCGCCCCAGCAGACGGAAGCGGCCATCGGCCAGGGCTTCCACCCGATCCTGGGTCCGCCACCAGTCGGCGCTTTCCAGGTGCGCCGAGGCCACGGCCAGGCAACCCTCTTCAATGCGCCACTGCACGCCCGGCAGCGGCTGCCACGGCGGCATGTCGGTATCCCAGCGGCGCCAGGCGATGCCGCCGGTCTCGCTGCTGCCATACACCTCGGTGGGTGCCACGCCCAGCCAGCCGCGCACCTGTCGTGCGGCGTCTTCGGGCAGCGGGCCGCCGGAAGAAAACACTGCGCGCAGGCGCCCATGCAGGCTGGCCCAGTCCAGTTGTTCGGGCAGGCGCTTGAGGTGCGCCGGGGTCGCCACCAGCACGCTGTCGGCCGCGGCCAGGGTCGCCACCAGATCTTCATGGAAGAACCGCCGCGGCTGCACCGGCCGCCCCGCCGCCAGCGGCCATAGCACGCGGAACAGCAGGCCGTAGATATGCTGGTGGGACACGGTGCCGTGCACCTGTGCGCCCTCCACCTGCGCACCGAAGGCCGCCTGCAGCGCATCGACCTCGCGCGCCAGCTGGTCCATGCGCTTGCTGATCGCACTGGGCTGGCCGGTGCTGCCGGAGGTGAACACGCACAGCTCGCAGGCGCGCTCATCCAGCGCGTGCAGCGCGCCATCGGTGGGAGCAGCGGGAACCAGCGGCCGGTAATTGGCCGAGACGTCGCCGGCAAAGCCTGCGACCTGCGGCTGCAGCGCCTGCAGGGTGGCCGGCAGGTTGTCGGCGGCCAGGAACACGCGCTTGCCGGCATGCCATGCGCCGAACAGGGCCGCGGCGAAGGCGATGGCATCGTCGAAATACAGCGCCCAGTCGCGGCCATCGGCTGCGGCGAAGGCATCACGCCAGGCCACCACGCGCTGGCGCAGCGCGCTGTGGTCCAGCGCCACTTCGCCACACAGACCGACCGGGCGACCCGGCTGCGCGGTGACCATCAGGCGGTCCAGGGCGATCCAGTCAGCCATGCGCATGTGCCGCCTTCACCCGCCGCCGCACCAGCCATTCACCTGCAAACAACACGCCCATCATCACGTACGCCAACAGTCCGTTGTAGAGCATCCAGACCCGATCCGACGCGTACAGCGCGGTGAGCAGGGCCAGGCCTCCGTTGAAAACAAAAAAGCCGCACCACACCTGGGTGACGCGACGGGTATAGACCACCGCGAACGGTGGCAGGTCCGGTTCCTGCAGGCGCGCCAGGCGCTCCACCAGCGGCGGGCCGAAGCGCAGGCTGGTGGCGAACACGCACAGCATCACCACGTTCACCAGCGCCGGGTACAGCTTCAGCGGCAGCGCCTGGTTGAGGAGGGTGGCCAGCGCGGCCAGCAGGCCGGCACCGGCGGCGGCGGCCCACCACAGCGGTTGCCGGGTGGTCAGCGCGCGCAGCAGGGCCAGGCCGAACAGCAGCAGCGACAGCCAGCGTGGCTCGAAGCGGCCCATCGCGGCGTACACCAGCACGGGGTAGGCCAGCGAAAGCGCTGCCACCACGACCACGCGTGCCCGAGCCATGGCCGTGCCGTCTGCGCTGCGGTCAGGCGGCAGCCTGACCAGGCAGCAGGCCATGCACGACATCAACGATGTCCTGCACGGTGCGCACGGCCTTGAAGGCTTCCGGCTGAAGATTGCGACCCAGCAGCGGCTTCAGCTGCACGATCAGGTCGACCGCATCGATGCTGTCGATGTCCAGGTCGTCATACAGGCGCGCCTCCGGGGTGATCCGGGCCGGCTCGATCTCGAAGCTGTCGGTCAAGATGCGGACGATGCGCTCGAAAAGTTCATTCTTGGTCATGGCTGTTCCTGCGCCTTACGACTGGCGGGCGGCGACGAACTCGCCGAGCGCGCGCACGCTGGAGAAATGGCGACGGGTTTCTTCAGAGTCGGCCGAGAGGCTGACACCGTACTTCTTCTGCAGCGCCAGGCCCAGTTCCAGCGCATCGATCGAATCGAGGCCCAGGCCTTCAACGAACAGCGGCGCGGTCGGATCGATGTCCTCCGGCGTGATGTCCTCCAGTGACAGCGAGGAAATGATCAATTCCTTGATCTCGTGCTCAAGTGCTTGCACGGGTCGGATCTCCAGACAGGTCGAAATAACGAGTGAGGTGGTCGGTGACGCGACGGGCCGCCAAGGCATCCCCCCTCGGCGAGTCATCTTCGGCCAGGAACGGCGCGATCGCGATATCTTCGCCGATCTGCAGCTGAACGTGAAAACGACGTGAGGGCACACGATACCACTTCTGGCCCTTGGTCAGCGTGGGTGGGGTGCAGGTAATGCGCACCGGGGTGATGTCCAGCCGGCCGCGCACGGCGATGTTGGCCGCGCCGCGCTGCAGGCGCAGCGGCTGGCCCTGCACGGTGCGGGTGCCTTCGGGGAAGATGACCAGGGTGCCGCCGGCATGCACGGCTGCCACGCAGTCATCCACCAGCCCGGCGCCATCGTCGTTGGCGATGTAGCCGGCGGCGCGTACCGGGCCGCGCATGAACGGGTTGCAGGCCACGGCCCGCTTCACCACGCAGTCGGCATTGGGCAGCAGCGCGATCAGGCAGACCACGTCGATCAGCGTGGGGTGGTTGGCCAGCACCAGCAGGCCGTCGCGCTGCAGGCGCTCGCGCCCTTCCACCTGCAGGGTCATCACCCCCAGCCGGCACATCAGCCAGACATGGCTGGCAAACGCGCCCTGCACCACCCGCCGCGCACGCCGCCGCCGCGCCACCGGGTCGCGCATCAGCAGCAGCAGGGGCATCACTAACACGCCCAGCAGCAGCCCGCCCACGCCGAAGGCAGCAAAGCTCAGGCCGGTGCCGAACACCCGCCAGGCGTGATCGAGGCGGCGCAGCGCCTCAGACACGGCGGCTCCAGCACCAGCGCTGGCCCTGGCTGACGTGCTCCAGGCCGGCGTCCTGGCCGAGCAGGAAGCGGTGCAGGTCCAGCGCATGCGGCAGCAGGCCCGGGGCGGTCTGCGGCTCATCTTCGGCCGCCTGCCAGGCCAGGCGCAGGCCGGTATCGGCCGCGTCGACCGGTGCCAGACGCCAGCACCAGGCGAAGAACGGGTCGGGTTCGTCGGCGAATTCCGCGTAAACGTCGGGCAACGGCGATTCGTAGACCACGATGCGCACTTCCGGCGCACCATCAGCCAGCAGCCCCACCGCTTCCAGGCAGGCCGCTTCCACGGTGGCCTGGCCGGCGGCCAGCGCCAGGTAGTTGCCGCGGTGGCCGCGGGCGATGGAATACAGCGCGGCGATGGCGTTGTGCACCGACAACCCGAAGCCGGTGGGCGACAGCGGCTCGTTGGCCGCCAGCGAGCCCAGCAGTTCCATGGAACGGGCCACATCGCCATGGCGGCTGGCGAACACCAGCGGCACCTGGCTGTCGGCGCCCTGCCCGTCTTCGCACCAGCAGGCGGTCTGGATGGCCATGCGGCCCAGGCGCTCGATGCGGCGCCGCTGCATGGCGGGAATTTCGGCCAGCGCAGGCGTGCCCTCGCCCTGCGGCAGGAACGGCGTGCGGGCCCAGTCCATCCATTGGCTGCGTTCGGTCAGCCCGGGTGCCCAGGCAGCCCAGTCGACTACGGAAAATTCAATCATTACCGGTGATGTGTGGATGGGCAAACAATAGGCACGAGCCATTTACGGCGACGCGCGGCGGCCCCCCATTCCTGCAGCCGTGCGTCCGTCCAGGACGTCGCCGGCAGCCCCCCTGGCGGCCGGAAAGGAGCGCACGCTAGCACGTCCGGCGCAGGGAATACATGTTTCACAAACCCCAACGGGCAGCGGTCACCGTCCGCTGCCGTGGGTCACGCCTCAGTGGTAACCGGCGCCGGCGTGCACCTTGCCGCGGAACACCCGGTACGACCATGCGGTATAGCCCAGGATGACCGGCAGCAGCATGACCAGCCCGACCAGGCTGAAGCCCAGCGACGAGGCCGGGGCCGCGGCCTGCCACAGGGTCATCGACGGCGGCAGCAGGTAGGGCCACATGCCCAGCACCAGACCGGCGAAGCCGAGCACGAACAGGCCCAGGCTGAGCAGGAACGGCGGCAGGTCGCGGCGCGGGTGGGTGGCACTGCGCCACAGCGCGGCCGCCACCGCCAGGGTCAGCAGCGGTACCGGCGACAGCCACCAGAAGTTGCCGTCGCTGAACCAGCGGTCCATCAGCCGCGAGTGCAGGAACGGCAGCCAGCTGCTGACCAGGCCCATCGCCACGATCACCGCCGCCACCAGCGGCCGGGTCAGCTGCCGCGCCAATGCCTGCACGCGCCCTTCGGTCTTCAGGATCAGCCAGGTGCTGCCCAGCAGCGCGTAGCCGGCCACCAGCGCGGCACCGGTCAGCATCGCGAACGGGCTGAACCAGACGAACGCCCCACCGCTGAAGCGACCATCCAGCAGCGGAATGCCCTGCACCAGGGTGCCCAGGATCACGCCTTGGGCGAAGGTCGCCAGCAGCGAGCCCAGGCCGAAGGCCACGCTCCACAGCCGCCGCGAACGGTGCGCCTTGAAGCGGAATTCGAAGGCCACGCCACGGAACACCAGCGCCACCACCAGCAGCAGCACCGGCAGATACAGCGCCGACAGCAGCACCGCATAGGCCTTGGGGAACGCGGCCAGCAGGCCGGCACCGCCCAGCACCAGCCAGGTCTCGTTGCCGTCCCAGATGGGCGCAGCGGTGTTCATCATCAGGTCCAGTTGCTCTTCATCCTCGGCGAACGGGGCCAGGATGCCGATGCCGAGCACGAAGCCATCCAGCACCACATACATCAGCACGCCGAAGCCGATCACCGCGAACCATGCCACCGGCAGCCAGGTCATCAGGTCCATCTCAGCGCTCCTCCAGCGGTTCATCGGCGGCCGACAGCGGACGCGCCGGGGTGTGGCTGCCATGGTCCAGCGACGGCCCGTGGTCATGGGGCTGGGGGCCATGGCGCAGGATCTTCACCAGGTACCAGATGCCCCAGCCGAACACGAAGGCATAGCCGACCACGTAGACCGCCAGCGAAAACGCAGTCATCCACGCACTCTGCGGTCCCACTGCATCGGCGGTGCGCAGCACGCCGTAGACCACCCAGGGCTGGCGGCCCATCTCGGTCACGAACCAACCGGACACCAGCGCGATGAAGCCGCTGGGCAGCATCCAGTTCCAGCCGCGCAGCAGCCACGGCGAATCCAGCAGCTTCTTCCGCCACAGCTGGAAGGCCGACACCCAGGCCAGCAGCAGCATCAGCGTGCCCAGCCCAACCATGATGCGGAAGGCGAAGAACACCGGCGTCACCGGCGGCCGCTCGCTGGCCGGCACCGAGGTCAGCGGATCGAAGGTGCCATCCAGCGAATGGGTCAGGATCACGCTGCCCAGCTTGGGAATGGCCACCTCGAAATCGTTGCGCTGCTCTTTCTCGTTGGGCAGGGCGAACACCACCAGCGGCACGCCCTCGCCTTCCTTGCTTTCGTGCCAGTGCGCTTCCACCGCGGCGATCTTCATCGGCTGGTGCTTCAGCGTGTTCAGGCCATGCATGTCGCCAACGAAGGTCTGCACCGGCACGGTCAGCGCGGCGAAGGCCACGGCAGCAATCACCATGCGCCGGCCCGCTTCGACGTGCGTACCCTTGCGCAGGTACCAGGCGCCCACCCCACCAATCACGAAACAGGTGGTGATGAACGAGCCCAGCGCCATGTGCGCCAAGCGGTAGGGGAAGGACGGGTTGAACACCACCTGCCACCAGTCCACCGGGTGCACGATGCCGTTGATCATTTCGTAGCCGGCCGGCGTGTGCAGCCAGCTGTTGGACGACAGGATCCAGAAGGTGGAGAACAGCGTGCCCAGCGCCACCATGCAGGTGGACAGGAAGTGCAGGCGCGGCGAGACCCGGCCCCAGCCGAACATCATCACGCCCAGGAAGCTGGCTTCCAGGAAGAAGGCGGTCAGCACTTCATAGGTCAGCAGCGGGCCGATCACGGTGCCGGCCACTTCGCTCAATCGCGGCCAGTTGGTGCCGAACTGGAAGGCCATGACGATGCCGCTGACCACGCCCATGCCGAAGGACACGGCGAAGATCTTCTGCCAGAAGAAGTAGAGATCGCGCCAGATGGGCAACTTCGTGCGCAGCCAGCGCCACTCAACGAAGGCCAGCCAGCTGGCGGTACCGATGGTGAAGGCGGGGAACAGCACATGGAAACTGATGACGAATCCGAACTGGATCCGCGACAACAACAACGCGTCCAAGGGACGCCTCCTGCCGGGTACGGGTGGGATACCGGACCACTTTAGGAAGATATCGCCGCGCTGGGATGCGACGCGGTGTCGCGCTGCTTCACTGTGTCGCAGGGGGCAGACGCCGCCGGCGCCCTGCTCTGGTGGGTGCCAACCGACCCGCCCTGGTAGGTGCCAACTCCCCCGCTCTGGTAGGTGCCAACCTTGGTTGGCACATCGCAAATCGCCGACCAAGGTCGGCCGCTACCAGAAGCGATTGCAGCCGGCGGGGGCTTCACCGCCAGAAATACCAAACGCCGGCGGCCAGCAGCGCACACACCAGCAGCACCTGCACCACCACGTAGCCCACGCCGCTGTCGCGGGTTTCCGCCTGCAGCCGCCGCTGCAGCGCCTCGCTCACGTCGGGCGTCGCTGCTTCCTGCTCGCGCAGCGCCTGCGATAGCGCGCGCGCATCGGCATCGCGAGGATCGTTGGCATGGCTCACAGCAGCTCTCCGGCGGTGGCGCGTCGGGTCAGCTCCTGCTTCAGGGTCTGCCGTGCGCGGAACAGATGGCTCTTGATGGTACCGCGTGGCAACCCGGTTACCTGCTCGATCTCGGCCAGGTCGAAATCCTCCAGGTAGTGCAGGCCCATGATCAGGCGCTGCGGCGGGGTGAGACGATCCAGCGCGGCTCCCAGCTGGCGGCCGGCCTGAAGCGCCTCGCTCAGCTCGGCCGGGCCCGGCCCTTCGTCGCCGATGCCCAGTTCCTCGGGCACCTCCACCGCCACCATCCACTGCATTTCCAGCCGGCGGCGGCGCAGGTGCTGCAGCGCCGTCGTATAGGCCACCCGCGAAACCCAGGTGCGCAGCGAGGATTCGAAGCGGAACCGGTGCAGCTGGCGGAACACCGCCAGGAAAGTTTCCTGCAGCAGGTCGGCCACCTGGTCACGGTCGCCGACCATGCGTCCGATCACGTGCGCGCAGGTGCGCTGGTGGGCCTGCACCAACTGCGCGAACGCCGGCTGCGAACCATCGATGATCGCCCGCACCAGCGCGCGGTCGTCGTCAGCTTCCGGTAGAGGCGCTGCGGGGACGTCGCGGCGACGCCCCCGCAATGCAGCCAGTGCTCCGCCCAGCAGGCTCATGCGCGGGGCGCCCCCTGTGCCCGTGGCATGCCGGCCTCAGCCCTTGCGCAGGGCAGGACGGGTGAAGTGCCAGGCCAGCAGCTGGCCCAGCCCGGCACTGCCGGCCAGCGCCGCAGCCGCGCCAAAGGTCAGCTCGCGCGCCCCCATCGCCTCCAGCAGGCCCATGGCCACGGCAAGGCTGACCAGGCTGATGCCCCAGCGCAGCGCGCCCTGGCGGCGGCGCTCTTCTTCCAGCACCGCCAGCGAACGGATCACCTCCTCCGGCACGTGGGGGGCAACCAGCTTGCTGCGGGCGCGGGCATCGGCCAGGGCATGGATCGCATAGGCGATGCAGATGAAGAGGGTGATCGGAATGAGTTCCTGCATGGTCGGGCTCCTGTTCGGTGGATGATGCGGGTTCAGGAGATTGGATGCGCAGGACCGGCGACCGGTTGCACGGCTTTGCCGATCCCGCTGCCATGACCTGTGGCCCCCTCCCCCGGCGCGGACGGCTGCTACCCTTGCCCGGTTTCCTCTTCTGGTGCCGTCCGCCCATGTCCCGAGTGCTGCCCCTGTCCCTTCTGCTGTCGGCCATCCTGGCCGCACCGGCCGCGCATGCCGCGCCCACGCCGATCACCATCGAACAGGCCATGGCCGACCCGGACTGGATCGGTCCGCCGGTGGAAAAGGCCTGGTGGTCGTGGAACAGCCAGCAGGTGGAATACCAGCTCAAGCGCAATGGCAGCCCGGTGCGCGACACCTTCCGCCAGCCGCTGGCCGGTGGCGCCGCCGCGCAGGTGGCCGATGACCAGCGCGGCAGCCTGGACGTGGCCGATCCGGTCTACGACCGTACCCGCAGCCGCAGCGCCTTCGTGCGCAATGGCGATGTGTTCGTGCGCGACCTGCGCAGCGGCGCGCTGACCCAGCTGACCCGCAGCAACGAGCGTGCCACCGGGGTGAACTTCGCCGCCGACAACGGCGTGATCTGGCGCGTGGGCCAGAACTGGTTCCACTGGACCGCCGCCAGCGGCGTGCAGCAGGTGGCCAGCCTGAAGGCCGACAAGGACCCGGCCAGCAAGCCCAAGGATGACCTGCTGCGCGACCAGCAGCTGCGCACCCTGGAAACCCTGCGCCGCGACCGTGACCAGCGCGAAGCGCTGAAGGACCAGGACCAGCGCTGGCGCCAGGCCGACCCGACCCGCGCGGCCGCACCGATCTACCTGGGCGCCGACGTGGAGATCGTCGACAGCCTGCTGTCGCCGGACCTGGGCCACCTGATCGTGGCCACCAAGGCCAAGGATTTCGACGACGGCCGCACCAGCAAGATGCCGCTGTACGTGACCGAATCGGGCTATGAGGAAACCGAAGACACCCGCACCCGCGTCGGCCGCAACGGCTTTGAACCGCACACCCTGTGGTTCGTGGACGTGCGCACCGGCAAGGCGCAGAAGCTGTCGCTGTCGGGCCTGCCGGGCATCGGCACCGACCCGCTGGCCGAGCTGCGCCGCAAGGCCGGCAAGGACGCGCTGAAGGGCGACCGCAGCGTGCAGGTAATGAGCGACTTCATGGGCGGCGGCATGCGCTGGAGCGCCGACGGCCAGCAGGCGGCGGTGATGCTGCGCGCCAACGACAACAAGGACCGCTGGATCGTCAGCGTGGGCAACGATGGCCGCGTGCAGAACCGCCACCGGCTGACCGACAACGCCTGGATCAACTGGGGCTTCAACGATTTCGGCTGGATGGCCGACGGCCGCACGCTGTGGCTGCTTTCGGAAGAATCGGGCTACTCGCACCTGTATACCCAGGCCGGCACGGCCAAGCCGCAGGCGCTGACCGGCGGCAAGTGGGAAACCTCCGCGCCGGTGCTGTCGGCCGACGGCAAGGGCTTCTACTTCCTGTGCAACCAGCAGGCCCCGCACGACTACGAAGTCTGCGCGGTCGACACCGGCAGCCGCCAGGTGCGCGAACTGACCAGCCTGAACGGCGTGGAAGACTTCTCGCTGTCGCCGGACGGCCAGCAGCTGCTGGTGCGCTATTCCGGCGCCTACCTGCCGCCGCAGCTGGCGGTGCTGCCGTCCTCGGGTGGCCAGGCCCGCGTGCTGACCGACACCCGCACCGCCGAATACAAGGCGCGTGAGTGGGTGCAGCCGAAGCTGGTGGCGGTGCCGTCCAAGCACGGCGCCGGCGTGGTCTGGGCCAAGTACTACGAACCCGAGCACAAGGAACCGGGCAAGAAATACCCGATCGTGATGTTCGTGCACGGCGCCGGCTACCTGCAGAACGTGCACCAGCGCTACCCGGCCTATTTCCGCGAGCAGATGTTCCACAACCTGCTGGTGGAAAAGGGCTACATCGTGCTGGATATGGACTACCGCGGCAGCGAGGGCTACGGCCGCGACTGGCGCACGGCCATCTACCGCAACATGGGCCACCCGGAACTGGAAGACTACAAGGACGGCCTGGACTGGCTGGTGGACACCCAGCAGGGTGACCGCGACCATGCCGGCATCTACGGCGGTTCCTACGGCGGCTTCATGACCTTCATGGCGCTGTTCCGTTCGCCGGGCACGTTCAAGGCCGGCGCCGCGCTGCGCCCGGTGGTGGACTGGAACAACTACAACCACGCCTACACCAGCAACATCCTGAACACCCCGGACATCGACCCGGAGGCGTACCGCACGTCCTCGCCCATCGAGTACGCGCAGAACCTGCAGGACAACCTGCTGATCGCCCACGGCATGATGGATGACAACGTGTTCTTCCAGGATTCGGTGCACCTGACCCAGCGCCTGATCGAGCTGCACAAGGACAACTGGTCCATCGCGCCGTACCCGCTGGAGCGCCACGGCTATACCCGTGCCGATTCCTGGCTGGACCAGTACAAGCGCATCCTCAAGCTGTTCGAGCAGAACCTGAAGTGAGCGACGCCGCGGCCACGATCCAGATCGTGGCCGCGGTCATCCTGGATGACCGCGGCCGGGCGCTGGTGGTGCGCAAGCACGGCGCCCAGCGCTTCATCCAGCCCGGTGGCAAGCCCGAGCCCGGCGAAGCGGCGCTGACCGCGCTGGCGCGCGAGCTGCACGAGGAACTGGGCGTGCAGCTGCAGCGTGATTCGGCCATCGCGCTGGGCCGCTTCCAGGACTGGGCGGTGAACGAACCCGGCCACCGGGTGCAGGCAGATGCCTGGTGGGTACAGGTGGCGGGAACGCCCCGCGCGCAGGCCGAAATTGCCGAACTGGCCTGGGTGCCGCTGCAGCCGCCGCACGGCCTGCCCTTGGCACCCTTGAGTGAACACCATATCCTGCCGGCGGTCGCCGCCCTGGCGACGGCCCGCTGACCTGGCGGGCGCCATCGCAGCGCAAGGACACCGGATGTCTTCCTCCATTCCCGATCTTCCCTCGCCGGCCGCGGCCCCCCTCAACACGTGGGTGAAACCGCTGGCGCAGGGCTCGTTCTGGCTGTGTCTGCTGATGGTGGTCTACTTCCTGGGCCAGGCCGTGGTGGCGGCCGTGTTGGCGCCGACCGCGCTCTGGCAGGCGCTGGTGAAGCTGGCCTGGGAAAACCAGCTGGATGGCAGCCTGCTGTGGATGCTCGCGCACCCGGTGGCGACGTCCCTGATCGCTGCGCTGCTGTGCCTGGGCTCCACCGTGGCCAGCTGGGGCCTGTGGCGCGAGCGCCGCTGGGGCCTGTGGGCCTTCGTGTGGGCGCTGGGCCTGAGCGCACTGGCCAACTTCGTCATCACCTGGTGGCTGGATGCGGTGATGCTGCAGTTCATCGGGCTGGCCACCCACGATGCCGAGCTGCAGCAGCAGCTGCAGGTGCAGCGCCTGCTGATGACGCTCACGCTGCTGGGCACCTCGGTGCTGTTCGCCGGCCTGCAGGGCTGGCTGGGCTGGCGCCTGCTGCGGCCGGACATCCGCGCGCGCTTCCGCTGAACAGAGCGGTCGCTGCGGTAAAGTACGCGGCATGAACGAATTCGAGCGCGTACGCGCCTACCTGACCGACCTGCAGGACCGCATCTGTGCGGCCATTGAAGCCGCCGATGGCAGCGCGCGCTTCCAGGAAGACCTGTGGCAGCGCGCCGAGGGCGGTGGCGGGCGTACCCGCGTGCTGCGCGACGGCGCGGTGTTCGAACAGGCCGGCATCGGCTTTTCCGATGTCTGCGGCAGCCGCCTGCCGCCGTCGGCGTCGGCCAACCGGCCGGAGCTGGCGGGCGCATCGTGGCGCGCCACGGGCGTGTCGCTGGTGTTCCATCCGCTGAACCCGCACGTGCCCACCACCCACGCCAACGTGCGCTTCTTCCAGGCACAGCGCGACGGCGAAGTGGTGGCCAGCTGGTTCGGCGGCGGCTTCGACCTGACCCCGTTCTATCCGCAGGACGAGGACGTGCAGCACTGGCATGGGGTGGCCCGCGACCTGTGCGCCCCGTTCGGTGAAGAACGCTACGCCGCCCACAAGCGCTGGTGCGACGAGTACTTCTTCCTGCGCCACCGCAACGAAACGCGCGGCGTGGGCGGGCTGTTCTTCGACGACCTGCACGGCGATTTCGAACGCGATTTCGACTACCTGCGCGCGGTGGGCGATGGCTTCCTGCAGGCTTACCTGCCGATCGTGCAGCGGCGCAAGGATGCCGCCTACGGTGAACGCGAGCGCGAGTTCCAGCTGTACCGTCGCGGCCGCTATGTGGAATTCAACCTCGTCTACGACCGCGGCACCCTGTTCGGGCTGCAGAGCGGCGGCCGCAGCGAAAGCATCCTGATGAGCCTGCCGCCGCGCGTGCGCTGGGAATACGGGTTCAGCCCCGAAGCCGGCAGCGCCGAGGCGCGCCTGACCGATTACCTGGTGCCGCGCGACTGGGTGTAACGCAACGCCGCGATGCCCGTAGCGTCGAGCTTGCTCGACTGCTTTTCGCATGGCGCCAACCGCAGTCGAGCAAGCTCGACTCTACCGGAGCGGGGCTTGCGGTCGGGACCGCGCGACTGGGTGTAACGCCACGCCGCAATGCCCGTAGAGTCGAGCTTGCTCGACTGCTTTTCGCATGGCGCCAAACGCAGTCGAGCAAGCTCGACTCTACCGGAGCGGAGCTTGCGGTCGGGACCGCGCGACTGGGTGTAACGCAACGCCGCGATGCCCGTAGAGTCGAGCTTGCTCGACTGCTTTTCGCATGGCGCCAACCGCAGTCGAGCAAGCTCGACTCTACCGGAGCGGGGCTTGCGGTCGGGACCGCGCGACTGGGTGTACGCCATGCCGCGATGCCCGTAGCGTCGAGCTTGCTCGACTGCTTTTCGCATGGCGCCAACCGCAGTCGAGCAAGCTCGACTCTACCGGAGCGGGACGCACGGTCGAGTGCGTTCGACATTGCGGGCGCGGGCCCCATGGTCGAGCACGCGCGATGTTGCGAGGGCGGGGCGCAGGGTCGAGCGCGTTCAACATCGCGCGGCTATCACGCGGCCGTCTTCTGCCGTGGAATGATGGTCATGTGGCCGTTGTTCTCCAGCAGCGCCAGGGCCACTTCTTCCACGCCCAGGCAGCCCTGCTGGCGCAGCGCGGCTTCCACGTCGGCGCGGGTCACCTGTTCACGGCGCAGCACGCCGTCGAACCAGCGCCCATCGCGCCCGATCACCACCGGCTCGCCTTCGATCACCCGCTCCATGCGCCGGCTGCGCGTGGTCAGCCAGCCCACGGCGTAGTTCAGCAGGATCAGCGTGGCCGCCAGCAGCAGGCCACCGCCCAGTGACGTATCACTGCCCAGCAAGGCATTCTGTACAGCGTTGCCCAGCAGCACGATCAGCAGCACGTCGAACGGGGTGATCTGCCCCAGCGCGCGCTTGCCTCCCAGCCGCACCATGCCCAGCACCACGGTGTAGACCACCACCGCGCGCAGGATGAATTCCCACCACGGCATGGCCAGTGCGAACAGGTCGTGCATTGCCGGTTCCCCTACGGAGCGATGGCCCAGCGTGGCGCAGCAGGGCACAAATAAAAAGCCCCGCTGACCAGGGGGAGGTCAACGGGGCCGGGGAACGGGCGCTTGGGGAGGAGCCCCCGTTCCGAGATCTGCTCCAGGGGATGGGAGAGATCCACAACAGGCGTTGCGCCTGTCGAGGGTTATAGAAGCACTCCGAACACTAACGGTTCGTGAAGGGCGCCCATTTAATCGTGCGCCCCTCCAGAAACATTCATCTTCGAGTCAGAAAATCCCCTGAAATGAATGAATTCACGTCGTTAATGGCCCGAAATGCGACTCAGTGCGCTTCGTCCCAGTTGCTGCCAATGCCGGTATCGACCACCAGTGGCACCCGCAACTGTGCCGCTTGCGACATGTGTTCGACCACGTGCTTACGCAATTCCTCTGTGAAACCGGCCGCGCTTTCGAACACAAGTTCATCGTGCACCTGCAGGATCATCCGCGCCGGTGCCCCGCTGTCGCGCAGCCACTGGTCCACGGACACCATCGCCCGCTTGATGATGTCTGCCGCCGTGCCCTGCATGGGGGCGTTGATGGCCGCTCGTTCGGCGCCGGCGCGCAGGCCCTGGTTGCGGGCGTTGATGTCGTTCAGGTACAGGCGGCGGCCGAACAGGGTTTCCACATAGCCCTGCTCGCGCGCCTGCTGGCGCATGCGTTCCATGAAGTCACGCACGCCCGGGTAGCGGCTGAAGTACAGCGCCACGTAGTCCTGCGCCTGGCCGCGGTCGATGCCCAGGTTGCGGGCCAGGCCGAACGCGCTCATGCCGTACATCAGGCCGAAGTTGATGGCCTTGGCGGCGCGGCGCTCGTTGGGCGTCACCTCGTCCAGCGCGCGGCCGAACACTTCGGCGGCGGTGGCACGGTGCACGTCGGCGCCCTGCTCGAAGGCGCGCACCAGGCCCGGGTCTTCGGACAGGTGGGCCATGATCCGCAGCTCGATCTGCGAATAGTCGGCCGCCAGCAGCTGGCAGCCGTCCGGGGCGACGAAGGCGCGGCGGATGCGGCGGCCATCGTCGGTGCGGATCGGAATGTTCTGCAGGTTCGGGTCCGACGAGGACAGGCGGCCGGTGGCGGCACCGGACTGGTGGTAGCTGGTGTGTACGCGGCCGGTGTCCGGGTTCACCATCTCCGGCAGCTTGTCGGTGTAGGTGCTGCGCAGCTTGGCCAGGCCACGGTATTCCAGGATCACCCGCGGCAGCTCGTGCTGGTCGGCAATGGCCTCCAGTGCTTCCTCGTTCGTGCTGGGCTGGCCCTTGGGGGTCTTCACCACCGCCGGCAGCTTCAGCTCGTCGAACAGCACGGCCTGCAGCTGCTTGGGCGAATCCAGGTTGAAGCTGCGGCCGGCCAGTTCGGTGGCCTTCTGCTGCGCGGCCAGCATGCGCGAGGACAGGTCCTGGCTCTGCCGGCGCAGTTCGGCGGTGTCGATGTGCACGCCGTTGGCTTCGATGGTGGTCAGCACCGGCACCAGCGGCATCTCGATGCTGCGGTACACGCTGTCCAGGCTCGGCTCGGCCAGCAGCTGCGGGCGCAGCGCGTGGTGCAGGCGCAAGGTGATGTCGGCGTCCTCGGCCGCGTAGCGGCTGGCTTCGTCGATACCCACCTGCGAGAACGGAATCTGCTTGGCGCCCTTGCCGGCCACATCCTCGAACTTGATGGTGTTGTAGCCCAGGTAGCGCAGGGCCAGCGAATCCATGTCGTGGCGGGTGGCCGTGGAATTGAGCACGAAGCTCTCAAGCATGGTGTCGTCGTGGTAACCCTGCACCTCCACGCCGTGGCGGCGCAGCACGTGCAGGTCGTACTTGCCATGCTGGCCCAGCTTCTTCTTCGCCGGGTCCTGCAGCAGCGGGCGCAGCGCGTCCAGCACCTGCTGCAGCGGCAGCTGTGCCGGCGCCCCGGGGTAGTCGTGGCCGACCGGAATGTAGGCGGCCTTGCCCGGCTCCACCGCCAGGCTGATGCCGACCAGGCGCGCACGCATCGCGTCCAGCGCATCGGTTTCGGTGTCGAAGCTGATCAGCTCGGCCTGCTGCAGGCGCTGCACCCAGGCCTGCAACTGTTCGTCGGTCAGCACGGTTTCGTACTCGCCCGGTGCGGCCAGCGCCGGGTCCAGTTCACCCGCCGCTGGCGCTTCGGCGCTGCCGCGGGCGAAACCGGCGGCGGTGCCGCGCAGGCTGGGGGTGGCTTCGCTGGCGGCGGTCGGGGCCGGCAGCGGCGCACCCAGCTCCTTCAGCGCCTGGGTGAAGCCGTAGCGCGCGTAGAGCTCGGTCAGCACCGGCACGTCCTGCTCGCGCAGCGCCAGCGTGGACGGGCTCGCCTCCAGCTCCACGTCGGTGCGGATGGTCACCAGATCGCGGTTCAGCGGCAGGCGGTCCAGCGCCGCGCGCAGGTTTTCGCCGATCTTGCCCTTCATGGTCGGGGCGGCGGCCATTACCCCGTCCAGCGTCTGGTATTCGGCCAGCCACTTGGCCGCGGTCTTCGGGCCGCACTTCTCCACACCCGGCACGTTGTCCACGGTGTCGCCCATCAGCGCCAGCAGGTCGATGATCTGGTCGGCACGCACGCCGAACTTGTCCATGACGGCCGCATCCGAATCCATGCGGCTGCCGGTCATGGTGTTCACCAGTTCGATGCCCGGGCGCACCAGCTGGGCGAAATCCTTGTCGCCGGTGGAAATGGTCACCTTCAGGTCCTGCGCCACGCCCTGCAGGGCCAGCGTGCCGATCACATCGTCGGCCTCCACGCCGGGAATGCGCAGGATGCTGATGCCCAGCGCTTCGACGATGCGACACATCGGTTCCACCTGGCTGCGCAGGTCGTCGGGCATGGGCGGGCGATTGGCCTTGTACTGGTCGTACAGGTCATCGCGGAAGGTCTTGCCTGGCGCATCCACCACGAAGGCGACGTAGGCCGGGCGCTCCTTCAGTGTGGACCGCAGCATGTTGACCACGCCGAACAGCGCGCCGGTGGGTTCACCCTGTGCATTGGACAGGGGCGGCAGCGCGTGGAACGCGCGGTACAGGTAACTGGACCCGTCGATCAGGACTAATCTGCTCATGCGGCGATTCTACGCGCCCACGCCTGCACGGCGGCGACACGGTGATGGGGCATAATCAAGACCCGTTCCAGGCAAAGGCCCTGCCGATGAAGACCCTGATGCTGGCGTCCGTGCTCCTGCTTGCTGGCTGCGCCAGCATGGGCGGTGCCGGCGCTCCCCCGGTGGACGTGAAGGGGGCCGAAGTGTCCAGCCGCACCATGGACAACGGCGATACCATCGAGGAGTACCGCGTGTCCGGCCAGCTGCGCATGGTCAAGGTCACCCCGTCGCGGGGCGCACCGTTCTACATGTATGACCGGAACGGCGACGGCCGCATGGACAACGACAAGGATGGCGTGTCGCCGGTGTATTGGAAGCTGTACAGCTGGTGATGCAGTGCGGGGTCGGATCCCTTTCCGCAGGAAAGGGCTCTGACCCCATCAAGGCCGAACGCCACAAAAGATGACGCCGGTACGCATCCTGCGCACCGGCGTCGGTCCCCTCCCCGGGAACGCGTGAATTCAGCGGATGACCAGCACCGGCAGCGAGCTGCGCGCCAGCACTTCGGCGGTCTGGCTGCCCAGCAGCACGCGGGTCACCCCACGGCGGCCGTGCGAGGTCATCACGATCAGATCGCTGTTGCGATCAGCGGCGGTTTCGATGATGCCGTCGGCCGCGTAACGGTCCAGCACATGCACCGGGTTGGCCTTGATGCCCTGTTCGGCGGCCTTGGCCAGCGCCGGCTGCAGCACCTTCTGTGCCCCTTCCTCGCGGTCGGCCTTGTACTCGGGGCTGTTCATGTAGCCCACGCTCCAGCCCATGGCGTCGTACATGCCGACCGCCCACGGCTCGGACACCGTCACGATATCGACCTCGGCGTTGAGGTCCTTGGCCAGCTCCAGGCCCTTGGCCAGGCCCTTGTCGGCCAGCTCGGAACCGTCGGTGGCGATCAGGATGCGTGTGTACATGGTGGGGCTCCGTGGCGATCTGCCGAATGGGAACACCACCATTACACAGCCGATGTGCACGCCGTGCCTTGAGCAGGATCAATGCGCGGGGTTGACGCCCGCCGGGCATGGCCCGGCGAGCCCCAGGATGCCTACGCCTCGACGGTCACCCGCCAGGCCCCCTCGTGCGGCTGCCAGTCGAATTCCACCGGCAGGAACTTCTCGATCAGCCGGGCGTTGCTGGCCAGGTGATCGCTGATGACGTGGGTGGTGAAGGCGCCGCCGCCGGCCAGGGCCATCGGCAGCAGCAGCTGGTCGGACAGGTATTCACCCACGTAGGCGTTGCCCTGCAGGTACTGCTGCACGCGTGCGGACAGGCGAGCGCCCACCTGTTCGGCACTCACCCCGCGCTCGCCGTGGCCATCGAACACTTCCACGTGGCTGCCATGCTGCACGCGCACCAGGGCGACATTGCCCGGGCCCAAGGCCGGGCGGATCGACTGCACGTGACGCGGGTGCGGATCGACGCCCAGGGTGTCGGCCAGCACCTGCAGCTCGCGCAGGCCGATGCTGCTGGACAAGCCGGACATCAGCACCTGCGCCTGCATCGATTCCAGGGCCGGCCGCTGCTCCAGCAGCGGTGCCTGCAACGCGGCGCACGGCTGCACCTGCACTTCAATCACGCCGCCGCCGGCCGGGTGGAAGCCATGCTGCAGCAACTGCATTTGGGCCTGCACGCCCATGCGACCCAGTGACGGCAGGTAGCTGTCAGCGATGAAATCGGCGCTGGGCGCCAGCGGGTTGTGGGTGCCACCTTCCAGCCGCAGGCGCGACGGCTGCTGCGCACGCCACAACGCCGGCAGCACGGTCTGCAGCACCAGCGTGGCCGAACCGGCACTGCCGGTTGCGAAGTGGTAGTCGCCAGCGCTCACCACGCCGGGCTCGAAGCGCAGCGAGGTGGCACCCAGCGCAGCACCATGCGTGCAGGCGTTGCTCACCCGTGCAGCGGCATTCACCGCGGTCAGGTGCTGGCGCATCAGCCCCGGCTTGCGCCGGATCGCGCGGATGTTCTGCAGGGTGAAGCCAATGCCGGTGCACAGGCTCAGGGTCAGGGCCGAGCGCAGCAGCTGCCCGCCGCCCTGCCCGCCATCAAGTTCAATCATATCCATGTGTAGGTTCCTCCATCCTGCCGCGCGCGGCGCAGTGTACGCCGCGCGCGGCCCGCTTCATCCCTTCACGCACACCACCTGGCGCAGCGTGTGCACGATCTCGACCAGATCGCGCTGGGCTTCCATCACCGCCTCGATCGGCTTGTAGGCCGCCGGCGATTCATCCACCACCTCCGCATCCTTGCGGCATTCCACGTGCGCGGTGGCCTTGGCGTGCTCGTCCACGGTAATCAGCTTGCGCGCCTGGGTGCGGCTCATCACGCGGCCGGCGCCGTGGCTGCAGCTGTGGAAGCTGTCCTCGTTGCCCAGCCCGCGCACGATGAAACTCTTGGCGCCCATGCTGCCCGGAATGATGCCCAGCTCGCCCTTGCGTGCACTGACCGCACCCTTGCGGGTCAGCATCACCTCCTTGCCGAAGTGGGTCTCGCGGTTCACGTAGTTGTGGTGGCAGTTCACCGCTTCGGCCTGGGCCTCGAACGGCTTGCTGATGACCATGCGCACGGCGGCCACCACGTTGCGCATCATCACCTCGCGGTTCATGCGTGCGAAACGCTGTGCCCACTCCACGGCGAACACGTAGTCGCCGTAGTGCTGGCTGCCCTCGGGCAGGTACGCCAGGTCCTGGTCGGGCAGGTTGATCATCCAGCGGCGCATTTCCTGCTTGGCCAGTTCGATGAAGTAGGTGCCGATGGCATTGCCGACGCCACGCGAGCCGGAGTGCAGCATGAACCACACGCGCTGGTCCTGGTCCAGGCACACTTCCACGAAGTGGTTGCCGGTACCCAGGGTGCCCAGGTGCTTGAGGTTGTTGGTGTTCTTCAGGCGCGGGTGGCGCTCGCAGATCAGCGCGAAGTCATCCACCAGCTGCTTCCAGCCTTCGATGGCCAGCTCCGGCGGCGTATCCCAGCTGCCCTTGTCACGGCCACCACGGGTCACGCTGCGGCCATGCGGCACCGCTCGTTCGATCGCGCTGCGCACGGCCGACAGATTGTCCGGCAGGTCGCTGGCATCGAGCGTGGTGCGCACGGCCATCATGCCGCAGCCGATATCCACGCCCACCGCGGCGGGAATGATAGCCCCCACGGTCGGTACCACCGAACCCACGGTTGCCCCCTTGCCAAGGTGCACGTCGGGCATCACCGCAATCCACTTGTGGATGAACGGCAGGCGCGCGATGTTCTGCAGCTGTTCGCGTGCCTGGTCTTCCAGCGGCACCCCGCGCGTCCACAGCTTGATGGGTGCAGCGCCGGGCTGCTGGATCACGTCATGGTTCATCGTGGTCATGGTGATGTTTCCTTTCATCCAATACAAAAACAAAGAAGGTGCGGTGACAAAGGTGGCCGAACGCACCACCTGCCGCGTTGCCGTGGCAGGTGGCCGGGACTTGAACCCGACCCCGAAGGGTTTCCGATGTAGTTCGGCCGGCATTCCCCGCGCAACGAAAGCAAAGGTGCCGGCAGCACGACGAGGGGTGGAGGAACATCCTGCTCTACCACTGAGCTACCGCTGCGTTGCCACAGCGGGCGGGGCTCGAACCCGCGACCCGGAGCTTAGAAGGCTGTAGTTCCTCCGGCATTCGCAGTGCCGGCGTTGAAACAGGTGCGGTGACAAAAGGAGTGGAACATCTCTTTCCCCACACCCGGCAGGAAAGGCGGGATTTGAACCCGACCCCGAAGGGACAACCAATGTAGTTCCACCAGCATTCACCGCGAAAACTCGAATTCCGGGTCCCTGCCCGGCTGGCCCTATTGCCAGCCGGGCGGTCCCTGGCGACATCCTTGCCGCCTTACAACGTCATGTCCTGGATGCACTGCACCCAGCCACTGCCATCGGCCGGTGCCTGCGCGTACTGGCCCAGCAGATCGAACACGGCATCGCTGAAGCCGCCGATGTGCAGCACGTCTTCGCGCTGCACGGTCTGGCTGCTGGCCACCGGCTGCAGGTCGATGCAGACCAGGCGCGCCTGCGGGCAACGCTGCTTCAGCACCTCCCACGCCCGCATCGTGGCCGTCGCACCGCCCTGGCGGGTGTCGCGCCAGCTCTCGTTGTCCGACACCAGCACCACCAGGTCGACCTGCGCGCAGCGACGGTTGAGGTCTTCCAGCGGTGCGCTGACCGAGGTGCCGCCGCCGTTGATCGCCAACTGCGCGGCCAGGGTCATCACGCTGTCGCGCGGGTTCAACCGCACCGGCCGCACCTGGGTGTCGAACGGCAGCACCGTGGCCTGCGGCTGACCGCGCAGCACACAAGCCGCGATCAAGGCCGCCACGTCCACACAGCGCACCGACGTACTGGCGCCCTTGCGGTAGCCGGTCAGCGGCCACTGCATGGACCCGGACACGTCCACCGCGACCACCACCCGCCCCGGCAGCACCGGTACCGATGCCGTGGCGATCTCCATGGCATCCTGCAGTGCATCCAGGATCGGCAACGGCAGGCCCTTGCCGGCGTGGAACGCCATCAGCAACTGGTACGGCAGCACCCGCGAACGACGTACCTGCTGCGGGTCACGCAGCCGCGCGGCAATCAGGTCCACCATCGCCGCATCGTCGAACACGCCGTTGCGGGCGAACGTGTTGAGGTTCATCCGCATCGACTGCCACGACGCGCTGCGCGCCAGCGCCGACCACTGCGCCGCATCCAGCGGCAGCGTGCTGAAGTACTGGAACGGCAGCGCCGGCGGCAGTCCCTGCGGGTCACGCTTGAACGCTTCGTAGGCCTGCACCAGCGCCGGCAGCTGCGCCGCGTCATACGGACGACCGACAACCCAGGCATACAGCGCCTTGCGCTCGGCATCGACCGGCTTCGGGTGCACCATGCGGATCAGATCCGCCAGCGACGGCTGCTGGCCGATGGCTGCACGCACCAGCGTTTCCACCGGGGCCTGCTGGATCCACTCACGCACCAGACGCTTGGGCAGCGAGCCCAGCGAACGGCGCCCGACCTGGCCGCTGCGCATGATCTGCACGAAGGTGCGCAGCTGGCGACCGTTGTCGATCACCCGCGGGAACACCTGGGCGAACACCGCGGCATCGCGCAGGCTGAGCACCGCCAGCAGCAGCGCCGGCATGTCCTTCATATGCGCCACCTGGCGGGCATACACCGCGGTGCGCGCCACGAAGTTCGGCTCGACCTGCGCGGTCAGCGCCAGCACCTGCCGCAGCTGCGCGTCGGCGTTGCTGTAGAAGGTGTTGTTGAGGCAGCCGGTGGCCGCATACAGGGCCAGCGCAGCACGCGGGTCGCGGCGGTAGGCCAGGCCACCGGCTTCATTGACGGTGGTGGCCGGCGGCAGCGCCGGGGCACGCATGTTGGAGAAGAGCGTCAGGTTGGCCATCGTGGTGTCCTCGGCGGGAACTGCCCGCGTCGTGTCTTGCCTGGAATAGAGCAATGGCCGTGCCAACTTTTGATCGACTTGATCAAGACGTTGTTTTTACTGCGTTTTTACTGGTTTCAAACAAGAATCGCCGACGCGGCACTCGAAGAATGTATATAGTTGCAGCGCGTCTTTTATAGGAATGGATATGTCACGGCGACAGGTCGTCTTCGGCATGCTCGGCACCCAGCTCGACGCGGGCGAAGGACCGGGCCGGTGGCAGAAATGGCGGCCGACGGTATCGCTGGGCATGCACGAGGATTTCCTGCCCGACCGGGTTGAACTGCTGCTGGACGAACGCCGCTACGCCAAGCTGGCGCGGGTGGTGTGCGACGACCTGGCACAGGCCGCGCCGGGCCTGCAGGTGCGCCGGCACGACACCTACCTGGCCGATCCCTGGGAGTTCGAAGGGGTCTACGCCACCCTGCACGACTTCCTGGCCGGCTACCCGTTCCAGCCGGAGGAGGAGGACTACTACGTCCACATCACCACCGGCACGCACGTGGCGCAGATCTGCTGGTTCCTGCTCACCGAGAGCCGGCACTTCCCCGGTCGCCTGCTGCAGACCTCGCCGCCGCGCAAGCAGGATGGCGCGGCCGGCAGCTACGCCGTCATCGACCTGGACCTGTCGCGCTACGACCATATCGCCCAGCGCTTCGCCCAGCAGCAACTGCAGGATCGCGACCTGTTGAAGAGCGGCATCGCCACCCGCAACGCCGCCTTCAACGCGATGATCGAGCAGATTGAAACGGTGGCCACGCGTTCGCGCGCACCGATGCTGCTGATGGGCCCCACCGGTGCCGGCAAGAGCCAGCTGGCCAAGCGCGTGTTCGAACTGAAGAAGCTCAAGCACCAGTTGCCCGGCCGCTTCGTTGAAGTGAACTGCGCCACGCTGCGCGGCGACGGTGCGATGAGCACACTGTTCGGCCATACCAAGGGCGCCTACACCGGTGCATCGTCGGACCGCGCCGGCCTGCTGCGTTCGGCGCACCAGGGCCTGCTGTTCCTGGATGAAATCGGCGAACTGGGCCTGGACGAACAGGCTATGCTGCTGCGTGCGCTGGAGGAGAAACGCTTCCTGCCGGTAGGCAGCGATCGCGAAGTGGAAAGCGAATTCCAGCTGATTGCCGGCACCAACCGCGACCTGCAGCAATCGGTGCTGGAAGGCCGCTTCCGCGAAGACCTGCTGGCACGCCTGAACCTGTGGACCTACCACCTGCCGGGCCTGGCCCAGCGCAGCGAGGACATCGAGCCGAACATCGAGTTCGAGCTGGAGCGCTGGTCACAGCAGCAGCACGCGCGGGTGCGCTTCAACGTGGAAGCACGTGCGCGCTATCTGGCCTTCGCTACCAGCGCCGAGGCGGCCTGGCGCGGCAACTTCCGCGACCTGGGCGCATCGATCATGCGCCTGGCCACCCTGGCCACGGCCGGGCGTATCCAGACCGAGGGCGTGGACGAGGAGATTGCCCGCCTGCGGCGGCAGTGGCGCGGCGGCGAAGCACCCTCACCGCTGCAGGCGCTGCTGGGCGAGGCAGCCGACCAGCTGGACCGCTTCGACCGCGTGCAGCTGGAAGAAGTGGTACGGGTCTGCGCACGCTCAAAGTCGCTATCCGCCGCCGGCCGCGAGCTGTTCGCGGTATCACGCACCCAGCGCGCCAGTACCAACGACGCCGACCGCCTGCGCAAGTACCTGGCGAAGTTCGGCCTGGACTGGGAGCAGGTGCGCAGCCCCGGTTCTGCGTAGCGTCGAGCTTGCTCGACGAAGGGCCCCGGTACATGCTGGCCGCGCAGCATCCATCGCTTTCAAGGAGATCGCCATGCACGAACGCAAACCAGAACCCGCCGCCGTCCCACGCACACTTGTATGGGTTGTCATCGGCGTTTTCGCCGTGCTTTACGGCGGCTATCAGGTCGGCAAGGAACTGGCCCTGCGCGACAATGCCAAGCAGGCGGCGGGCCAGTAGCGTCGAGCTTGCTCGACTGCTTTCTGTGATCGGAAGCATCGTGCCAACCAAGGTTGGCACCTACCGGTAAACGTCTACGCTCAGGCGATCTGCACGATGCGCGCGTTCTGGCACAGCGGGTAGCTGGCGACGAACTCGGCAATGGCTGCCTGCATCGCGGCAAACGACTGGCCATACATGTACAGCGCGGTTTCGGTCGGGCCCTGCCACCAGCTGCAGATTTCGCCCAGGCCATCGATGCGCTCGGACAGCTGCTCGAACACATGGTTCGAATCGCACTGCTCGTACACCTCGTCCGGCAGGTTCAGACCGTCCAGGTAGATGCCCAGCCCCTCGGTGACGCCAAAGCTGCGATCGGCCTCGCCTGCGCCCTGCACCTTGGAACCCTTCGGTGCGCCCAGCTGTTCCAGCAGGTCAACCAGTTTGGGCACGCCGGCTGCGTCGTTCAGCGCGATTTCGATATCGCCGTACTCCACTTCCCCCACGTCGGAGATCGCGGTGCCGCCGCCGGTGATCTCACCGATGCCGGCCGCCTGCAGCAGCGCATCCAGCGGGTCCTCGAACAGCTCGTGGCGGTGCTCGGGCTGCAACTTGGCGTTCAAGGTCACGGTAACGTGCAGCGTGGATTCGGTCATGGCGGCGTTCCTGGAAGATGTCACCGCCCATTGTAGAGTCGAGCTCGCTCGACTGCTGCTTCGGCGAGGCCTCCCCCGGGACCCGTCGGCCACGCGATAATGCGCGGTACAGAAACATCATTCCAACAGGGGGAATTCATGAAGTCGATCATTGCAGCCACACTGCTGCTGGTGCTCACGGGCTGCGGCATCCGCACCGAAGTCGTGCGCGTGAACGTGCCTGACATCCGGGTCAATCCCGAGCAGGGCCCGGTGGTCGTCGTCGCGCCGGTGCGCGATGGGCGCACGACGTACTTCCCGCAGGTGGCGGCTGCGGAGCGCCCGCAGAGCATCGGTGGCGTCATCCGCGGCAACAATGGCGTGCTGGTGTCCCTTGAGTCGTCCACCGCCCCGGACAAGGCGCGCGAGATCATGATCCAGGCCCTGCGCAACATGGGCTACCGCACGACAGACCAGTGCACTGGTACCTGCACGGAACTGGAAGCAACCTTGACCGATTTCTCGGTGAAGATGCCGATGAACTTCTGGCGTGCCGCATCTTCAACCCAGCAGATGCTGGCCGACATAGCGGTCGATGTGACCGCCCGCAAGGACGGTCAGGCCCGGACCTTCACGGCCACCGGCCACGGCGCCAACATTTTCCAGATCGTCTCGCGCGAGAACTGGGAGATCGCGTTGGAGCGCGCGGTGAGGAACTTCACCAGCAGCCTGCAGCAGTCGATGTCCGAGCAGGATGCCGCGACGGGCTCGAAGGCGCAGGACTGAGGCGCCCGATCCGTAGAGTCGAGCTTGCTTGACTGCTCTTCGTAGGGGCAGTCGAGCAAGCTCGACTCTACGGGACGTTCCCACGCTCAGCGCAGGAACTGTGGCACCTTGCGCTTCAGCAGTTCCACCAGCACCGGGTCCATGTAGTCGTAGTCGTCGGGGATATCCAGGCAGATCACCCGCTTGCCGTTCAGCCATGCCTTGTAGCGGCTGGACAGCCGGTTGCGGTGCGCCTTTTCCATCACGAACACCAGGTCGGCCCACTGCAGCAGCTCGGGGCTGAGCACTTCCTCGGCGTCGGCCAGCAAGCCCGCCGAGGCGGTTTCGATGCCGGGCCAATCGGCGAACACCTGCTCGGCCGTGGGGCTGCGCAGGCGGTTCTGGCTGCAGAGGAAGAGCACGTTGCGGGTCATGGGATTCTGCCGTTGTAGAGTCGAGCTTGCTCGACTGCTTTTTGTAGAGTCGAGCTTGCTCGACTGAACGCGCAGAGCAGTCGAGCAAGCTCGACTCTACAGGAGCTCGAAGACCGGGTCAGAGCCCTCCCGCGGGAGGGATCTGACCCCGACGGTAATCAGATCACCGTCAGGTTGGCGTAGGCCATCACCAGCCACTTGCTGCCGGCATCGGCGAATTCGACCTGCACGCGGGCGTGCGCGCCGCTGCCTTCGTAGTCGGTCACCATGCCTTCGCCGAACTTGGGATGGGTGACCAGGGCCCCCAGCTTCAGCGGCGGCGCCTCGATCGAGGCGTGGCCCATCACCCGGCTGCTGCCCAGCGAGGCCGGGCGTGAGACCTGCACCTTCGGGCGCACCTCGTGCAGCAGCTCGCGCGGAATCTCGCGCAGGAAGCGCGAGGGCAGGCTGTAGTTGTCCTGGCCGTGGATGCGCCGCGATTCGGCGTAGCACAGCACCAGCTTCTGCCGTGCACGGGTAATGCCCACGTAAGCCAGGCGGCGCTCTTCTTCCAGCCGCCCGCTTTCTTCCAGTGAGCGCGCACTCGGGAACAGGCCGTCTTCCATCCCGGCCAGGAACACCAGCGGGAATTCCAGGCCCTTGGCCGAGTGCAGGGTCATCAGCTGCACGCCCTCCTCGCCCGCCTGCGCCTGGCCCTCACCGGCCTCCAGCGCGGCGTAGGCCAGGAAGGCGACCAGCTCATCCATCTCCTCGCCCACTTCCTCGATGTCATCGGCACGGCGCACGAAGCGCGAGGCCACCGACACCAGTTCGTCCAGGTTGTCGGTGCGCGATTCCGAATCCAGCGAGTTGCGGCTTTCCTTGCTCCAGTGCTCGCGCAGCTGCGAGCGCGACAGGATGTGGTCCACGCGCTCGGCCAGGGTCATGTGCAGGGTCTGTGCCTGCAGCTCGTTCACCAGCACCAGGAAGCCGGCCAGCGCGTTGCGTGCGCGTGCGGCCAGCGCACTGCCCTGGGTGACCAGCATGGTGGCTTCCCACAGCGACAGGCCCTGCGCACGCGCTTCGCGGCGCACTTCGTCCAGCGTGCGTTCGCCAATGCCACGGGTGGGCGTGTTCACCGCGCGCTCGAAGGCGGCATCGTCGTTGCGGTTGGACAGCAGGCGCAGGTAGGCCAGCGCGTCCTTGATTTCGGCGCGCTCGAAGAAGCGCATGCCGCCGTACACGCGGTACGGCACCTGTTCGCTCAACAGTGCTTCTTCCAGCGCGCGCGACTGCGCGTTGCTGCGGTAGAGCACGGCCACTTCGGTGTAGCTGCCACCATCGCGCACCCACTGGCGGGCACGTTCGACGATGTAACGCGCCTCGTCCATTTCGTTGTACGCGGCGTACAGATCGATCGGCTCGCCATCGCCACTGTCGGTCCACAGTTCCTTGCCGATGCGATCCGGGTTGTGTGCGATCACCGCGTTGGCGGCGCCCAGGATATTGGCGGTGGAACGGTAGTTCTGTTCCAGGCGGATGGTCTGCGCGCCGGGGAAATCGCGCAGGAAGCCCTGCACGTTCTCGACCTTGGCGCCGCGCCAGCCGTAGATGGCCTGGTCATCGTCACCGACCACGAACACGTGGCCTTCGTGGCCGGCCAGCACGCGCACGAAGGCGTACTGGATGGCATTGGTATCCTGGAACTCATCCACCAGGATTTCGCGGAAGCGGGCGCGATAGTGGGCCAGCAGGGCCGGGTTGTCGCGCAGCAGTTCGTGCGCGCGCAGCAGCAGTTCGGCGAAGTCGACCAGGCCGGCGCGGTCGCAGCGCGCCTGGTATTCGATGTAGGCCTGGCGCATGGTTTCCAGCCACGCATCGTGCGGCTCGGGCTGGATGTGCTGCGGGCGGCGCCCCTCGTCCTTCTGCTCGTTGATCCACCACGCAATCTGCTTGGGCGGATGCTTGCTGTCGTCGATTTCCAGCGCCTGCACCACGCGCTTGACCAGCCGCAGCTGGTCGTCCGAATCCATCACCTGGAAGCCTTCGGGCAGCTTGGCGTCCTGCCAGTGCAGGCGCAGCAGGCGGTTGGCCAGGCCGTGGAAGGTGCCGATCCACATGCCGCGGCTGCCGTTGGGCAGCTGCGCGTCGATGCGGTGGCGCATTTCACCGGCCGCCTTGTTTGTGAAGGTGACCGCGAAAATGCCGTGGGTGGGCACGCCGAAGACTTCATGCAGCCAGGCGATGCGGTGGGTAAGCACGCGGGTCTTGCCCGAGCCGGCGCCGGCCAGCACCAGGTGGTGGCCAGGGGGAGCAGAGACGGCGTCGCGCTGGGCCGGGTTCAGGCCATCAAGCAGGTGGGAGACATCCATGCCCCCATTTTACGGCATCGCGGTCGCGTGCCCTGCGACCACCTGCGCGGCCAATGCCTGTGCCTGCTGACGGAGTTCAGGCACGGCCAGGCTTTCCCACAGGCTGCCGATGCGCAGGCTGCCGAGCACGCCCAGCCGCGGCTGCGGCCGGCCCTGCGCGTCGTGCAGGCGATCGCCGGGCACGCCGCTGTCCAGGCCCAGCCCATGCGGTCCCGGCCGTGCCACGCCATCGGCCAGCAGCTGCTGCAGCAACGGGTTGCGCAGGGCGCTGGCACGGGTTTCCACGCCGGTGGCATTGATGATGCCGGCCACCGCCCAGGCCTGGTCAGCACCGTCAGCGCTGCGCCCGCTCAGCAGCAGGGCGTCGTCCTGCTGGCGCACCTGCTGCAACCGTGCGCGGTGGATCTGCAGCTGGCCACTGGCCTGCAGCGCCTGCAGCTGCGCATCGATGCCTTCGGCAATGCGATGACGATGCACGTCCCAGTAGCGCACCACATGGCGCAGGAAGCGACGCTGGTCGGCTGCATCCAGGCTGCACCACAGGGCCTGCCCGTGGGCGCGGATGCGGTCCATCACGCCCTGCCACGGCTGCCCGGCGGCCTGCAGTTCACCGGCGTGCTGGCGCAGTGCGCGCAGCCGCTGGCGCAGGGTAAGCGGCAGCAGGCTGGCGGGATCGAAGCTCGGCAGCGCGCCATGGTCGTGCGGCAGCGGCAGCAGGCCATGACGGGAAATGACATGCAGCGGACCGCTATGGCCGGCAGCCACCAGGGCCAGCACGGTATCGGCCATGCTCAGGCCCGAGCCGACGATGGCCAATGCCTGCGTACCGGCCAGGGTCCGCACGCCGTCGTAATCCCAGGCTTCGACCACCGCATCGGCCGTCAATGCGTCGGCGCCGGGCACGGGCAGCGGGCGCATGCTGTTGCCGGTGGCCAGCACCGCCTGCGCGGCGCGCAGCACCTGCCCATCGCCCAGCTGCAACTGGCAGCCGTGTGCATCCACCTGCAGGGCCAGCACCGGCTGGGCGATGACCTGCACCTGCGCCGGGCTGGCCGCAGCGGCCTGCTGCAGGCGCTGCTGCAGGTAGCTGGCGAAATAATGGCGGCAGACATAGCGCTCGCCCAGCACATCGCGTGCTTCACCCGGGTAGGCGTTGGCCGCTTCCAGGTAATCGAGGAAATCGCCGGGCTGTTCCGGGAATGCGCTCATCTTTGCCGCCGGCACGTTCAGCAGGTGCTCCGGCCACGGTGTGGAGTAGGCAATGCCCTGTGCCGGCTGCGAGGCCGGCTCGAACAGCGTGATGCACAGCGGCTGCCGGGCCTGCTGCAGCACGTGGAGGGCCACCAGTACGCCGGCGGCGCCGCCACCGATGATCGCCAGGTCCGCTTCAGCGGTTCGCGCGGAATCAGTCATGCGGGGATTGTAGGCCATGGCTGGCGTGACCCGCGCCAACGCGCCCGTCTACATCAGCGCATCGGCCAGCCGTGCGATGCCTTCACGGCTGCGCCGCCACGCCGGCCGCTGCCGCCACTGCTCCAGGTCCAGCAGCGTCGACTGCCGCAGGTAGTCGTCTTCGATCGCGCACAGTTGCTTCACCAGCGGGCGGTCGTAGCAGATCAGGCCGATCTCGGCATTCAGCGCGAACGAACGGATATCCATGTTGATCGAGCCCAGCACCGCGATGTCTTCGTCCACGCTCATGTGCTTGGCGTGCAGGAATTGTGGCTCGTACAGCGCGATCTGCACGCCACAGCGCAGCAGTTCGTCGTAGTACGCCTCCTGCGCCCAGGACGTCAGCCGCTGGTTGTTGCTGGCCGACAGGATCAACTGCACCTGCACGCCCGACAGCGCGGCGATGCGCAGCGCGCTCAGGGTCGCCTCGTCGGGCACGAAGTACGGGGTCACCATCACCAGTCGCCGCCGTGCCAGGTGGATGAGCGCGGCCACGGCATCGCGCGCATTGCTGTACGGGTAGGCCGGGCCGCTGGGCAGCAGCTGGGTGGCGATGTCGTCGCTGCACACCGGTACGTTGGCGATCACCTCCAGGCGCTGCCCGGTTTCCATGTACCAGTCACTGGCGAACACCGCTTCCAGATGCGCCACCGCCGGGCCGCGCACGCGCGCCACCAGTTCACGGTTGGGATGGCCGGGCACGAACTGCGGGCCGGCCAGGTTCTGCGAACCCACGTAGGCCACTTCGTTGTCGATCACCGCGATCTTGCGGTGGTTGCGCAGGTCCATGCGGCCGCTGCGGCGCCAGCGCAGGCCGCCCGGCAGCATCGCGCGCACTTCCACATCGCGTGCCTGCAGTCGCTTGCGGTAGGCGCGCAGGCCGCGCTTGGCACCGACGGCATCAAGCAGCACGCGGCACTGCACGCCACGCGCGGCGGCACGCTGCAGGGCTTCGACGATGGCCTCGCCCACGGCGTCATCGAACATCAGGTAGTACAGCAGGTGCACGCGGTCTTCGGCCTGGTCGATATCGGCAATCAGGCTGTGCAGCGACTCGTCGTAGTCGGTCAGCAGATCGACGGCGTTGCCGTGCACCGGCATGAAGTCGCCCTGGCGCTGCACCAGCGGCACGATCTCGGCAGTGGCGGTGTCGGGCTGCGGCACCCAGCGCAGGCGCCGCTGCAGCGCCTGCTCTTCGCGGATGACCAACGAAGCCTCGGCCTGGCGGCGGATGCGTTCGCGCGACAGCCAGGGGTGGCCGAACAGCAGGTACAACGGCAGGCCCAGCAGGGGCACGAAGCCGACCAGCAGCAGCCAGCTGCGTGCGGCCCCCGGCGTGGTGCGGGTAGGAATCCAGCACAGCGCGACCAGGCGGATGAGCCAGTCGATCAACAGCAGGTAGGAGCCCAGCAGCCACTCGAACAGCATCGCGTCGCCCGTCGGGAGGTGTGCAGCCATTCTGCCCAGCAGGGTGTGTAGAGTCGAGCCATGCTCGACTGCATGGAAGCATGTGCCAACCAAGGTTGGCACCTACCGGGCGGGGTGAGCGTGCCAACCAAGGTTGGCACCTACCAGGCGGGGTAAGCGTGCCAACCAAGGTTGGCACCTACCAGGCGGGGTACGCACCTGCCGGGCGCCGGGCATGAAAAAACCCGCCACAAGGGCGGGTTTTTCCGGAGGCGATCAGCAACCCTTGCGGATTACTTGATCTTGCCTTCCTTGTACGGGACGTGCTTGCGCACGACCGGATCGTACTTGGAGAATTCCATCTTCCCCGGGGTGTTCTTCTTGTTCTTGTCGGTCGTGTAGAAGTGACCGGTACCGGCGGTCGAAATCATACGGACCTTATCGCGCTTGCCTGCCATGATCGTCTACTCCTCAGACCTTTTCGCCGCGCGCACGCAGCTCAGCCAGAACGGAATCGATGCCGTTCTTGTCGATGGTGCGCAGTGCATGCGCGGAAACACGAAGCTTCACCCAGCGGTTTTCGCTGGCAACCCAGAAGCGGCGCTCGTGCAGGTTGGGCAGGAAACGACGACGGGTCTTGTTGTTGGCGTGCGAGACGTTGTTACCCGTCTGCACTCGCTTGCCGGAAACCTGGCATACGCGGGACATTGCGCACCTCGATAGTTAATTGTGTCAGCCCGTAGCCCGGGAGACGGCGGCCTCGGTGGTTGCCCACCACACGTCAAGAGAATCAAAGGGTTACGCTGGCGTTGGGCGGCCGGGGACGTGCTCCCGGGGGTGCCGCCCGGCACGAAACCGGACACAGCGAGCCGCGCATTATGCAGGCTTTCAATCACTTGCGCAAGTTGTCCACAGGGCAAAGGCTGAACGTGGCACGCCGTGTTCATGCCGGGTCTGACCATACTGGCGGCCCCTCCCGCGAGCCCTTCCATGCGACTGCTGGCCCTGACCTATGGCACCGAAGGCGACACCCGGCCGCTGGTGATGCTGTGCCACGGGCTGCGCCAGGCGGGCCATGAGGTGATGCTGCTGGCCGAACAGGGCACGCTGGGCAGCGCACGCGACCTGGGCGTGCCGCACGCGGCGCTGGAGGGCGACATTCACGACGAGGTGGTGGCCCTGGTGGCACGCGGCAACAACCTGGCTGCCGCCTCGCGCGGTCTGGGGCGGATGTCCGGCCGCCACGTGCCGGCCTGGATGGCGCAGGCCGATGCGGCCGCCGCAGGCTGCGACGCCATACTGACGGGGGGTCTGGCCGCCCTGGTGGGCTTGAGCGTGGCCGAACGGCACGACCTGCCAGCCATCGGCACCGGCATGATTCCGCTCACCCCGACGCGGGTCTTTGCATCCCCCTTCCTGCCGCCGCTGCCGCTGCCCGGGTTCCTGCGCCGGGCCAGCTACGGGCTGGTCAACCAGGCGGTGTGGCGCACGTTCCGCAAGCCGATCAACGTGGCGCGCGCCGCACTGGGGCAAGCCCCGCGCCGCACGCTGTGGACCGGCCTGCCAATGCTGTACGGCATTTCCCCGCAACTGCTGCCGCCGCCGCCGGACTGGCCGGCCGACCACGTGGTGTGCGGGCAATGGCGGATGCCGGAGCAACCGTGGTTGCCGCCGCCAGACCTGCAGGCCTTCCTCGATGCCGGTCCGCCACCGGTGTACCTGGGCTTCGGCAGCATGACCGGCTTCGACCGCGAGCGTGTGTTGCCGGCGCTGCTGCACGCGTTGGCACCGCGACGCGTGCTGCTGTTTCCGGGCTGGGCGGGCCTGCCTGCAGGCGACCTGCCGGCGAACGTGTTCGTCGTTGGCCCGACACCGCATGAAGCGTTGTTCCCGCGCTGCGCGCTGGCCATCCATCACGGTGGCAGTGGCACCACGCATTCGGCCTGCCGCGCGGGTATTCCCTCACTGGTGATGCCCTTCGCTGCCGATCAGTTCTTCTGGGCGCGGCGCCTGCAGGCGCTCGGTGTTGCGCCAGCACCGCTGTCGCCGAAGCGCTTGCATGCGGCCACGCTGGCGACGGCCATCGCGTTCGCCGAAGACCCGGAAACGCGCGCACGTGCCGCTGCACTGGGTGCAGCGATGGCCAGCGAAGATGGCGTGGCCACCGCCGTCGCCGCGATTGACGGAAATCGACCTTACCCCCCGCCTGACGTTGCTGTAGAACGTTGAAAGGGCTCTGCCAGCCCCCTTGCCCAGCCTATGAAATGCCGGGGTGAACACAGCACACGGAAAGCTGGCGGACAAAAAAAACCCCGGACCCATCACTCACGTGAAGCATGTGAGGAGAGGAGCTTGCCGGGGTATGCGCTGCCGATGCTAGGGGAAGATCACACCGTGTTCAAGAGTCCGCATTGGGCATCGCTCATTGATGTGAAGATCGCTGACGGGTTGGTAGCAGCAGTGTCATCGACCAGATTGGCACCCTACGGATTGCCAGCTGCGCCCGCCGCCGCAGTTGTGATCGATCCCGTCAACCAAGCACCCGGTGGCGCGCTGGGCTCGGCGCTGGCCGGCGCTCTGAAGATCCACCAAGCATCCGCCACTGTCGCCCAGCCTCAGCAGGTGGCATCGGTAGCCCACTCATACGGAAATATGGGCATTGAGGCCGTAGCAAGGCACGCCAGAAACATGCTTCTGTGCGAGGCCCTGTATCCAGTGCTTCATATGCTGGAGGTGGTGATGCGCAACAGCATTCACAACGCTTTCAGCCGCCACTTCGGGGCGCGCGATTGGTATGCGCAGGCCTGGCTCAATGCGAACCATGCACGTATGGTCCTGGAGGCAAAAGCAACGCTCTCCAAGCGCAACAAGCCCCATGATCCGGATCGAATCGTTGCAGAACTCGGGTTCGGCTTCTGGTGCGGGATGTTTCACTTCGCCTATGAACATGGAGGACGGGCAGCGTGCCCTGCCCTCCTCGGCACGGTTCTACCTGGCGTTCCCAAATCCTGGAGAACCAGAGCAAAGGTTCAACGTCGGGTCGAAGGCGCGCGCGCTCTGCGGAATCGCGTTTTCCACCATGAACCCATCACCTTCCATCAGGATCTGCGTGATAGACACCGACACTTGGTGGAAGTGCTTGGCTGGTTCTCACCCGAGGCGCGGCAACACATAGAACATGTCTGCAGGTTCAATCGCGTGCATGACGACAACTTGTGCTTGCACTGCCCTGCAGAGGCGTAGCGTCAGGCACACGGGTGTCGTCACGGCCTCCCGATGGGGTTGGATCCCGCCTCGACAGACGCGGGCTCTGACCCCTGCTGCAGGCCAACTCAACGCAGGTGCGGAATCACCTGGGCCAGCAGATGTGCATCCTTCAGCGCGCCGTGCAGGCCGCGCTCGCCGGGAATGCCCAGGCGTTGCAGCAGGTCATCCAGCTTGTTGGGCTGCCCCGGCCAGCGCTGCTGGGCGATCTTCAGGCTGCAGGTCACGCGGCAATGGTGGGCCAGGGCCACCGTGTGGCCGGCCAGGCGAAGTTCATGGTCCAGGAAGCCGACGTCGAACGTGGCGTTATGGGCCACCAGTTCACTGCCACGCAGAAATTCAAGCAGTTCGACCGCCTTGTTGGAGAACAACGGCTTGCCGACCAGCATGGCGTCGCTGATGCCGTGCACACGTTGTGCGAAAGGGTCCACGCGACGCTGTGGCTGCAGGAACGTGTGGAACTGGCGACCCGTGATTCGTCCGTCAATCATTTCCACCGCACCGATTTCGATGATGCGATGGCCCTGCTTGTGCGACAGGCCGGTGGTTTCGGTGTCCAGTGCAACGATACGACTCATGTGGCAATCCATTTCCTTTGTGGCGTGCCGGAAATGGTCGCACGAACGTTGACGCCATCGACCTAGGAACAGTTGCAAAACTTTGCGGTCGGGAGGCTGTAGCGCCGAGCAGAAGCGGTCGAGCAACGCTCGACGCTACAAAGGCATTACCCCAGCACCTCCACCACCCAATCGATGAACACCCGCAGGCGCTGGCTCATGTGCCGGTTCGGCGGGAACATCACGTGCATCGGCATGGCCGGCAGCTGCCAGTCCTGCAGCACCGGCTGCAGTTCGCCGCGGGCCACGTGCGGCTGCGCCATGTAGCTGGGCAGGGCGACCACGCCCAGTCCGGCCACAGCGGCCGCCAGGTAGGCGTTGCCATCATCGAAGCCCACCGTGTAACGGCCCTGCACCTCGATGCGCTCATCGCCACGGCGGGCGCTGAACACCCGCGCGCGACCGCTGCGCGGGCTGAGGAAGCCGACCACGTGATGGTCCGGTCCTTCCAGCGCGCGCGGGTGGTCGGGCGCGCCGAAGCGTTGCAGGTAGGCAGCGCTGGCGTAGAAGCCGAGCGGCAGGCTGGCCAGCGGCCGTGCAACCAGCGCCGGGTCGGCCGGCGTGCCACCGCGTATCACGCAGTCCACGTTGTCGGCGATGACATCCACTTCGCGATCGCTCACCCCGATGTCCAGCTGGATCTCCGGGTAGCGTGCATGGAAATCCGCCAGCGCCGGCACCAGCCGCAGCCGTGCATAGGGGCCGGGCACATCGATGCGCAGGCGCCCGCGCGGCTGGCTGGCGGCCTCGCCCAAGCCGCCTTCCACCGCCTCCAGTTCGGCCAGCAGGCGGGCGATACGCGGGTAGTACGCCGCGCCGTCGGCGGTGGTGCTGACGCGCCGGGTGGTGCGGTTGAGCAGGCGCAGGCGCAGGTGCGCTTCCAGCTGCTGCACCAGCTGGGTGACCGTGGTGCGGCTGACCTGCAGGGTGTGCGCGGCGCGGGTGAAGCTGCCGGTTTCCATCACCCGGGCGAAGGCCCGCATTGCCTCGAAACGGTCCATGGGCGGCCCGCAATTGTTTGGGATCGACAATCAATCTAGGCCGATTATCGCGGTTTATCCAGACAGCCTTGGCGAGGAGGATGGCCCTCTCTCCCACGGGATAGCCCCCATGTCACAGCGTGATGTCGTGTTCCCCGCCGGTCGCCAGGCCCTCTACGAGCGCAACCGCTACTCGCCGGCCATCCGCTCCAACGGCTTCCTGTTCGTCTCCGGCCAGGTCGGCAGCCGCGAAGACGGCTCGCGCGAGCCGGACTTCGAAACCCAGGTGCGCCGCGCCTTCGACAACCTCAATGCGGTGCTGGCAGCCGCCGGCTGCACGTTCGACGATGTGATCGACGTAACCGTGTTTCTGGTCGATCCGGAAAAGAATTTCGAGAAGGCCTGGGCGATCGTGCCCGAGTACTGGGGCCAGGCGCCGCACCCGACCCTGACCGGCATCGGCGTGACTTGGCTGTACGGGTTCCAGTTCGAGATCAAGGTGATTGCGAAGCTGCCCGCACCCAAGTAGTACGAATCACTCTGCGGCAAATTCCAGTGTGCGGCGCCAACGCAAAGGTTTCGTCGCACGCGCCGGGTCGGGGCCGAACCGGTTCAACCAGCCCGCGGCCAATGCACGCGCGCGCAGGCGTTCGCCAACACCTTCGGCCATTTCAACTTCAACGTGGGTCACTCTGCCTTCTGCATCCACGTCCGTTGCCCAGACCAACTTGCCCACCCATTCGGCCGCCGGAACGGACGGATCGTAGTTTGGGCGACCCGCAACGTAGGGTCCGTCGTGCCCAAGGTAAAGCGGGGAGTCCTCCAGGCGGTGATCGACGCGAACGTCTGCTCTGCCGGTGCGGCCGTCGCCAAGCGTGGCATCCACCGTCCACATGCCGGCTGCCCCTGCGGTGCCGATGTCCGCAGGGAAACACGTCTTCCGGCCACGGAAACCGGCATGCCTTACGTGCGAGATGCGAACGCCCTTGGCATCACGAATGGTGAGCTCCAGCCCGCCCACATCGGCGTCCTCTCCACCGGCGGCAACGCAGATGCGGTGGTCATGCTGGCCATCGGCAACGAACTGGTAGGCCACCGACCGTGCGATCGCATCTGCGGGCGTCGGCGCCCACAGCAACTCCACGTAGACATCCCCGGCGGCGAATGCAGCCGGACTGGCCAGGACCAGCAGCAGACCGGCTGCGGCAGCGCGTGCAGTCATCGTTCCATCCTTGGTGGCGATTCCCGATCCTCACCGATGGTGCACGGCGGCGCAACCAGGCAGTGGTGTCGGCGCAATTACCTGCGGCAGGGGTCGGCAGCCAGCGGAAGCCGCTGGAGGGGATGGGGTCAGAGCCCTTCCTGCGGAAGGGATCTGACCCCTCCGGTCAGGGCTCGCGGCGGTGCAGCCAGCGGTACAGCACGGGCAGCACCAGCAGGGTCAGCAGCGTGGACGAGACGATGCCACCGATCACCACGGTGGCCAGGGGCCGTTGCACTTCCGATCCCGCACCGACATTGAAGGCCATCGGCACGAAGCCCAGCGAAGCGACGAGGGCGGTCATCAGCACCGGGCGCAGACGCCCCAGCGCGCCTTCGCGCACCGCATCCAGCAGGGGCAGACCCTGTTCGCGCAGGTGGCGCACGAAGCTGATCATCACCAGCCCGTTGAGCACCGCCACGCCCGACAACGCAATGAAGCCCACGCCGGCCGAGATCGACAGCGGCAAGCCACGCAACACCAGCGCCAGGACGCCGCCGGTCAGGGCCAGCGGCACGCCGCTGAACACGATGGCCGCATCACGCACCGATCCGAACGCCCAGAACAGCAGCACGAAGATCAGCAGCAGCGTGACCGGCACCACCACGGCCAGGCGCTGGCTGGCCGAAATCAGCTGCTGGAAGCTGCCGCCGTAGTCGATCCAGTAGCCGGCCGGCAGTTCCACCCTGCCCTGCACCGCCTGCTGCAGGTCCGCCACGAAACTGCCCAGGTCACGATCGCGCACGTTGGCGGTGACCACGATGCGGCGCTTGCCGTTGTCGCGGTTGATCTGGTTCGGCCCTTCGCTGGTTTCGATGCGGGCCAGTTCACGCAGCGGCACGGTGCGCGGTGCACCGCTGCCCGCGGCCACGCCCCGGCTCAGTTCATCGCCGTTGTCGCTGGCCAGCGCCGGTTCCAGCGAAATGGGCAGGTCGGCCAAGGCGGCCGGGTCCTGGCGCAGGGCTTCGGGCAGGCGCACCACGATGTCGAAGCGGCGGTCACCTTCGAACAGCTGCCCGGCCACCTGCCCACCCACGGCGGTGGCCACGGTGGACTGCACCTGGCCCGGGTTCAAGCCATACCCGGCCAGCCGCTGCCGATCCGGCAGCACGGTCAGCAGCGGCAGGCCGGTGGTCTCTTCCAGCCGCACATCGGCCGCACCCGCTACCGCTGCGACCACGCGCTGCAGGCGCTGGCCGACGTTGCGCAGGGTGTCCAGGTCATCGCCGTACAGCATCACCGCCACATCGGCACGCACGCCGGAAATCAGCTCGTTCATGCGCATCTGGATCGGCTGGGTGAACTCGTAGTTGTTGCCGGGCAGCGATTCCACCGTGCGTTCCAGCTCGGCCAGCAGCGTGGCGCGCGACTTGCGCGGGTCGGGCCACTGGCTGCGGGGCTTCATCATGATGAAGGTGTCGGCCACCGAGGGCGGCATCGGGTCGGACGCCACTTCCGGCGTGCCGATCTTGGAAAACACCTTGGCCACTTCCGGCACCTGCAGCAGGCGGCGTTCAATCTGCACCTGCATCTGCACCGACTGCGCCAGGCTGGTGCCGGGAATGCGCATGGCATGCATGGCCACATCGCCTTCGTCCAGGCTGGGCACGAATTCGCTGCCCAGCCGCGTGGCCAGGGCACCGCAGACCAGCACCAGCACCAGGGCGCCCACGGCGACCCAGCGGCCGCGGCGCAGGGTGAACGCCAACAGCGGCTGGTAGCGCCGCCGCAGCCAGGCCATCAGGCGGTTCTCCTGTTCCTGCACGCGGCCACCGAGGAACAGCGCGATGGCGGCCGGCACGAAGGTCAAGCACAGCAGCATGGCGCCGGTCAGCGCCAGCACCACCGTGATCGCCATCGGGTGGAACATTTTTCCTTCCACGCCGGTGAGCGCGAAGATCGGCAGGTACACCGCGGTGATGATGCCCAGGCCGAACAGGCTGGGGCGGATCACTTCGGCGGTGGCGCTGGCGGTTTCGGCAAAGCGTTCGGCCACGGTCATGTCGCGGCCCAGCGCGTGCTGGCGTTCGCCGAAGCGGCGCAGGCAGTTCTCGATGATGATGACCGCGCCATCGACGATCAGGCCGAAGTCGAGCGCGCCCAGGCTCATCAGGTTGGCCGACACGCCGCCACGGGCCATGCCGGTGAGGGTGAACAGCATGGCCAGCGGAATGACCGCCGCGGTGATCAACGCGGCACGCACGTTGCCCAGCAGCAGAAACAGCACCACGATCACCAGCAGCGCACCTTCCAGCAGGTTGCGCGCCACGGTCTGGATGGTGCGGTCGACCAGCGCGGTGCGGTCGTAGCTGGCGGTAACGGTCACCCCCGCGGGCAGGCTGGCCTGCGCCTGCTGCAGGCGAGCGGCCGCGGCCTGCGCGACCTCGCGACTGTTGGCACCGACCAGCATCACCACGGTGCCCATCACTACTTCGTGGCCATTCTGGGTGGCCGCGCCGCTGCGCAGTTCCGGGCCGTCGGCCACGCTGGCCACGTCGTGCACGTGGATCGGCACGCCTTCGCGGCGGTCCAGCACGATGTTGCCGATCTCCTGCAGATCGGCCACCTGGCCGGGAATGCGCACCAGGAACTGCTGGCCATTGCGTTCGATGTAGCCGGCACCGACGTTCTGGTTGTTGGCCTGCACGGCTTCGGCCACGTCGTCCAGGCTGAAGCCCAGCGCGCGCAGTCGCGCCGGATCCGGGGTGATGTGCACCTGGCGCTGGAAACCACCGATGGTGTTGACCTCGGTCACGCCCGGCACGTTGCGCAGCTGCGGGCGGATCACCCAGTCCTGCAGCGTGCGCAGATCGGTGGCGGTGTAGGCCGTGCCGTCGGGCTTGCGTGCCTTGGGATCGGCGTCGATGGTGTACATGAAGATCTCGCCCAGGCCGGTGGCAATCGGCCCCAGCTGCGGGTCCAGCCCGGCCGGAATCTGCGAGCGCACCTGCTGCAGGCGTTCGGCCACCTGCTGGCGGGCGAAATACAGGTCGGTGCCGTCCTTGAACACCACGGTGACCTGCGAAAGGCCGTAGCGCGACAGCGAACGCACGTGGTCCAGCTTCGGCAGGCCGGCCATCGCCGTTTCCACCGCGTAGGTGATGCGCTGTTCGCTTTCCAGCGGCGAATAGCCGGGCGCGGCGGTGTTCACCTGCACCTGCACGTTGGTGATGTCCGGGGTGGCGTCGATCGGCAGCCGGGTGAAACTCCAGATGCCGACCGCCACCAGCACCAGGGTCAGGCCCAGCATCAGCCAGCGGCGCTGGATGGCTGAGGCGATGATGCGTTCCAGCAGCCCGTGGCGGGCGTTGGGGTCAGTGCTCATGGCTGGCACCCGCCTTGCCGATGTCGGCCTTCACGGTGTAGCTCTGCTGCACCACCACCTGCTCGCCGGCACGCAGCCCGGCACTGACCGCCACCTGCTGCGCATCGCGTGCGCCCAGGGTGACCGGTCGCGCGGTATAGGTGTCGCCCTCGCGCACGAACACCACGTCCTTGCCGTCCAGGGTCTGCAACGCGCTGAGCGGCACCACGATACCGGCCGGCGTGCTGGCCACCACGATGCGCGCGCGCACCGCCGCACCTGGCCGCCACAGGCGATCGGCATTGTCCACGCTGGCGCGCGCCACGGTGCTCTGGCTGGCGGTGGCGGTGCCGGGCAGCACGCGTTCCAGCGTGGTGATCTGGCTGACGCCGTCGGTCATGCGGGTGACGGTAACCGGTACGCCGGCGGTGATGTGCTGGGTATCGGCACCGAAGATGTGCAGGTCCACCCACAGCTGCGACAGATCGCCTATCTCGAACAGCACCTGGCCCTCGCCCGCCATGGCGCCCACCTGCACCTGCCGCGACAGCACCACGCCGCTGATCGGCGCGGCCACGCTGTAGGTGGTCAGGCTGAGGTTGCTGTCGATGCTGGCCAGCGGCTGGCCGGCGCGCACGCGGTCGCCCACGTTCGCGCGCAGCGCGCGCACCGGGCCCGGGAAGCGTGCGGTGACCTGTGCGCTGCGCCCGTCGACCGGGGCCAGCAGGCCCTGCACGTCGTGTTCGTCGGCAATGGTGCCGGGGCCCGCTGCGGCGCTGACGATGCCCGCCTCGGCCGCCTGCGCGGCGGTGATGGTAGTGCGCTCGGGCGCATCGTCGGCATGCGCGGCTTCGCCTTCGGCGTGATCGTGGTCATCGTCCGCAGGCGACGCGGCCTGCGGGCCGCCGTTGCCACACGCGCTCAGCGCGGCCAGCAGCGCGGCCACGGTGGCCAGGCGGATCAGGGAGGTGACAGCCTTCATGGCAGGGTTCCTTCAGCAGAGGCGGCCAGCAGCGGTTGTCCGCTCAGGCGCTGGATTTCGATCAGGGCGGACTGTGCCGACAGCGCGGCATCCAACTGGCGCTGCCGCGCTTCAATGCGCATGGCCTGCAGCTGGGCCCATTCCAGGTAGCTGATGGCACCGGCGCGCCATGCGGTTTCGGCGGCCTTTTCGGCCTTCTGCAGTTGCGGCAGCACGTCGCGCTGCATGCGCTGCACCTCCAGCCGGGCGGTTTCGTAGCGGCCGTGCGCCTCGGCCAGGGTGGCGTACAGCTGCAACGCGCGGGCCTCGCGCTCGACTGCGCTCAGGGCCAGTTCGGCTTCTGCGGCGCGGATCTCCGGCGCCGCACGGCGCGCACTGCCCAGCGCCATGCTGAAGCCGGCCAGCAAGGCGCTGTCGCCGCTGTCACGCATGTGGCGCACGCCCAGCTGCCAGGACAAATCACTGCGCTGCTGGCTGCGCGCCAACTGCAGTTGCGCTTCGCGCACGCGCGCTTCGGTGGCGATCACCGCCAGTTCCGGCGTGCGCTGCAGCAGCTGCGCCAGTTGCTGGAAGTCCTGCAGCGCGGGCAGCTGCAAGGGGTCGCCGGTGATGGCGTCGAAATCCACTTCGCGCGCGTTCCACAGCGCCGCCAGCGCCATGCGCGCGGCGCGTGCCGCCTGCAGGCTGCGGTCGCGGTCCAGTTCGGCCTGGGCCAGTGCCGCCTGCGCGGTCAGCAGCGTGGATGCTGGCGAGGCACCGGCCTGAAGGCGCAAACGTGCGGCGGCCACCGCGCGACGGCGCTGCTCGATATCGTCCACGGCGATGCGGCGCTGCTGTTCGGCCGCGCTGATGGCCAGGTAGCGGCGCGCGGTTTCGGCCAGCAGATCCAGGCGGGTGATCTCGCGCTGCGGGGCCAGCGCGTCCAGGTTGGCCTGGGCCACGGCACGACGCGCGTCCAGCTTGCCGCCGCGTTCCAGCACGCCGGCCAGGGTGACGGTGGCTTCGGCGGCATCGAAGCCGCGGGTGCTGCCGGTGCCCAGCACGTTCTCCAGCTCCACGCCGAGCACCAGCGCGGGGGTGAGGGCGGCGCCGTCCAGGCGGGCTTCGGCGGCCTGGCGCTGCAGGGTGGGCAGGCGCAGGTCGGGATGGGTACGGGCGACACGGTCGACGGCCGCGTCCAGGGTCAGGGGGTCAAGCGACGACGGCGCCTGCGCATGCACGCACGGCGCGATCGCCAGGGCCGCGACAGCGGCCAGGCGGATCCACATGGGAATACTCCGGAAATCTCAGGACAGGATCGGAAGCCCGCGCGCGGCGGGCGATGGATCAGGCCTGGATCGGAGGACGCAGCAGCGATTCCAGCGGCGCGGCACGGCCGTCGGTGTCGATCGTGGTCGGCGCGACCGCCGACGGCGGCGGTGGCAGTTCCCAGCTGGCCAATGCGAACGGCAAGACGCCGCCCTGGCCGTGACAGTGCCCGCAATGCACCAGCGCGTGCAGCAGGCGAGCGCTGGTGTCGTCCGGGTCGTGCCCGGCATCGAGCCCGGCGGCATCGTGCGGCGCCGCCGGATGGTCCAGATGCGACATCTCGTGCAGCTCGCCCAGTGCCGACGCCGTGGCGCCGCCCACGCTGCCGATCGCCACCACCACCAGCATCAGCAGGCGGAGCAGGAACGACGGGCGGCGGCGCACGAAGCGGATCATGCCGGGAGGGTAGCGGGCGTTGCAGCCGTTACACAATCGCAGCCGCTCGCCGGGCATGGCCCGGCGGCGTGACCGGTCAGGCCTTCCGGCGTTCGGCGATATACGCCTGGATCTGCCGTTCCAGCACCGGCAGCGGCACCGAACCCTGCTTCAGCACGGCATCGTGGAAGCCCTTGATGTCGAACTTGTCGCCCAGCTCCTTCTCGGCCTGGGCACGCAGGCGCACGATGGCGATCTCACCCAGCTTGTAGCTCAGCGCCTGGCCGGGCCAGGAAATGTAGCGATCCACTTCGGTGGTCACTTCGTGCTCGCTCAGCGCGGTGTGGTCGCGCAGGTAGGCCAGCGCCTGGTCGCGCGTCCAGCCCTTGCTGTGCACGCCGGTGTCGATCACCAGGCGCGCGGCGCGCCACATTTCGTAGGTCAGGCGCCCGAAATCCTCGTAGGGGGTTTCGTAGATGCCCATTTCCACGCCCAGCTTCTCGCAGTACAGCGCCCAGCCTTCGCCGTAGGCCGAGATGTAGGCATTGCGGCGGAACTCGGGCTGTTCGCCCTGCTCGGCCGCCAGCGCGCCCTGCAGGGCGTGGCCCGGGTCGGATTCGTGCAGGGTGAGCGCCGGCAGGTTGTACAGCGGGCGCGACAGCAGATCGTAGGTGTTCACCCAGTAGGTGCCCATGCCACCGCGACCCGCGGTCCAGAACGGAGCGATATCCGGCGGCACCGGCACGATGGTGAAGCGGGCGCGCGGCAGGGTCATGAACTTGCCGATCTGGCCGTCGGCACGCTTGGAGATCCACGCAGCGCGCGACAGCAGCTCTTCCGGCGTCTTGGCATAGAACTGCGGGTCGGTGCGCAGGAAAGTGAGGAAGTCGGCGAAGCTGCCCTTGAACTCCACCTGCTTGATGATGGCGTTCATTTCCTGCTGGATGCGGGCCACTTCTTCCAGGCCGATCCGGTGGATCTGGTCGGGCGACAGATCCAGCGTGGTGTACTCGTGGATCTGCTGCTTGTAGTACGCCTTGCCGCCCGGCATCGCTTCGGCGGCCAGGGTGGTGCGGGCCTGCGGCACGTATTCGTTCACGAAGAAGGTGCGCAGCTGCTGGAACGCCGGCACCACCTTGCCGCCGATCGCCGCCACTGCCTGCTCGCGCAGCGCGGCCTGTTCGGCGGCCGGAATGCTGTTGGGCAGTTTCTTGAACGGTGCGTACAGCGGCGACTGGGTCGGGTCCTTCAGTTCGGCCACGGTGGCGATGGACACTTCGCGGCCATCAAGCACCGCGCGCGGCACGCTGAAGCCGCGCTTCAGGCCGGCGCGCATGTTGTCGGTCTGCTGGCCGAAGTAGCGCGGCACATCGTTCAGGCGGGCGATGTAGTTGCGGTAGTCCTGCGCGGTCTTCATCTCGCGCCGGGCCATGAAGGACAGGTTGGACCAGAACGAGGAATCGGAATTGAACGGCATTTCGTAGCCGCGCAGGCGGGTTTCCTCGGCCAGGTTGAACACCTGGTCGCGATAGATCGCGTAGTTCACCTGGTTGGCCGCGCTGAGCGTGGCCGGGTCGATCTTCTTCAGGTCGGCCAGGGTCTGGTCCCAGACCTTCAGCCGGCCCTGCTGGGCGGCGGCGCCGACATCGGGCAGGCGGGTGGCATTGGCCGGTGCATCGCCGTCTTCGCTGGCTTCACCACCGCCGTCCTGGCGCCACTTCCATTCTTTCTCGTAGATCGCGCGGAACGCCGCGTCGGCGGGCGATTCGGCGGCCATGCTGGCCGGTGCAGCGCCAGCGGGCGGCGCGGCCAGGGCAGCGGCCGGCGAGGCCAGGGCGATCAGCAGGGCAACGGCAAGACGGGTTTTCACAAGCACAGGTTCCCGGGAAGGCAGACCCCGATGATCGCACCGCCAGCCCCGTGCAGGCATGGGACGAAGGTCCTGCCTGCAACGCAGGCAGGACCTGGGCACCGGCCGCAGGCTGGGGCCCGAGCGCCGAAGGCGCGTGGTAGAGCCGACTGGGTAGAGCCGACTGTTAGTCGGCTACCCCTCCGCCACAGATGGCAAGGCCCGCGCTTCGCGCGAAAGTCGACTGACAGTCGACTCTACCCACCGCAGGCGCGGCCCCCCGGCCCTCAATGGCCGGCTTTGTCGCGCTTCCAGCCGCGGTGCTTGATGTCCAGGTGCAGGCTGTACAGCGCGGTGAACGCCGGGAACAGATTCTGCAGCACGCCCACCGAATCCTGCTTGGCCGAGAACAGAAAGTAGCTGAGCGTCATCAGGCTGCCGACCACGCTCATGTACCAGAACAAGCGCGGGATGACCGGCTTGCCCGCCCGCTTGGAGGCCACGAACTGCACCAGCCAGCGGCCACCGAACATCAGCGCGCCGGTGTAGCCGATCAGCTTCCAGCCGGTCACGTGCAGGCCGGTCCAGTACAGCCAGGTCAGCGGTTGGTCCAGCCAGTGCAGCTCCATCAACGCTCCTCCACCGCAGTGCGCTTGCTGCGGGTGATCAGCCACGCCACGCCGCGCAGGTCGCGGATGCCGACCAGCGCGCGGCCCAGGTTGTTGTACTTGGAAACCCCGGCGGTGCGATGGCGATGGTTCACCGGCACGCTGGTGGTCTTCCAGCCGGCCCGCTGCATCAGCGCCGGCAGGTAGCGGTGCATGTGGTCGAAGTACGGCAGGTCGAGGAAGGCGGCGCGTTCGAACAGCTTGATGCCGCAGCCGGTATCGGGGGTGTCGTCGCGCAGCATGCGCGCACGGATTGCATTGGCCCAGCGGCTGGCCCAGCGCTTGCTGCCGCTGTCCTGGCGGTTCACCCGCCAGCCGGCGAACAGCTTTACCTGCGCATCGGCGGCGGCGCGGGCAGCCAGCAGCTTGGGAATATCGGCCGGATCGTTCTGGCCATCACCATCGAGGGTGGCGATCCACGGCGCGCGCGCGTGCTTGACCCCGGTGCGCACGGCGGTGCTCTGTCCGCTCTGGCTGACATGGTGCAGCACCCGCAGTTCCGGGGTGGTGGCCTTCAGACCCTGCAGCACGGCCAGGGTGTCGTCGCGCGAATGGTCGTCGATGTAGACGATCTCGAACGGCAGATGGCCGCGCAGGGCGGCGGTGATCTCGGCCACCAGCGGGGCGACATTGTCGCGCTCGTTGAACACCGGAACGACAACGGAAAGCTCAGGTTGGCTCATGGGGCACTCGGCCAAGAGGGAAACAAAGACCGCGCATTGTCCGCAGCCGAGGTTATCCGAAGATGAACCCGGCTGCGTGAGGAGCCTTCCTCAGGCGCGATCGCCAAAGTACTCGCGGCACCACTGCACCACCGGCGGCAGCCCCTGTTCGATCGGGGTGACCGCGTCGAAGCCGAATGCGTCATGGGCGCGCCGGGTGTCGGCCATGGTGCGCACCATGTCGCCGGGCTGCATGGGCTTGTAGACCTTCTGCGCCGGGCGCCCGGCCGCCTGTTCGATCACACCGATGAAGCGCTCCAGCTCGACCGGGGTGTGGTTGCCCAGGTTGAACACGCGGTGCGGCACCGGCTCGGTGGACGGGTGCGCGAGGGCGCCGAGGATACCGGCCACGATGTCGGAAACATGTGTGAAGTCGCGCTGCATGCGCCCTTCGTTGAACACATCGATGGGGCGGCCGGCCAGCACTGCGCGGGAGAACAGCAGCGGCGCCATGTCCGGGCGGCCCCACGGGCCATACACGGTGAAGAAGCGCAGGCCGGTGGCATGCAGGCCATACAGCTGGGCATAGGTGTAGGCCATCAGCTCGTTGGCGGCCTTGGTGGCCGCGTACAGCGAGCGCGGCTGGTCCACGCGCTGGTCTTCGGAGAACGGCGGCGTGGCCGAATCACCGTACACCGAGCTGCTGGAGGCGTACACCAGGTGCTGCACGCCCCGGTGGCGGCACAGTTCCAGCATGTTGACGAAGCCGGTCAGGTTGCTGTCGACGTAGGCGTGCGGGTTTTCCAGCGAATAGCGCACGCCGGCCTGCGCGGCCAGGTGGATCACCGCACTGGGCTGCACTTCGTCGAACAGCGCGGCCAGGCCTTCGCGGTCGGTCAGGTCCAGCGTGCGCAGGTCCAGCGTGGGGCACAGCGCGGCCACGCGGTCGCGCTTGATCTGCGGGTCGTAGTAATCGTTGAAGTTGTCCAGGCCGACCACGGCCTGGCCCTGCTCCAGCAGGGCGCGGGCGGTGTAGGCACCGATGAAGCCGGCAGCGCCGGTGAGCAGGAGGGTCATGGCGGGGGCTCTACGCGCAGGAATGCAGCACAGATGTTACCCGCCTGGCTCAGGACAGGCCCAGCCGTGGCCGCGCCACGTTGAAGCGGCCGGTGTCGATGCGGTCGTCGATGCCCTTGGCCTGCAGGCGTTCGAGCAGTTCATCGGCCCCTTCCTGCAGCTTCAACGCCATCTCTTCGGGGTACAGCGGCAGCACCGCGCGGAAGGCGATCGTGCGGCCATCATCGTCCAGCAGTTCGCCAAAGGCCGGCGGCACCGTAGCCGGATACACCACCATGGCGCCGTCGAACCGCACGTCAGCCGCGTAGGGTTCGGCCGGATTGCCATGCGGCACGGTGTGCCCGGGTGCCAGCCAGGTGTCATACAGATGCGGCAGGCGTGCCAGCGTCTGCAGCAGGCGCACCGGCCAGTAGAAACGCTCGTCCTGCAGCGATTGCGCATCCAGCGGCCAGTGGGCCGGCAGGGTCAGCATCAGTTCGGCGAAATGCGGAACATCCACGCCCGGCGGCAGGTTCATCGGCAGATCGCTCATGCCCGAGGTGACCAGCTGCAGCCAGGGACGGTCGGCGGTGGGCGGCACCACATGCACCAGCACGCGCACCGTATCGGGCAGCGCATCGTCGAACGCGCCCGCGACCGGCCCCAGGTGGCGCTCGATATAGGCACGGATCTGCGCCGTGTGCGGTTGGCCCTGTGCAGGCGAATGCACGGTGTCGCGGCGGTGCAGGTGCATGCGGCTGCCACCGGGGCTGACATCGTCGAAGTCATTGCTCATGCACGGTTCCCTGTCAGGCCCCGGGGCACGGCGCAGGCGCGCCGTGCGCGGGGCAGAAACCCGGCCGGGCTCAGCCCTGGCGCGTACGCAGCTTTTCCAGCACGCCGTCCAGGGTATCCAGGTCGGTGTAGTGGATGATCAGCTTGCCCTTGCCGCCGCGGCCATGGTTGATGGCCACCTTGGTGCCCAGCGATTCGGACAGTTCGGTTTCCAGCGACGCGATATCGGCCTGCTGCACCTTCGGCGTGGCCACCGGGCGGTTGCTGGGCACCTTGCCGGCGGCGAAGGCCTGCGCGCGGCGCTCGACCTCGCGCACCGACCAACCTTCGTCGGCCGCTTCCTGGGCCAGTTTGCCGGCCAGTTCCGGGGCCAGGGTCAGCAGCGCGCGGGCGTGGCCCATTTCCAGACGGCGGGTTTCCAGCAGCAGGCGGATCGCCACCGGCAGTTCCAGCAGGCGCAGCAGGTTGGACACCGCAGCGCGCGAGCGGCCCACCGCTTCGGCGGCCTCGGCGTGGGTCAGGGTGAATTCGCTGATGAGCCGCTGCAGCGCTTCGGCTTCTTCCAGCGGGTTCAGGTCTTCGCGCTGGATGTTCTCGATCAGCGCCATCGCGATGACGGTGCGGTCTTCCAGCTCGCGCACCACCACCGGCACTTCGTCCAGCCCGGCCAGCTGCGAAGCGCGCCAGCGGCGTTCGCCGGCCACGATTTCGTAGTTGCCGGCCGGCAGCTGGCGCACCAGGATCGGCTGGATCACGCCCTGCGACTTGATCGAATCGGCCAGCTCGGAGAGCTTGCCTTCGTCCATCTCGCGGCGCGGCTGGTACTTGCCCGGCTGCAGCTGGCCCACGGCCAGCTTGCGCAGCACTTCACCCGGCAGCGGCTCGATGACAGCAGTGGTGGCCTGCACCTGGCTGACCGCGCCCTTCGGACCCAGCAGGGCGTCCAGGCCGCGGCCGAGGCCTCGCTTCTTGGCTGCAGGCTTGCTGGTCATCAGGCGGTCTCCACGGCCTTGGCGGCCTTGTTGCGTTCGTTGTTGCGACGGATGATCTCGCCGGCCAGGCCCAGGTAGGCCACGCCACCGCGCGAGGCACGGTCGTAGCCGACGATGCTCTGGCCATGGCTGGGGGCTTCGGCCAGGCGCACGTTGCGCGGCACGATGGTGCGGAACACGCGATCACCGAAGTGTTCGGTCAGTTCGGCCGACACCGCGTTGGCCAGGTTGTTGCGCACGTCGAACATGGTGCGCAGCACGCCTTCGATCTCCAGCGCCGGGTTCAGGTTGGCACGCAGCGCTTCGATGGTTTCCACCAGCGCGCTCAGGCCTTCCAGTGCGTAGTACTCGCACTGCATCGGCACGATCACCGAATCGGCGGCGGCCAGTGCGTTCAGCGTGAGCAGCGACAGCGCCGGCGGGCAGTCGATCAGGATGTAGTCGTACTCATCGCGGATCGGCGCCAGCGCGCGCTTCAGGCGCTGCTCGCGCGCTTCCTGTGCCATCAGCTGGATCTCGGCCGCGGTCAGGTCGATGTTGCCCGGCAGCAGGTCGTAGCCTTCGGCGGTGGCCACGCGCACATCGGCGGCGTTGGCTTCACCCAGCAGCAGATCGTAGGTGGAGGCGACCAGTTCGCGCTTGTCCACGCCGCTGCCCATGGTCGCATTGCCCTGCGAATCGAGATCGACCAGCAGCACCCGCTTGGGTGCGTTGGCCAGGGAAGCGGCCAGGTTGACGGCGGTCGTGGTCTTGCCGACGCCACCCTTCTGGTTGGCGATGGCGATGATGCGGGCCATGCAGGTGTGCCTCGTCGACGGATGGTTGGGACCGGTCATTATGCGTACAACCGGCCCCGGGCGGAAATCGTGGATCGCCAACCCGTTGTTGCACAAGGGGTCGACGAGCGGGTTCAAGGGCCGGTAACGGTGACCAGATGGCGTTCGCCGGCCAGGCCGGGCACGCTCAGCGGGGTCACCTCGCGCACCTGCCAGCCCGCCGGCAGTGCGGCGATCTCGTCATGCGGGTAGACCCCCTTCATGGCCAGCAGCACGCCGCCGGGGCGCAGCAGGTGCCCGCCCACGCGGACGATGCCGGCCAGGGTGTCCATGGCGCGCGCGGTCAGCTGGTCGTAGGCGCCGGCCTCGTCCAGCGCCTCGGCGCGCGACTCGGCCACGCGGGCATTGGCCAGGCCCAGCTGGCGCACGGCTTCGCGCATGAAGCGCGCCTTCTTGCCGTTGCTTTCCACCAGGGTGACCTGCAGGCCCGGGCAGGCGATGGCCAGCGGGATGCCGGGCAGGCCGGGGCCGGTGCCCAGGTCGGCCAGGCTGCCATCGGCCACGAACGGCTGCATGGCCAGCGAATCGAGCAGGTGGCGGGTGACCATCTCCTGCGGGTCGCGGATGGCGGTCAGGTTGTAGGTGCCGTTCCAGCGGTGCAGCAGGGCCAGGTAGCGCAGCAGCGGCGGCGCCAAGTCGGCCGCCAGGCCCATGCTGGCCAGGCCCTGTTCCAGCGTGGCAACCACGCCGGCGGGAAGATCATGTTCGCTCATGCCGCCATTATCGCCGGTTTTGCCCGCCGGTTCGCCGCTTCGGTGCGCGGCATCAATCGGCATGCCAGGCCAATGCGGCGCGGAACTGGCCGCTGGCCTGCCATTCGTGCAGGTGCCAGCGCTCGGCCTGGCCCAGTTCGGCGTCGCAGGCCAGCAGGTGCAGCGCGCCATCGCGGCCGGGGGCCAGGCGCAGGCGGTGCAGGCCGAAGGAAATGCCCTGCCCGTGCGCCTTCAGGATCGCCTCCTTGGCGCACCAGACGCGGAAGAACCAGTGTTCGCGCTCGGCCACGGACAACCCTTCCAGCCAGGCCACCTCGTCGGGGTGGAAGAAGCGCTGCACGATTTCCAGCAGCCGCGGGCGTGGGCGCAGCAGTTCCAGGTCCACCCCCAGGCGCACGCCCTCGCCCAGCGCCACCAGCAGCACCTCGCCGCTGTGGCTCCAGCCGGTGCCGTAGTGGGCCAGCGCACCGGCCAGCTCGGGCCGACCCTTGTCATCGCGCACCAGCGGCAACGCCTCCGGTTCGACCCCCAGCGCCTGCGCCAGCACCTGCCGCGCCTGCGGCTCGCCCCGCTGGCCGGGCACATGCGGGCGCCGCCAGACGGTCACCGGGCCGAACCGCCAGGGGCCGTCCAGGGTGGCCGGCAGGCTCATCCGCACGCCCCCGTCACGGGATTGCACGACGGGTTCACGGCGCTGCGCGTCAACTGGCTGCGTTCCCTTCCGGAGGTCACGTACATGGGCATCATCATCTGGTTGATCGTGGGCGGCGTGGTGGGCTGGCTGGCCAGCATCATCATGCGACGCGACGCCCAGCAGGGCATCATCCTCAACATCGTGGTCGGCATCGTCGGCGCGTTGATCGCCGGCTGGTTGTTCGGCGGCGGCATCAACGAAGCGATTACGATCCGCACGTTCCTGTTCTCGCTGATCGGCGCGGTGATCCTGCTGGCCATCGTCAACCTGTTCACCCGCAAGAGCATACGGTGATCCGAGGGGTAGCGCCGGGCAATGCCCGGCGTCTCCCTGCCGCCGCTTCGCTCGCCGGGCATGGCCCGGCGCTACCGCTTCAACCCAATTCCACCCATGCCGGGGCATGGTCGCTGGGGCGTTCCCAGGTACGCGGCTCGCGGTCGATGCCCGAGGCCACCGCACTGCCCTTCAGCGCATCGGACACCAGGGTCAGGTCGATGCGCAGGCCCAGGTTGCGGCGGAAGCCGGCCGCACGGTAATCCCACCAGCTGAACACACCGGCCTCGTCGTTGTGCAGGCGGAAGCCATCGTGCAGGCCCAGCTGCAGCAGCTTGCTCAGCGCGCCGCGCTCGGCGGTGGAGGTGAGGATGTGGTTTTCGTTCCACACCTCCGGGTCGTGCACGTCGCGCGCGTCCGGGGCGATGTTGAAGTCGCCCATCACGATCAGCTTCGGGTGGCGCTGCAGCTCCTGCGCGATCCAGGCATGCACGGCTTCCAGCCAGCGCAGCTTGTAGTCGTACTTGTCGGTGCCGATGTCCTGGCCGTTGACCACGTACAGGTTGATCACCCGCAGATCACCGAAGGTGCCGGCGATGACGCGCTTCTGCTCGTCCTCGAAGCCGGGAATGCCGATCTGCACGTCCTGCGCCGGCTCACGCGACAGCAGGGCCACGCCGTTGTAGGTCTTCTGGCCAGCGAACACGCTGCGGTAGCCGGCGGCGATCAGCGCCGCTTCGGGGAACTTGTGGTCCTCCAGCTTGGTTTCCTGGATACCGACGATGTCCGGGCCGAAATCCTTGAGCCACTGCTCCAGGTGCGGCAGGCGGACATTGAGCGAATTGACGTTCCACGAGGCGATTTTCATGGGGGCATTCTACCCGGCCCTGCTTTGGTAGGCGCCAAACCCGCGTGCCAACCAAGGTTGGCACCTACCGGAACGCGGCCCCGTCAGTAGAGCCACGCCATGCGTGGCTTCACCGCAACAACACCTTCAACAACCCCGCAATCTTCGAATACGGCGGCCGCAGCCGGTCACTGGCCGCCCAGCGTGACTGCCACAGCACCGGCAGCAGCTTGCTCATGGCATCGAACCCGGCCCGGCCGTGGTACGCGCCCATGCCGCTGGCCCCCACCCCGCCAAACGGCAGGCCGTCGGCGGCGAAATGCAGCAGCGTGTCATTCACCGTCACCCCGCCGGCCACCACCTGGTCGAGGATGCGCTCCACCGTCGCGCGGTCCTGGCTGAAGGGGTACAGCGCCAGCGGGCGGTCACGCGACACCACGTCGGCCAGCGCCGCATCCAGGTCCGGGTAGGCCCGCACCGGCAGGATCGGGCCGAAGATCTCCTCGCGCATCAGGTCCAAGTCATCCGGCGGGTCCAGCACCACCGTGGGCACCAGCAGGCGCTCGCGGTCGGCGCGCGCGGCATCCACCTGGGCCAACGCAATGACCGGCACGCCGCGTTCGCGGGCCTGCGCCAGATAGCCCTGCAGGCGCTGGTACTGCCCCTCGTTGATGATGCGCGTGTAGTCGTCGGCATCGGCGAAATCCCCGTAACGCGCACGCACCTGCTGCTGCAGCGCCTGCACGAACTCGCGCTGGCGCAGGGTATCAATCAGCACGTAATCGGGCGCGATACAGGTCTGCCCGGCATTGAACCACTTGCCGGTGGCCAGCCGCGCGGCGGCTTTCTCAAGCGGGAAATCGCGGCAGACAATGGCCGGCGACTTTCCGCCCAACTCCAGGGTAAGCGGCACCAGATGCTCGGCCGCCGCCGCCATCACCTTGCGGCCGACGGCCGTTGAGCCGGTGAACACCAGGTGGTCCAGCGCCAGCGAGGAGACGGCCGCGGCCACGTCCGCACCACCCTGCACCACCGCCACGCGATCGGGCGGAAACACGCTGGCCAGCAGATCGGCCAGGAACGCGCTGGTGCGCGGCGTGTGTTCGGACGGTTTAAGCAGCACGTGGTTGCCCGCCGCGATGGCCGTGGCCAGCGGCACCAAGGCCAGAGTGACCGGGTAGTTCCAGGGCGAAATCACCCCGACCACGCCCAGCGGCGTCGGCCGCAGCTGTGCGCGCGCCGGCCACAGCTTCCAGCCGGCCGATGCCCGCTGCGGCTTGGACCAGCGCCGCAGGTGCCGGCGCAGATGGTTGATGGCCGACAGCACGCTCATGCCATCGGCCAGTTTCGATTCAACGTGGGCGCGGTGGCCGAAGTCCTCGGCAATGGCCTGGGCCATTTCATCCATGCGGGTCTGCAGCGCCTCGCGCAGGCGGCGCAGGTCGGCGTCGCGCTGGTCAAGCGAAGGGCGCTGGGCCTGCCAGGCGCTGCGCAGGGTATGCAGGATGGCGGGAAGGTCGGCTGGGGCGTTGGTGGTCATGGGCCGACTATACGAGCTACGGCGGTCATCGCCGCATGACAGGGGTCTGGAATCAACGGGGTCGGGTCGACTGGGTAGAGTCGACTGTTAGTCGACTGCTCCTGGCGCTATATCTGATTACCCCCGCGCTACGCACGATAGTCGACTCTACCCCGCTTCGCTTCTACCACTCCCTCAAGCAGAAAGGCGATGGTTCGAACCGTGGACTCTTCTTCGTTCCCTACTCAGGCACAGACTCCAGCCGCCAATCACGCAGGAGCTCGACCTCTCTCGCGATCGGACCTGCCTCTGCCCACGGAACGTCCGGCGATACTTCGTCCGCCGCCGGAATCCTCTGCAAAGGAGTACCCGTTTTTCCCGTGAAAAAATGGGGCATGAAGCAATACGGTGCATCTCCACTGTGACTGGGTATCTTCACCAACGTTGCAAATACCGCATTCAATGGCATCTTCGGCTTGTCGCCTGAGCACCAAGGATGCGAGGTAAAAGTATCCGGCACCTGTGCGCCAATCCGCTTGAACTCCGCGACGCTGGACACCTTGCCCAGAGAGAAGCGGCGTACCCGCGCCTCATCGTCCTCCAGTCCCGTCTCGATCAACCAACCCCAATTGTCATGCGCCGTACCGCCGTAGTCGCAGGTTACCAGTGTTACGTTTGGTGCTGCGTTGTTCCAGGACAGCCAGACCTTGTTCGTTCCGCACGCCGCTTTGATCAGGGGTGATCTTTTTTCGATCTGAACGTTGCCCTGACGCTTTGAGCTGATGACCGCCTTCACAACCTGGCGGTCGCTGGCTAATCCGGCCGGATCCTGCATCCTCCATGTCCACTCTACGGGCAGATGACGCCGTGACTCCAAGGGGTTCAGTCCCACCCCAAAGTAGTAATCACCGCGGAAATAGAATGCTGAGCAGGTAGCTTGCCACCCGGAGCCACAAGCAACCTCCGGATAGTCCGGATAAGCCGGCCAAGGACGAAGGTCATCTGCGTGCAGCGGTACCCATCCTGCATCAAGCAGCATCCTGCGTACCTGTGTGTACTCCATACCTTCTCGCACGCCAGTCACCCTATCGGCTTCTGCACGCTTCGCGGGGGGTGCGGGTGTGTCCGCCACCACAACGGACACCGCAACTAGAAGAAAGCCGAACATTATCTACTCTGGTGGGATCGCTTCTTCATACTATTCGGCGTGTGGACGCTTCGTCCGGCCCAGGGCAGTTCGCGCCACGCATTGTCGGATTCAACCAGGATTTCCCTCGTACTCCTTGCCAATTGCGTCAACTCGCGGCCTCATACAGGGAAGCCTGCAGCTTCGTACTTGTTTCATTGCCGATCAGCTTTACGTCCCTCAAGGTGAGCACCCGCCTGCCATGGTCATCGAGATGATGTGCAGGTTTCTGCATTTTTGGCTGGCTCCGCGATCTTTCTTGGAACGCAGGAATCATTCAACGTTGCACAATCTGTACAGTGGCTTCCAGCGCATGCAATCCGACTTGACCAGCAACCTGAAGTTCGCGAGATGATGGTGGCGCTAGCGATGGCCGCAGTGCTGTCTCTGTCTTCAGCGTCGAATGCACCTCTGCCGCCCAATGCCCATTTCGCGCTGGATGCAGAGCGCGAGTATTTCCCGATGGTGGGCGACAACCTTGCTTCGCTTGTGGGCGAGTTGGACGGTGAGTCCCCCTCCGGCGCCTCCATCAAGCGGGTGCTGGCCACGTTAGAGCAGCGACTGAATCGCACCTCATGCAAGCCAGAAAGCCCAGACACTACGCAGTCGCAGCCACGCGAAGTCATCTGCAACGTACCTGATGTAGAGCGCATATTTCCCTACTACGCAGACCTGCGGCAGGCAGAAACACCGGCGGAACATGATCGGCACGGCCGTCGCTTCCTCGACGCTTATGCGACATTGCTCAAGGATGCGGCGGATGTCGCCATCACTCGACCAAGCGAGGATGAGGCGGTGGATGGCTTGTTACATGTGCTATTCCCGTTCGAGGCCTGGGACGTGAGACTGGACATGCCACGCCCTGGCGGGCACTTCCCGTTTGTTCCTGTGTGCAACCTCGTTGTCGCTCGCGCTGCGCGCTGCCCAGGAGCCGACCAGTTGCGTAGAGAGATCGGGCAGGCAGGCGATGGGAGTGAACAGCGCTTGTTCTGCCTCAAGGAGTTCTCGAGGCGAAAGCTGGCGGAGGAAGGTGAGTGCCCCGAAATGGCCATCACAAACCCCTGATACCCATCGCATGCTCGCGCCTGCAAATGACGGTTTCCTGGAGAATGAACTTGTTGAGCTTGATCTTGGCAGTGCTCGCAACACTGGCTTCAACAGAGGATGCGAAGGCTGACGGCGGAAAATCGGTAAACGCTGGCAGCAACATCACACTCCGATACGACGGTGAGCAGAACGGTCGCTACCGGAACGTGTCAGTGATGAAGCACGGCAAGCTGGTGCGCCGCATGACACTGGGCGAGCGCTCTTACTTCCTGTTCGAGTACGACCCCGATCCGGCGACGTCTCCTGACGGCCGGTATGTGCTCGTCTCTGATGTGGAATCCGGAGAGGTTGGCATGCCGGATGGGCGCGGTTCTCTGCATGAAAGGCAGTATTGCGGTTTCATCGACACACAAAGCGGCTGCCTGCTGGCGCGACAGACCGGGCAATTCTGTGGAGGGCAATTCAATGACGCTGGCGCCTGGGTATCTCCTGCCCCTCCTGACCTGACCCTTGCGGATGGGCGCCCTACCGCAGAGGACTATGCCTCAGGCCGCCTGAGTTCCTCGGATGCACCGGATGGCTCCCTCGACAATCTGCTTCGCTGTGACCCGCCAGGACCAGGCAACTGGCACCACTACAGGAAGCTGATCGATGCAGGGACATTTGAGGTCACGCCTTTGGAGAGAGACGCGCTGTATGGGGGGTAGAGTCGACTGTCAGTCGACTGTCGCGCGCAGCGCGGGGTTTTCAGCGGTACCGCCAAGAGCAGTCGACCAACGGTCGACTCTACCCCAGCCGCATTCCCACAAACAGAAAGGCCGCGGTCTGCACCACGGCCTTTCCTTCATCCGATGAACATCATGCTTACTTGGTGATATCCACGTCCTTGGTCTCCCGCAGGAACAGGCCGCCGATCACCACCGACATCAGCGCGATGATGATGGGGTACCACAGGCCGTAGTACAGGTTGCCGGTACCGGCCACCAGTGCGAACGAAATGGCCGGCAGGAAGCCACCGAACCAGCCGTTGCCGATGTGGTACGGCAGCGACATCGAGGTGTAGCGGATGCGGGTCGGGAACAGTTCCACCAGGTAGGCGGCGATCGGGCCGTAGACCATGGTCACGTACAGCACCAGCAGCCACAGCATGAAGATCGTGCCGGCGTAGTTGATGCGCGAACCATCGGCCTTGGCCGGGTAGCCGGCGGTGGTCAGCGCGCCCTTCAGTTCGGCACCGAAGGCATCGGCCTTGGCCTTGCCTTCTTCCTTGGTCAGGCCGGCGGCCTCATACGAGGTCACGCTGGCCGTGCCCACGTTCACCATGGCCAGCGAACCGGCTGCGGCGGGCTGCACGTCGTAGGGCACGCCCGCCTTGGTCAGCGCGGCGGTGGCCACGTCGCAGGAGCTGGTGAACTTGCGCAGGCCGACCGGATCGAACTGGAACGAGCAGGTGTTGGGATCGGCAACCACCAGGGCCGGCGAGCTGCTGCGGGCTTCTTCGATGGCCGGGTTGGCGAAGTGGGTCAGGCCCTTGAAGATCGGGATGTAGGTGACGGCGGCCAGCAGGCAGCCGGCCAGGATGATCTTCTTGCGGCCGATACGGTCGGACAGCCAGCCGAAGAAGATGAAGAACGGCACGCCCAGCGCCAGCGCGGCGGCAATCAGCAGGTAAGAGGTGGTGGCATCGACCTTCAGCATGCTGCTCAGGAAGAACAGCGCGTAGAACTGGCCGCCGTACCAGACCACGGCCTGGCCGGCCGCGGCACCCAGCAGCACCAGCAGCATCAGCTTCAGGTTGCCGCCCTTCAGGCTGTCACGGAACGGGGTCTTGGAACCCTTGCCTTCGGACTTCATCTGCTGGAACAGCGGCGATTCGCTCAGCTGCAGGCGGATCCACACCGAAACGCCCAGCAGCAGGATCGACACCAGGAACGGAATGCGCCAGCCCCAGGCTTCGAAGGCTTCGTTGCCCAGGAAGTAGCGGCAGGCCAGGATGATCAGCAGCGACATGAACAGACCCAGCGTGGCGGTGCACTGGATGAAGCTGGTGTACAGGCCGCGCTTGTCGTCCGGCGCGTGCTCGGCCACGTAGGTGGCGGCACCGCCGTATTCACCGCCCATGGCCAGGCCCTGGGCCAGGCGCAGGATGATCAGGATCACCGGTGCGGCGAAGCCGATCGAGGCGTAGTTGGGCAGCACGCCGACCAGGAAGGTCGAGATGCCCATGATCAGGATGGTGACCAGGAAGGTGTACTTGCGGCCGATGCGGTCGCCGAGGCTGCCGAAGAAGGCCGCGCCGAACGGTCGCACGAAGAAGCCGGCGGCGAAGGCCAGCAGGGCGAAGATCATGCCGGTGGTTTCATTCACACCACTGAAGAACTGCTTGGCGATGATCGCGGCCAGGGAGCCGTACAGGAAGAAGTCATACCACTCGAAGACCGTGCCGAGGCTCGATGCGAAGATGACCTTCTTGTGGCCTTTGGTCAGGCTGCCCGCGGCGTTATGCGCGGTGCTGGGTGTACTGGACATGAGACGTTTTCCCCTTTGTAGGTGCCGACCGAGGGTCGGCACTCAATCTCGGTACGTGCCAACCAAGGTCGGCACCGTTTTCTGGTAGGTGCCGACCTTGGTCGGCCCCCAATCTCGGTAGGTGCCGACCTTGGTCGGCACGCTGTTAGAAGCTGTATTTCGTGGTGAACTGCACGCGGTTGATATCGCCCTTGCGCCCGTCTTCGATCTCGCGCACGCCGTACATGTACTCGGCACCGATATCGACCTTGGGCATCGGCGTGTAGAAGATGTTGCCGCGGATGCTCTGCACGCTCTTGGTCACCAGCGGGCCCAGGCTGCCATCGTTGTCGTAGTCACTGCGCGCGTAGATCAGGTTGGTGCGCAGCTTCGGGGTGAACGCATGCCGCCAGCCCACGTAGCCGGCAAGCACGCCGGTCGGGTTCAGTTCGTCACGTGCCACGTCGTAAGCGGTATCGGCGGTCACACCCAGACCGATGTAACGGGCAATGCCTTCACCACCGGTCAGCTGGTAATGCAGCGAATCGTTGCCGCCCATCACCCACTTGCCGCCCACGGTCAGGCCGCCGCCCACCTTGTCTGCCTTGGCCCCGGTGGCCTGGTTGTCGACCTTCAACTGGCGCACGATGCCACCCACGCCGAAGGTGCCCCAGTCGCCCTTCCAGCCATAGCGCAGGGTCAGATCGGGCAGGCTGCCGCGGTCGGAGTTGGCGCTGGCGTTGGTCCAGGCCCCGGTCACCGGGTTGCGGGTGCCGGTCAGGGTGGTGGTTTCCGGGTTTTCCAGCGCCACGCTGAAGCCGCCGTTGGTGTAACGCACCTGCGCCTGCCTCACGAAGATCACACCGTCGGTGGGACCGACGAAATCGACCGCTTCAGGCAGCGCTGCGGCGTCCATGAAGTTGGACCAGGTCTGGCCGGCCAGCCAGTTGTTCCAGTACATGTACGCATGGCGCAGGGTCACGCCGTAGGTGTTGGTGGCGGTCTGGTTGCCCAGCGAGTTGCCGAAGAAATCCATCTCGAACAGCGCGCCGGACTTGTTGCCCGATTCGCTGACGTTGTCGATGCCGATGTTGAAGCGCGAGAACTTGGCGTGGGCGTTGTAGTCCACGTCCGAGCGCTTGCCGCTGCCGCCGGCGCCGGCCACCGGGGTCTGGCCCGGCAGGTACAGCGCGCGGCCGGTGGCATCGTCGGCCAACTGGCCATCGCCGGTCTGGGTGGCCAGGAAGTCGGCCTTGATGAAGCCGCCGATCTTGACCGTGGTGCCCGGCGCCGCGCCGGGGGTGATGGTGGTGACCTGGATCGGCTGCTTGCCCGCCGGCACGGCCGGCTTCTGCTCGGCCTGCACGGTGCGGACTTCGGTGACCGCCTGCTGGGTCTGCACGATCTGGGTCTGTTGCTGCTGCTGCGACGACAGCAGCGCCTGGACCTGGCGTTCCAGCTCGGCAACGCGCGCTTCCAGTGCCTTCTCTTTGGCGGTTTCTGCAAACGCCATGCCCGGTGCGACCAGGGCAACCAGCAAGCAGGCCGCCAAAGGTTTGCGCACGGCTTTCAACGTACGGTGGCTCATGTTGCCCTCTCTCCCAAGTGGCAAGGTGATGCCGCGCGTGGGGCACGGTCGAGCCGAGACTGCGGGCGGTTTATGTATAGCGGTATTCGCCATTGGTCGAAGCCGGGCTGCTACGGGCCGGTCTTTCGACCAAGGTCTAAGCGCGGCGATAACGCGGGCGGGGGTGGATGGGGCAAACTGAGGGGGAACGGCCGCTGCGATGCTGCGGACGCACATGAAAAGTCAACGTGCAAGTGAGGGTGCCATGGCTGATATCTACCCCGTCGATCCGCAGTTCGCCGCCAAGGCACGCATCGACAAGAAGTCCTACGAACAGCAGTACCAGGCGTCGGTGTCCGATCCGGATGCCTTCTGGGGGAAGGCCGCGCAGCGGCTGGACTGGATGCGTGCGCCGACCAAGATCCGCAACGTCAGCTACGACCTGGCGGATTTCCACATCAAGTGGTTCGAAGATGGCGAGCTCAACGCCAGCGTGAACTGCCTGGATCGCCAGCTCGAAACGCGCGGCGACAAGACCGCGTTGCTGTTCGAGCCGGACAGCCCGGATGCACCGGCCCAGCACGTGACCTATCGCGAGCTGTACGAGCGCACCTGCCGCCTGGGCAATGCGCTGCGCAACCTGGGCGTCAAGAAGGGTGACCGGGTCACCATCTACCTGCCGATGATCGTCGATGCTGCGGTGGCCATGCTGGCGTGCGCGCGCATCGGTGCGATCCACTCGGTGGTGTTCGGTGGCTTCGCCCCGAACTCGATTGCCGACCGGGTGAGCGATTGCCAGAGCAAGCTGATCATCACCGCCGACGAAGGCCTGCGCGGCGGCCGCAAGGTACCGCTGAAGGCCAACGTGGATGCCGCGCTGAAGCTGCCGGGCACCAACACGGTGGAAACCGTGCTGGTGGTGCGCCACACCGGCGGTGCGGTGGACATGCAGGCCCCGCGCGACCGCTGGTTCCATGACGTGGTGGACAGCCAGCCGTCCACCTGCGAACCGGAGCGCATGAACGCGGAAGATCCGCTGTTCATCCTTTACACCTCCGGTTCCACCGGCAAGCCCAAGGGCGTGCTGCACACCACCGGCGGCTACCTGCTGTACGCGGCCTACACCCATGAAGCGGTGTTCGACCTGCGCGAGGACGACATCTACTGGTGCACCGCCGACGTCGGCTGGGTCACCGGCCACAGCTACATCGTGTACGGCCCGCTGGCCAACGGCGCAACCTCGCTGATGTTCGAAGGCGTGCCGAACTACCCGGACACCTCGCGCTTCTGGAACGTGATCGACAAGCACAAGGTGTCGATCTTCTACACCGCCCCCACCGCCATCCGTGCGCTGATGCGCGAGGGCGAGGAGCCGGTGAAGAAGACCTCGCGCGCCTCGCTGCGCCTGCTTGGCAGTGTTGGCGAACCGATCAATCCGGAAGCCTGGCGCTGGTACTACGAGGTGGTGGGTGACAGCCGTTGCCCGATCGTCGATACCTGGTGGCAGACCGAAACCGGCGGCATCCTGATTTCGCCGCTGGCCGGCGCGATGGATCTGAAGCCGGGTTCGGCCACCCTGCCCTTCTTCGGCGTACAGCCGGCGCTGGTCAATGCCGATGGCGAGATCCAGGACGGCCCGACCGAGGGCAACCTGATCATCCGTGATTCCTGGCCGGGCCAGATGCGCACGGTGTATGGCGACCACCAGCGCTTCATCGATACGTATTTCCGCACCTATCCGGGCAGCTATTTCACCGGCGACGGCTGCCGCCGCGACGAGGACGGCTACTACTGGATCACCGGCCGCGTGGACGATGTGATCAACGTGTCCGGCCATCGCATCGGCACCGCCGAAGTGGAAAGCGCGCTGGTCTCGCACCCGAAGGTGGCCGAGGCGGCCGTGGTCGGCTTCCCGCACGACGTGAAGGGCCAGGGTATCTATGCCTATGTGACCCTGGTGGCCGAAGAGGCCCCCAGCGACGAGCTGCAGAAAGAGCTGGTCGCCTGGGTGCGCAAGGAAATCGGCCCCATCGCTACGCCGGACCACCTGCAGTGGGCGCCGGGCCTGCCGAAGACGCGCTCGGGCAAGATCATGCGCCGTATCCTGCGCAAGATCGCCGAGAATGCACCTGACCAGCTTGGCGACACCTCGACCCTGGCCGATCCGTCGGTCGTGGCCTCGCTGGTGGACGAGCGCAAGGTGCGCTGATGCATCACCCGGGGTCGGATCCCTTTCCGCAAGGAAAGGGCTCTGACCCCAGCAGATTCCGGCCTCCACGGGGTCAGAGCCCGTCCCTGACGGAACGGGATCTGACCCCGAACAGTTTCCCCCACGGTTCCCCCCGACCATGACCACCCTTCTGATTGCCGATGACCACCCCCTGTTCCGCGAAGCCCTGCGCGGGGCGGTGCAGCGGGTCATCCCCGGCGTGCAGTTGTTCGAGGCCGACAGCGTGGAAGCGCTGTACGCGCTGGCCGACCAGCACAACGATGCCGACCTGGTCCTGATGGACCTGAACATGCCCGGTGCGCAGGGCTTCAATGCGCTCGTACACATGCGGTCGCTGCACCCGCACCTGCCGGTGGTGGTGGTCTCTGCGCGCGAAGAAGCCACGGTAATGCGCCGAGCGCTGGACCACGGCGCGCTGGGCTTCATTCCCAAGTCGGCCGACTCGGACACCATCGGCCATGCGCTGGGCACCATCCTGGATGGCGAAACCTGGGCGCCGCCGGAAGCGCACAACGTGCCGCCCACTGGCAGCGAGGAACGCGAAGTCGGCCAGCGCCTGCGCGAGCTGACCCCGCAGCAGTTCCGCGTGCTGCAGATGCTCGGCGCCGGTCGCTTGAACAAGCAGATCGCCTACGACCTCAATGTTTCCGAAGCGACCATCAAGGCGCACGTGACCGCGATCCTGCGCAAGCTGGGGGTGACCAACCGCACCCAGGCCGTGCTGATGGCCGGCAAGCTGGCCATCGACGACGACGCCATCGTGCTGCCGCCGGAAGAAGACTGACCCTCGCCGGGCATGGCCCGGCGCTACCTTGACCACCTTGGTGGGTGCCAAGCTTGCTTGGCACGCTTCTGCTTCGCCTCGATATAGCCTTCGCTATACAAACCAGCCCTGCCTGCGCGTTTGCCTGGAAATGCGCCACGCGCGGATCGCGGTGCTAAGCTTCGCGTCCCCTTGGGGAGTAGCCGGATTCCTTCGCAGGAATCGTCCACGTCAACATACTCGGCCAGTGCGCCGTGGCGTGGACAACCATGATGGTTGGCGAGACCAGCGGCCCGCGTGCGCAATCTCAGGTTGGGCGCGAACGCGAGCCGTGCGTCCGTCCTTGCCCGACCTTCGGTTGCCGCCCATGTCTCCTGTTTCGATCCTCCTGATCGGCTTTGCCATGTCCACCGATGCCTTCGCTGCGGCGATCGGCAAGGGTGCGGCCATGCGCAAGCCGGTGTTCCGCGATGCACTACGCGCCGGCATCATCTTCGGTGTCATCGAGGCGATCACGCCCATCATCGGCTGGCTGCTCGGCCGCGCCGCCCTGCAGTACGTGGAAGCCTTCGACCACTGGATCGCGTTCGGCCTGCTGGCCGCACTCGGCATCCATATGATCTACAACGGCGTGCGCCCGGACAGCGGTGAAGAAGAGGAAGACCCCTCGCAGCATCACGGTTTCTGGAAGCTGGCACTGACCGGTTTCGCCACCAGCATCGACGCGATGGCCGTGGGCATCGGCCTGGCCTTCATGGACGTGCATATCGGCGTGATGGCGGCCGTGATCGGCCTGTGCACGCTGACCATGGTCACCGCCGGCATCATGCTCGGCCGTGTGCTGGGCAGCATGGTCGGCAAGCGCGCCGAGATCATCGGGGGCGTGATCCTGATCATCATCGGTTCGACGATCCTGTACGAGCACCTGCACGGCGCCGCGTGACGGGTTGGTTACCGTGGCTGCCGGGCATGCAATCCCGCATCGTGCCAACCAAGGTTGGCACCTACCGGATCCACGCATGGCGTGGATCTACGGTGACGTTCCTGCGTCGCGCAATGCGCCCAGGAAGGCGCGCAGCGAGGCGGGCTTGATCGGCTTGGTCAGCACGCGGTAGCCGCGTTCGCGCGCCATCCGCTTCAATTCGTCACGACCATCGGCGGTCAGCAATGCGCCCGGCAGCGGGTAGCCCGCGGCCTCGCGCAGCGCCACCAGCGCATCCAGGCCATCCATGCGGTCATGCAGGTGGTAATCCACCAGCATCACCTGCGGTCGCTCGGCAATCCGTTCCAGTGCCTGGTCCACGGTGGAGGCGGTGATCACCTGCACCTGCCAACGGCCCAGCAGCGCGCGCATGCCGTCCAGGATCTCCTCATCGTTGTCCACGCACAGCACGCGCAGGCCGGCCAGCGAATCGCTGCGCACCGCCGGTGCGGCTGCAGCCACGACAGCGGCCGGCTCGGTGTAGCCCGGCAACGGTGCCACCCGCGGCAGGATGATCGAGAACATCGAGCCACTGCCGACCCGGCTGCGGGCGTTCAAACGGTGGTCCAGCAGGCGCGAGATGCGCTGGCAGATCGACAGGCCCAGGCCCAGCCCCTGTTCGCCCCAGTCGAAGGGCTGCTGGTAGCGGTGGAATTCGTCGAAGATCTGCCGCATGTGGTGCTCGGGAATACCTGGTCCGGTATCCCACACCTGCAGTTCCACTTCGTCGCCGCGCTGGCGCACGGCCAGCACGATGCGGCCCTGGCGGGTGTAGCGCAGGGCATTGGCCAGGAAGTTCTGCAGCACGCGCCGCAGCAGGCGACGGTCGCTGCGCACCCAGGTGGTGCGCGCGAACAGGTCCAGGCGCAGGCCACGGCCCGCAGCCACCGGGGTGTACTGCGCGGCCAGCTCGCGCATCAGCGCGCTCACGTCGAACTCGCCGATGACCGGGTGCAGGCCACCGGCATCCAGCCGCGACACGTCCAGCAGGCCATCCAGCAGTTCTTCGGCCGCGCGCAGCGACGCATCCACGCGTTCGGCCAGGTGCTTCTGCTCATCGCTCACGTGGTCGCTGTCACGCAGCGCCGAGGCGAACAGGCGCGCCGCGTTCAATGGCTGCAGCACGTCGTGGCTGATCGCCGCCAGGAAGCGCGTCTTCGACTGCTGCGCCACCTCGGCTTCATGCGAGCGCTCGGCCACGCGCTGCTCCAGCGTCTCGTTGGCTTCCAGCAGCGCTTTTTCCGCGTGCTTGTAATCGGTGATGTCGTTGTAGCTGGTCACGTAACCGCCGCCGGGCAGCGCCTGGCCACGCATCTCGATCACCTTGCCATCGCTGCGGGTGCGCTCGAACACGTGCGGCGAACCGGCGCGCATGTAGCCGATGCGGCGGTTGATCTGCACTTCGATATCGCCTTCGCCCAGCTCGCCGCGTTCGGCGTTGTAGCGGATCAGGTCGGCGACCGGGCGGCCGACGTAGAGCATGCCGTCGGGATAGCCGAACATGTCCTGGTAACGGCGGTTCCAGGCGGTCAGGCGCATGTCCGGGTCGACCACGCTGACGCCGGCGCTGATGTTTTCCAGCGTGGTGGACAGGATCTCGCGGTTGAAGCGCAGCTCCTGCCCGGCTTCATCCAGCACCGCCACCACTTCGCCCAGGTCCATGCCCGAACCACGCAGCAGGCTGGTCAGCAGCAGGCGTGCGGAGGCGGCACCGATGGATGCAGCCAGCAGACGTTCGGTGAACTGCACCCACGGCCGGTCGGCCGGTGCCGAGGACTGCAGTTCGCGACCCAGCGACTGCGCCTGTTCGAAGAACGAGCGCTGCGCATGGCGCTCGCCCACCACCCGCGCGGCCAGCGCCAGCAGGTCGCCCACGTGCACGTGGCCGGGCCAGCCACCGGCGACCGACGGCCGTTCCGCGTAGGGGTCCAGGAAGGGGGCCGCACGCAGGCGCTCGTCCACGCCGGGGCGCCAGCGCGCGGACACCAGCATCATCGTCGCCGCGTTCACCAGCAGCGACCAGAACGTGCCGTGGGTGAGCGGGTCCCAGCCGGTCATGCCGAACAACTGCTGCGGGCGCAGCCAGTCGATACCGAACGGGCCGTGCTGCACCCACGCCGCATCCACCCAGCCGGCCAAGGTCATCGCCGGCAGCAGCAGGGTGTACAGCCAGGTGGCAAAGCCCAGCAGCATGCCGGCTTCCACGCCACGGCGGCTGGCGCCACGCCAGTACAGACCGCCAATCAACCCCGGCGCGAACTGCGCCACCGCTGCGAACGCCATCAGGCCGTAGGACGCCAGGGTGCTGTCGTTGCTGCTGCTGCGGTAGTAGCTGTACGCCATCAACGCCAGCAGCAGGATCGCCAAACGGCGGATCCACAGCACGCGCGAGGCCACGTCGGCCGCTTCCTGGTGGTCGCCACTGCGGCGCAGCAGCACCGGCATCACCAGGTCGTTGCTGACCATGGTGGCCAGCGCGATGGACGAGACGATGACCATGCCGGTGGCCGCCGAGAAACCGCCGACGTAGGCGATCAGGGCCAGCGCATTGCGCCCTTCGGCCAGCGGCAGGGCCAGCACCATGGCATCGTCGGCCACGCTGCCGCCGGTGCCGAACAGGCTGACGCCGGCGGTAGCGATCGGCAGCACCATGGCCGAGATCAGCACCAGGTAGCCGCCGAACATCCAGCGCGCACGGCGCACGTCGCGCACGTCGCCGCACTCCACCACCGCTACATGGAACTGGCGCGGCAGGCAGATGATGGCCAGGAAACTGAGCAGGGTCTGCGAAATGAAGCCCACCGGCGGCAACCCGGTGAACAGCGTATGCACCGAAGCGACCACCGCCTCGCTGCGATCACTCAGCCACAGGTAGGCGAACACGCCCACCGCCAGCATCGCGCACAGCTTGATGACCGATTCAAAGGCAATGGCCAGCATCATGCCGTGATGGTGCTCGGTGGCATCGACCTGGCGGGTACCGAACAGGGTGGCGAACAGGGCCATCAACAGCGCCACGTACAGCGCCGGGTCGGTGAAGAAGCCGGTGGGCCCGCTGTTGCCGGTCAGCACCTGCAGGCTCATGGCCACGGCCTTGTACTGCAGGGCCAGGTACGGAACGATGCCGATCAGGGCGATGATCGCCACCAGCGCGGCCAGCCGCCGCGAGCGGCCGAAGCGCGAGGAGATGAAATCGGCGATGGACACCACGTTCTGGCTGCGTGCGATCAGCGCCAGCCGCTCGATGATGCGCCAGCCGAACAGCAGCAGCAGCAACGGGCCGATGTAGATCGGCAGGTAACCCACGCCGTTGCGCACGGCGGTGCCCACGGCACCGTAGAAGGTCCACGACGAACAGTAGACGGCCAGCGCCAGGCTGTAGACCACCGGCCGCAGCCACGGGCGGTCGGGATACATGGGCCGTCGGTCACCCCACCACGCCACGCCGAACAGCAGCGCGGCATAGGCAACCGAGACCAGCAGCAGGATCCAGCTGGAGACCACGCGTGCGTTTCCGTCAGAGGAACCCGCAGTGTAGGCCAGGCGTGGCCAGGTGTACGGGCTCGTTGGGGGCAACCACCCCCACCAAGGTGGGGGACTACGCGGTGCGGGCCGCGACCGTTGGTCGTGGCCGGCTTCTTACTGGGCCGGCACGCCCATTTCCTTCAGCAGCTCCGGCGCCGGGTAGACCTTGGCCAGCAGCCAGCGCAGGTAGCGCATGTCCACGTGCACCGCACGCTTGTAGCGCGGGTCGAACCACCAGCTGGCGCTGACCGATTCCCAGTTGCTGTCGAAGTTCAGGCCGATCAGTTCGCCCTTGGCATTGAGCACCGGCGAACCGGAATTGCCGCCGGTGGTGTCCAGGTTGGTCAGGAAGTTGACCGTCTGGGTCTTCAGCGCCGGGTCGGCGGTGCTGCCGAAATCGCCCTTGGCGATGGCCGCCAGCAGCGGCTTGGGCGCGTCGAAGGGATAGGCGTTGGTGTTCTTTTCGACGATGCCGGCCACGGTGGTCACCGGCGAATAGGTCACGCCATCACGCGGGTGCAGCGCCTCGACCTTGCCGTAGCTGATGCGCAGGGTGCGGTTGGCATCGGGGTAGACGGCGCGGCCCTGCTTGGCACGCCAGGCGAACAGCGCCTGCATGTAGGCCGGGCGCAGGCGCAGCTGTTCGCCCTCGCGGGTCTTGCTTTCGTTCTCGATGCGCAGCTGCGCGGCCACCAGCGGTCCGGCCACGGCAATCAGCGGGTCGGCGGCAAGGGCCTTGCCTTCGCGGGCGGCGGCGAAGCGGCTCAGGCGCTGTGCCTCGTCACCCAGCTGGGTGCTGGCGTACAGGGTATCCAGGGCCTTGGCCAGCTGTTCGGGGGTACGCCCGAAGGCGGTATCGAACTCGGCCACGCGCTGCGCGTCCGGCAGCTGCTGGTAGCGGGTCAGCAGGCTGCCCAGCAGGGCCTTCTCGACCTCGGGTGCGTAGCGGCGCTGCACCTGCTTGAGCACGCCCTCGATCATCGCCTGGTCGCGCTGCTGGAAGCCGGTCTCGCGCTGCGCATCGGGCTTGGCCGATTCAATGCGCAGGCGCTCCAGCAGCAGCGCCGAACGCAGCAGCTGGGTCTGCAGGGCCATCTGGTCCAGTAGCAGGTCGCGCTCGCCCACCGCCGCACCCTGCGACAGGTTGGTCAGCAGCGCCTTGATATCGCCCTGGTAGCGGCGGTCGGTGGCGGCCAGCATGGCCGACTCGTCGGCGGCGCGCTGGGCCTTGGCGTCGCTGCGCAGCAGGCCTTCCAGCTCGCCGGCGGCGCGCTTGCGGTTGTTCTTCAGCGACTGAAGCTGCGAGGCGTAGCGGGTACGCGCCTGCGCATCCTTGGCCGTGGCCGCTTCGATCGTGTCGATCATCTGCTGGAACACCGATACCCGGCGCGGCAGCACGGTGTCGATCTGGCCAGCGAATTCGGCCGCCGTGCGGTGGCGGTAGGTGATGCCCGGGTAGCCGGCCAGCATCGCGTAGTCGCCTTCCTTGGGGCCTTCCAGCGACATCTGCAGGTGTGCCGGCGCCTGGTAGGGCACGTTGTCCTTGCTGTACGGGGCCGGCTTGCCGTCCTTGCCCACGTAGGCACGCAGCAGGGTGAAATCGCCGGTGTGGCGCGGCCACATGAAGTTGTCGATCTCATCGCCGTAATTGCCGATCGCACGCGGCGGCGCGTAGACCAGGCGCACGTCGCTCAGTTCCAGCTGGGCGATGCGGTAGAAATCGGTGCCGTAGTACATGTTGGCCACCGAGCAGCGCACGTTGCCGGTCTTCTCGCACTCGGCCACGATCTGCTTGCTGGCCGCATCCACCGCGTCGAAGTACGCACGGCCGGTCTTGCCACGGGCCTGGGCCAGCACCTGGTCGGTCACCTTGTCGAAGCCGACGGTCACCAGGACGCGGAAATCCGGGTTGGCCGGGCGCTCATCGGCGCGGCCCTGGGCGATGAAGCCGTTGTCGATCAGGTTGTGCTCGGGCGAGCTGTTGTACTGGATCACGCCCATCGCCACGTGGTGGTTGGTCAGCAGCAGGCCATCGGCCGACACGAACGAACCGGTGCCACCGCCGGCACGCACCACGGCGCTCAGCGGCGGCGCGGTCACGTTGGCCAGGTCGGCCGGATCGCCCTTGAAACCGGCCGCCTGCAGCGGCTTGGCCAGGTCGGGCAGCTGGGTCGGCATCCACATGCCTTCATCGGCGTGGGCACCGGCGGCCAGGGTCAGGCCCAAGGCCAGGGCGGCAGGAAGGGTTTTGCGGGCAGACATCGGCACTCCGGCAATACAGAACAGCCGGGGACCATAGCCGCTGGGGCAGGCCGGGGCAACGGCCGATGGTTGGGTGGCGGCGTTGCACCCGGGGTCAGAGCCCTTTCGTTGAAAGGGATCTGACCCCGGCATGGCGTGGCTCTACTTCTCGCGGCGCCAGTTCAGCGAGCCGCGGTTTTCCACCGTGCTCGATTCCACTTCCACGTCGAAGCCGCGGCTGAGCAGGTACTTCAGGGTCAGCACCGACCCGCTGCCGACCATCGATACGCCGTAGCCCACGTACAGCTTGGGCGAAATGTACTTGCCAAAACCAATCACCGAACCGCCCAGCGCGCGCGACTGGCTGACCCCGGCATCATCCAGGCCCAGCTTGGCGCCCAGCTGCGAGGCCAGCAGGCCGCTGCCGGCCGACAGCGCGGCCGAGGCGGCGGTGACCTGCTGGGTCTGGTCGCTGCTGGCATTGGTCAGACTGCGACCGAGCACCAGATAAGCCAGCGCCTCGGACTGCGACATGGCCGGATCGGACCAGACATCGGCACGGGGTTGCTGGGCGCGCCCGGTCACATCGATGCCCGCGGTGACATCGCCAATGCGGCGCTCGGCGCGGATGTTGATGCGCGGGTCGGACACCGCGTTGTAGTTCCAGTTGAGGTTGCCGCGGGTGATGGTCAGGTCCTGGCCATAGGCCTTGTAGCGGCCACTGACTTCCAGGCCGCCGTTGGCGGTCATCTCGCGGCCCGGCCGCGCCCACACCTGCATCTTGCCGGTCAGCGCGCCCTTCAGGCCGAACCCGGTCATCTTCACCTTGTCGCCCAGGCTGACCGTCAGGTCCATGTCCAGCGGCGAGGTGCGCGATTCCTCCGGGTCGGCCGGGTCCAGCACCACCACGTCTTCGGACACCGACGTGCCGCGGTCCAGGCGTTCCAGATCGATGTCGGCCTCGGGCACGTGCACGGTGCCGCGCAGTTCCATCGCGGCCTTGGCCAGGGTGAAATCGAGGTTCGGGTTGGCAATGATGCGCAGTTCGCTGGTGTTGGACACCAGCACGTTTTCGCCATGGATCTTCAGCTGCAGCGGCTGGGCATCGCCGAACCAGGACAGACCGCCGTCCACGTACAGGGTGCCCTGCCCCGAATTGGCCTGCGCGGTGATCTTGGCCGAGCCATCGGGCTGGGCGACGAAGCTGCCCTTGCCCTGGTCGAGGGTCAGGCCCAGCGCCGGGAATTCACCCTTGAAGTTGCTCAGCTGCGCGTCACCGCCCAGCGATGGCTGGCCACGCGTGCCGCGCAGGCTCACGTGGCCTTCGATCAGGCCGGTGGGGCGCACGATGTCCGGCGAGAAAAGCTCCAGCCAGTACAGCCGCGACATGTTCATGTACAGCTCGCCGTTCAACGGCGCGCTGGCTTCCCAGCCGGTCTGGAATTTCGCATCGACGAAGCCGTTGCCCTGGAAGCCCAGGCCCAGGTAGCCCTTGATGCTGGCCGGGGTCATGTCCAGCTTCACCGAGAACTGGTCGTAGCGTGCCAGTTCACTGCGGTTGGCATTGGCGCCGGTGCCGGTGTTGCGGTTCTCGCCCAGGCGCACGCCGCCTTCCGGCGAACGCACTTCCACGTGGCCCTCCCAGGCGTTGCCGCGCGGGCGGATCTGCGCATCCAGGGTCAGTTCGCCACGCAGGTAGATGCGGCGCCCCGACTGCGGCGGCAGCCACGGCTGCACCAGCGACAGCGGCAAGGCATCGCCGCGCACCACCAACCCTTCGCGCGGCCAGTTGGCCTGCGCGCACAGGGCGCCGCCGGTGGCCGCGGCCAGGCAGGTGTCGGCCAGCGTGTAGGTGCCGCCGTTCACCGCGAAGGCGGCCGGTGCACGCAACGCCCAGGCATCGCCCTTCACCGGCGCGATGCGCAGGGTGGACAGTTCACCGCGCCATTGCGCGCCCTGCTGGCGCACGCTGCCCTGCAGGTCGATCGCGCCCAGTTCGTTGTGGGTCTGCGCGCTCAGGCGCAGGTTGGACACGCTGCCCTGCGCGTCGACGGCCAGGCGTTCCAGCAGCATGCCGGCGTTGACCTGTTGGCCCTGGATCGACAGGCGGCCGGCGTCGCCGCGCCACGGCAGGTTGCCCTGGATGCTCAGGCTCTGCGCGCCGTAGCCGTCCCAGTTGATGTTGTTGCCCACCAGATCGGCACGGATGTCCGGCGCGTCGCGCGGACCGGTCACCTGCACCTGGCCGCGCAGGCCGCCATCGGCGCCCGGCAACAGATCGCTCAACTGCAGCGGCTCGAAGCGCGCATCGATATCCAGGCGGTCGCCCACCTTGCCCTTGGCGGTGACCCGGCTGCTGCCGATCGCCAGCGCCAGTTCACCCTGGCCCTGCGCGCCCTGCAGCGCGAACTTGCCCTTGGCATCCACGTTGCGCTGGCGCAGGGTGCCCTTCAGTGCTGGCAGATCGACGGTCGCTTCCAGGGTGGGCGCCGTACCTGCGGCGGCGCTGGCCGGCGGCGGCACCTGGCGGCCCTTCGAGGCAAGGTTGCCCGAAAGCCGACCATCCCAACCCGGCAGGAAGTAGCCCGGATCGAAATCCTTAAGGCTGGCCTTGGCATCCCAGTCCAGCTGCGGTGCCCAGGCCACCTGGCCTTCCACCTGCAACTGGCCACCGGGGGTCTGCGCCACCAGTTCGCGGATCGAAGCGGACTGGTCGTTGCCGCGTACATCGAAGCGCAGGTCGGCACGCTTCTGCTCGCGCTCGATCTGCGCACGGCCAATGGCCGCCCACGCCTTCAGCGTACCGGCCAGGCCGAAGCGCGCTTCCTGCAGGGTGACCGGCACCGGCGCACTGCCGGCGGTGTTCGGATCGGGCTCGGGCACCCAGGTCAGGTTCCGCGCAATCACCGAGAAATTCAGGGTCTGCTGGTCCGGGTTGCTGAAATCGGCGGTGCCCTGCAGGCGCGCTTCACCGCCCAGGCCCTTCACCACCAGCGGCGACACCTTCAGCACCTGGTTTTGCAGCGACACCACCGACGGCGCCAGCTCCACTTCCTGCGCCCCCTGCTTCAGCTTCCCGTTCAGGTTGGCCTGGCCGCCCTTGCCGGCGGCGGTGAAATCCAGCGACAGCGGAGCGATGGCCGATGCGGCCAGCGCCGGCGACAGCAGCGCCAGATCCAGCTCATCGCTGCGCACGCTGGCGCTCCACGTCGGATCGGTGCGGCCATCGAACACCAGCATGGCCCGCAACGGCTTGGGCGCGCGGCCGGCCACGCCCACTTCCATGTGCGCCAGGTTGCCGCGTGCAACCAGGCCCAGGGTGGCCGCGGTGCGACCGCGCGGGGCCGGCAGCACGGCGGTCACGGTCACGTCGGTGTCGTAATCCTTGGCCGGAATGTAGCGCCCCTGGGCAGTGAAATCGCCCATGTCGCTGTCCACCACCAATTGCCGGGCCTGGAATTCGCCGTTGGCGATCTCGATGCCGCCGCGCACGCGGGCGATGTCGATCAGCGGCTCATTGGCCTGGGTGATGCGGAAGCCGTCGATGGCGATCACATCGGCCTGGATGGCCAGCGGCATCTCGATCTGCGGCAGCGAATCGGGCCACGACGGCATCTCGAACGGCTCATCGCTCTTGGCCAGGTTCAAGGTCGCGTTGGTCAGCTCCAGCCGGTCCAGCAGCAGCTTGCGGCCCAGCAGAGGGCGCAGGTCCGGTTCCAGGTGCGCACGCTCGGCGTGGAAATGGATGTCGTCGTAGCGGAAATCGACGTTGTACAGGGTCAGCGGGCCGGCGACCGGGCCATCCACCTTGTCCCAGGTGAAGCTGGCGCCCACCGGCAGCCGCGCGACCACCTGCGCCAGCAGCACGTCGCGGCCGGCCACGGTCTGCAGCAGCCAGTAGACCGCCAGCAGGGCCAGCAGCACCAGGCCCAGCACGCCCACGCCCGACCAGGCCCAGAAACGGCGACGACGGTAGAAACGCACGCGCGGTGGCGGGCTGCCCGCAGGTGGATTCGGCGTGGGCGCGCTCACAGGTCCGCTCCGATGTTCAGGTACAGCTGGAACTGCGAATCCGGATTGTTCAGGCCGTGCGCGATATCCACGCGCACCGGGCCCACCGGCGATTTCCAGCGCACGCCGAAGCCGACGCCGGTGTGCAGGTCAATGGTGTTGTCGAATGCACTGCCGGTGTCGACAAATACCGCCGCGCCCCACGGGCCGCCGTTGAAATAGTGCTCGTACTCGGCCGAGCCGATCACCAGGTTCTTCGCACCCAGCGCGTACTTGTCCGGCGCCGGCGTGCGGGGGCCGACTTCGCGGAACGCATAGCCGCGGATGCTGCGGTCGCCACCGGCGAAGAAGCGCAGGCTGGGCGGCATGGCCACCAGGTCGCTGGTCCAGGTGGTGCCGCCTTCGCCGCGCAGGATCAGGCGGTTGCTTTCACCGATGGGGATGTACCAGCGCAGCAGCAGGTTGGCCTGCACGAAACTGGTGTCCGAGCCGGCCCCCTCCACGCCGCCGCGCAGGGTGGCGCTGCCACTCACGCCGCTGCGCGGGAACAGTTCATCGTCCACGTTCACGTAGTCGGCCACCAGCTGCGGGTAGACCAGCGTGGAGGTGTTGTACACCGCATCGGTGAACTCGGTGCCCGAGGCGTAGCGCCAGCGCTCGCGCAGCGCGTTGATCGAGGCGATGGCCGTCCAGTGTTCGTTGATCTCGCCACTGCGGCTGGCGATCAGCTTGAAGTTGCGCAGATCGATGTAGTCGGTCTGCTCGTCATAGGCGCTGGCGGTCAGTCCATACCAGCCATCCAGCCACTTGAACGCCGGCACACGGTAGGTGCTGACCAGGCTCTTGCGCTTCTGCGCATAGTCCAGCTGGGTGTTCATCTTGTGGCCGCGGCTGTTCAGGAACCGCCGCTCCACGCCGCCGCGCACACCGGCGCCACTTTCACTGCCGTAGCTCAGACCAGCGGTGTAGATGGTGCGCTTGGCGCGGGTCAGCTTCACGTCGATCGGCACTTCGCCGTTGTCGTCGGCCTGGTCCGGCCGCGGCTGGATGTCGATCACGCTGAAGTAGTCCAGCTTGGTCAGCGATTCGCGCAGGCGGTCCAGCTTGCCTTCGTGGAAGTAGCTGCCCTGTTCCCAGTACACCAGCGGGTCGAACAGCTTGTCGACGAAGTAATCCTGCTCGAAGCGCACCGGTCCCATGTTGTAGCGGCGGCCGCTGTCCCAGGTGAGGTCGATGTCGGCGGCGTTCTCGGCGCGGGTGATCTGCACCTGGCGCTGGGTGTAGTCGGCATCGAAGTAGCCGCGCTCGGCCAGGCGCCGGGTCACGGTGATCTTGCTGGCTTCGTACTGGGTATGTTCGAAGCGCTGGCCCTTGCGCGGCTTGAACGCGGCCAGGTCATCCTGCAGGTACTGGTCGTAGGTGGCCGGGCCGGTGATGTCGATGTGCTCGCGGCGCACGGTTACCGGCGGGCCCTTTTCCACGTGGATCACCACCCGCAGGTGTTCGTCCTGGCGTGGCGCCTCCACGGTGATCACCGGGTTGTAGTAACCAAAGGGCTCCAGTGCCTGGCGGGTCTGCCGCTCGGCCTGCGACAGCAGGTATTCCAGGCGCGATTCGCCCTGTTCCTTGCCGATGGTTTCATAGAGCGACAGCGAGACCTCGATGTTCTCGATCATCTCGGCGTCGTCGCCCTTGTCCAATCCCTTGATTTCCACCTTGTCGATGGTGCCGCGCGCGTGGGCGGACGAGGCCACGGCGAAGGACAGGAGCACCAGGGGCAGGGCGTAGTTCTTTGGCTGCATGCGGCACAGCATACCGACCGCGCGTGACGATGCGAAATGCAGCGCGCGAATCGGGATCGGTTGTTAAGTGGCAGTCAAAATGCGCGCCTTTGTGCGCATCATCGGCACGATAACGACAACGCCGGGCATGGCCCGGCGCTACCTGTTCCAGTAGATCCACGCCATGCGTGGATGGGGGGCGGCCCCGGTCAGCTCGACAGATGCTCGATCGCCGCGACCTTGCCCAGGCGCTCGCCCAGCAGGGTCAGCAGCGCCAGGCGGTTGCCACGCAGGGCCGGGTCTTCGGCATTGACCATCACGCCATCGAAGAAGGCATCGACCTGCGGGCGCAGGCGGGCCAGGCGCGCCAGCACGGCCACGTAATCCTTGTGGTGCAGGCTGGCGCTGGTGTCGTCGATGGCCGCGGTCACGGCCTCGGCCAGCGCGCGCTCGGCGTCTTCCTGCAGCAGCGACGCGTCGATCTGGCCCGGGATGTCGCCTTCGGCCTTGCGGAGGATGTTGCGGATGCGCTTGTTGGCCGCGGCCAGCGCCTCGGCTTCCGGCAGCGCGGCAAACGTGCCGATTGCGTCAAGGCGGCGGTCGAAGTCATACAGCGAGGCCGGCTTCAGTTCGGCCACGGCGTTGAAGTGGGTGGCCGGCACGCCCTTGTCGCTGTAATAGCCCTTCAGGCGGTCCAGGATGAAGTCGTACAGCTCACCCACGTCGGCCTGCACGTTGCGCGCGGCCAGGCCGGCGTTGGCGCTGGCCAGCAGCGCGCGCAGGTCCAGCTCGAAGCCGCTTTCGATGATGGTGCGGGCCAGGCCCAGCGCGTTGCGGCGCAGGGCGAACGGGTCCTTGTTGCCGGTCGGCTTCAGGCCTGCGGCGAAACCGCCGGCCAGCGTATCCACGCGCTCGGCAATGGCCAGCACCTTGCCCAGCGGCGACAGCGCGATGTCATCGCCACCGAAGCGCGGCTGGTAGGCCTCGTCGATGGCCAGCGCCACCTCCGGCGATTCGCCACCGGCCACCGCGTAGTGGCGGCCGGCAATGCCCTGCAGTTCCGGGAATTCATTGACCATGCGCGACTGCAGGTCGTTCTTGGCCAGCTGCGCGGCGCGCTTGGCCAGCAGCGCCTCGGCGCCCACCTGCGGCGCAATCACCTCGGCCAGGGCCACCACGCGTGCCACCTTGTCGGCCACGCTGCCCAGCTTGGCCTGGTAGGTCACCGTCTTCAGGCCCTCGCCCATCGCTTCCAGGCCTTGCTTCAGGTCTTCGTCGAAGAAGAACTTGGCATCGGCGAAGCGCGGGCGGATCACGCGCTCGTAGCCCTTGGCCACTTCGGCCACGTCCTTCGATTCGATGTTGGCGATGCCGATGAACTTCTCGGTCAGCTTGCCGCTGTCATCCAGCACCGGGAAGAACTTCTGGTTGATCTCCATGGTCTCGATCAGCGCTTCCTGCGGCACCGCCAGGAACGCGCGCTCGAAGCTGCACAGCACCGCCGACGGCCACTCGACCAGGTTCACCACCTGCTCCAGGTTGTCTTCGGTGATGCGCGCACTGCCGCCGGCAGTACCCGCAGCGGTCTCGACCTCAGCCACGATGCGCTCGCGGCGCTCGGCCGGGTCGACCAGCACCTTGGCCGCGCGCAGCGATTCCACGTAATCCTGCGGCTGGCTCAGCCACACGGTCTTGTCGTGGTGGAAGCGATGGCCGCGGCTCATGCGGTCGGCCTTCAGGCCGAACAGTTCGGCCTCGACCACATCGGTACCGTGCAGCAGCACCAGCCAGTGTGCCGGGCGAGCGAAGCCCCACTCGTGGTCACCCCAGCGCATCGGCTTGGGAATGGGCATGGCCGCAATCGCCTCGCGCAGCACCTCCGGCAGCAGCGCGGCAGTGCGCGCACCCGGGTTCACCGCACGGTGCACGAAGCGTTCGCCCTTGTTGTCGGTGGTCTTTTCCAGCGCGGTCCAGTCGATACCGGCCTTGGCCGCGAAGCCCTGCAGGGCCTTGGTCGGCTGGCCTTCGGCATCCAGCGCGATGTTCAGGTACGGGCCCAGCACTTCACTGCGCTGTTCCGGCTGTTCCAGGCCCACGCCGGGCAGCAGCACGGCCAGGCGGCGCGGGGTGGACAGCGGGCGGGCATCGCCCAGTTCCAGTTCGACACCGCGCTTGCGCAGGCCATCGACAACGCCGTCGAAGAAGGCCTGGGCCAGGCCCGGCAGCGCCTTCACGGGCAGCTCTTCGGTGCCCAGTTCGATCAGCAGGGGGGACAGTTGGCTCATCGTTTCAATCCTGTGGTGGGGGCGCAGCGCGCAACGCGTCCGGCGCCCGGAAGTAGTGGAAAGCGCGGCCCTCAGGCCTTCTTCGCGCCCGGGAAGCCCAGCTTCTCGCGCTGCTCGTAGTAGGCCTTGGCCACCGCCTGGGCCAGCGCGCGCACGCGCAGGATGTAGCGCTGGCGTTCGGTCACGCTGATCGCGCGGCGCGCATCCAGCAGGTTGAAGGTGTGGCTGGCCTTCATCACCTGCTCGTAGGCCGGCAGCGGCAGGTTCACTTCCACCAGCTTCTGCGCCTCGCGCTCGCACGCATCGAAGCGGTGGAACAGTTCTTCCACGTCGGCGTATTCGAAGTTGTAGGTGCTCTGCTCCACCTCGTTCTGGTGGTAGACATCGCCATAGGTCACCGGCTGGCCGTCCGGGCCGTAGGTCCAGACCAGGTCGTAGACGTTGTCGCAGTTCTGCAGGTACATGCACAGGCGCTCGAGACCATAGGTGATCTCGCCCAGCACCGGGCGGCATTCCAGGCCACCGGCCTGCTGGAAGTAGGTGAACTGGGTCACCTCCATGCCGTTGAGCCAGACTTCCCAGCCCAGGCCCCAGGCCCCCAGGGTCGGCGATTCCCAGTTGTCTTCCACGAAACGCAGGTCATGCACCAGCGGGTCGATGCCCAGCGCCTTCAGCGAATCCAGGTACAGCTGCTGGATGTTGTCCGGCGCCGGCTTCATCGCCACCTGGTACTGGTAGTAGCGCTGCAGGCGGTTCGGGTTCTCGCCGTAGCGGCCATCGGTGGGGCGGCGCGAGGGCTGCACGTAGGCCGCGTTCCAGCCTTCCGGGCCGATCGCACGCAGGAAAGTGGCCGGGTGGAACGTACCGGCGCCCACCTCCAGGTCGAGCGGCTGGATGAGCACGCAGCCCTGCTGGGCCCAGAACTGGTTCAGGGTCTGGATCAGGCCCTGGAAGGTGATCGGTACGGTCGGGGTCGCGGACATGCGGACGATTCTTGGCCGGCTGAGGGGTGCGCTAGTATAACGGCCGACCTGCGGGGCATTCCGTACCCGGGAGGAGCAGGCAGATGGATCACCGGCTGCCGGTGGGGAGTTCGGGTGATTCGGCCGCGGTACCGCTGCCGCCAGGGCGGCTGCAGTTCGAGCAGGTGGCCGCCGCCGTGCTGGCCGATGGCCTGGTCGCGCCACAGGACCGCGAGCGCGTGCGCTTTTCCGCACAGGGCGCGCGCAATGCCAGCGAAGTGCATCCGCTGGTGCTGCTGTCGAACCTGAAACTGGCGGCCAGCAGCGGCGGCGAACTGAGCCTGGAACGGCTGACCGAATGGCTGGCCCAGCGTAGCGGCTGCCGCTACCTGCGCATCGACCCGACCCGGGTGGACGTGGCCAGCGTGACCGCCGTGGCCTCGCACGCCTATGCGCGCCGCCATCGCTTCCTGCCACTGGCAGTGGACAGCGAACGGGTGCTGGTGGCCACCAGCGAACCGTTGGCGCAGGAATGGCGCCGCGACCTGCAGCACCTGACCCGGCGCCAGATCGAACTGGCGGTGGTCAACCCGCTGGACCTGCACCGCTACACCATGGAGTTCTTCGGCGTGACCCGCTCGGTGCGCGGCGCCCGCGGCGACGTGCGCGGCGAAGCCAACGCCACCCTGCCCAGCTTCGAGCAGCTGGTGGAGCTGGGCCGCACCGGCGACGTCAACGCCGACGACCAGCACATCGTGCACATCGTCGATTGGCTGCTGCAGTACGCCTACGAACAGCGCGCTTCGGACATCCACCTGGAACCGCGCCGCGAGATGGGGCGCATGCGCTTCCGCATCGATGGCGTGCTGCACAAGGTGTTCGAGGTGCCGCCGGCGGTGATGACCGCCGTGGTCAGCCGCATCAAGGTGCTGGGGCGCATGGACCTGGCCGAGCGCCGGCGCCCGCAGGACGGCCGCATCAAGACCCGCTCGCCGGGCGGGCGCGAAGTCGAAATGCGCCTGTCGACCATGCCCACCGCCTTCGGCGAGAAGTGCGTGATGCGCATCTTCGACCCCGATGCGGCCTTCAAGAGCATCGACCAGCTCGGCTTCAGCCCGCAGGAAGCGGCCGGCTGGAACGCGCTGGTGGAGCGCCCGCACGGCATCGTGCTGGTCACCGGGCCGACCGGTTCGGGCAAGACCACCACCCTGTATTCCACCCTGAAGCGGCTGGCCACGCCGGACGTGAACGTGTGCACGGTGGAAGACCCGATCGAGATGATCGCCGCCGAGTTCAACCAGATGCAGGTGCAGACCAACATCGATCTGGATTTCGCCGCGGGCGTGCGCACCCTGCTGCGGCAGGACCCGGACATCATCATGATCGGCGAGATCCGCGACCTGGAAACCGCGCAGATGGCGGTGCAGGCCTCGCTCACCGGCCATCTGGTGCTGTCCACCCTGCACACCAACGATGCGCCCTCGGCCATCACCCGGCTGCTCGACATCGGCGTGCCGCACTACCTGCTGGCCTCCACCCTTAACGGCATCCTGGCCCAGCGCCTGGTGCGCACGCTGTGCCCGCACTGCAAGCAGCCGCACACGCTGGGACCGGCCGATTGGGCGGTGCTGGCTGATAGCCATGCAGCATATCCAGATGCCGCCACGCCCTGTCGGCCGGTCGGTTGCCTGGAGTGCCGGCGCACCGGTTTCCTTGGCCGCATCGGGCTGTATGAGTTGCTGCCATTGGGTTCGCGGCTGCGCGGGCTGATCCGCGCGGACATGGATCTGGCCGGTTTCAGCCGGGCCGCGCGTGCTGAAGGATTGCGAACCCTGCGCCAGGCTGGGCTTGAAAAGCTGGGCTTGAAAAGGTGGCGCAGGGGCTGACTACAATCGAGGAAGTCCTGTCAGTCCTGCCGCCCCCGGATGAATCCAGCGCCCTTCCTGATCCTTGAAACCGGCCGCCCGGTGCCGACCCTGCGCCGCTACGGGCGTTTTCCGCACTGGATCCGCGTGGCCGCCGGCCTGGACGAACGGCAGACCGTGGTGGTCGATGTCGAACACGGTGCCGCCCTGCCCGACGCACGTGGCTTCGCCGGCGTGCTGGTCAGCGGTTCGGCCGCCTACGTGACCGACCGTGCCGAATGGAGCGAGCGCAGCGCGGCCTGGCTGCGTGCGGCCGCGCATGATGGCGTGCCGGTGTTCGGCATCTGCTACGGCCACCAGCTGCTGGCCCATGCACTGGGCGGGGAAGTGGCCTACAACCCGGCCGGGCGCGAATCGGGCACGATCGAACTGGAGCTGGACCCGGCCGCCGCCGAGGACCCGTTGTTCAGTGGGCTGCCGCGCCATTTCGCCGCCCACGCCACCCACCTGCAGACCGTGCTGCGTGCGCCGGAAGGTGCCGCCGTGCTGGCCCGCTCGCCGCTGGATGGCTGCCATGCCTTCCGCTGGGGCCGGCAGGCCTGGGGCGTGCAGTTCCATCCCGAATTCGCCACCCACCACATGCGCGGCTACGTGCGCGCCCGCGCCGACTGCATCGGCCGCCACGGCGGCTGCGCACGCAGCGTGGAACGGGCGGTCAGCGCGGCACCGCTGGCGCGCCAGCTGCTGCGCCGTTTCGTGCGCCAGGCCCGGCTGTCTTCAGCCCAGCCGGTGGCAAAACAGGGATAATCGGCGGCACGGGCCCCGGCCCGGCCCCCTTACTGTCCTTCCCGGATGTCCATGAAAGAGATTCGCAAGCTGCCGGCTTCGGCGGGCGCCCAGTGGTTGCTGGATACGTTCTCCCTGTACCGGCGTGCGCCGCTGCAGCTGGCCCGGATCGGCCTGACCTGGATGCTGGTCAGCTGGGTGGTCACCCTGCTGTCCACGCTCATTCCTGGCGCGGCGGGGCTGGCGGTGCAGCTGATGACCCTGGCCATCTCGCCCATCATGTTCGGCGGCATGCTGTACGCCGTGGGCGAGATCGACGAAGGCCGCCCGGGCCTGGCCACGCACCTGCTGCAGCCGATCCGCGACCACCGTGTCAGCCACCTGCTGGTGCCGCTGGCGATCCAGGTGCTGGCGGTGCTGCTGCTGGGCGTGCTGCTGTACCTGATGATCGGCCGCGAGGGCTTTGCCGCCTTCAGCGAGGTCATGAAGCGGATGGAAGAGATCGGCCAGAGCGGGCAGCAGATCAGCCCCGATGATGCCGCCGCCCTGGTGGCCAACCTGCCGGCCAAGCGCATCGCGCTGTGGCTGCTGCTGGTGTTCATCACCGCCATCGGCCTGACCCTGGCCATGTTCACCCAGCCGGCGCTGGTGGTGTTCGACAAGCAGAGCGGCATGCACGCGCTGCGCCTGAGCCTGCAGGGCTGCGTGGAAAACCTGGGGGCGATGGTGGTGTTCGCGCTGCTGGGCGTGATCGCGTTGTTCTGCGGCTACATCGCCTTCGTCATCGTCATCCAGCTGGCCATGCTGATCGGCGGCCCGCTGGCTGCCGCGTTCATCGCCCAGCTGGTGCTGACCACCGTGCTGATGCCGCTGTACGTAGGCGCCGTGTACGCGGCCTGGAAGCAGATGTTCGTGCACCGTGGCAGCCGCGCGGTACCGCCGATCCCGGCCACGCCGCCGGCCAACGACGTCTTCCACGCCTGACCTGCACCGCAGTAGATCCACGCCATGCGTGGATGAAGCGGATCAATGAAGAGCGCCGGGCAATGCCCGGCGTTCGCGCATCAGGCGGCCGGTTTCTTCGCCACCGACGACGGCACCAGCCAGCGTGCGGCGTGAATGCCCAGTTCGTACAGCAGGCACATGGGAATGGCCAGCATCAGCTGTGACACGACGTCCGGCGGGGTCAGCACGGCGGCCACCACGAAGATGCCGACGATCGCGTAGCCGCGGCCTTCCTTGAACTGCTGCGGCGTCACCCAGCCCAGCAGCACCAGGATCACCATCGCCACCGGCAGTTCGAAGCTGCCGCCGAAGGCGAAGAAGATCGCCAGCACGAAATCCAGGTAGGCATTCGCATCGGGGGTGAGCGCGATCACTTCCGGGCTGAAGGTGGTCAGGAAGTGGAACACCGCCGGCAGCACCAGGAAGTAGGCGAACGCGCAGCCGGTGTAGAACAGCAGCACCGACGACACCAGCAGCGGCACCGCCAGGCGCTTTTCGCGGGCGTACAGGCCGGGCGCCACGAACGCCCACAGCTGGTACAGCAGCCAGGGCACGGCCACGAACAGGGCCACGAAGAAGGTCAGCTTCAACGGCGCGAAGAACGCACCGGCCGGATTGGTGGCGATCATCGTCTGCCCGTTCGGCAGCTGCGATACCAGCGGATGCGCCAGCGCGGTGTACAGCTTCTGGGTAAACGGCAACAAGCCCAACAGCACCACGCCCAGGCCCAGCAGCGCACGCACCAGGCGCGCGCGCAGTTCAACCAGATGCTCGACCAGCGAGCTTTCGCCGAAGTCCTGTTCGCTCATGGCTGGCGCTCCGGCGGTGTGGCCGGCGTCGCGGCGGCGTCTGTCGCGGGCGTGGCATTGGCCGGGGTTGCCGACGTATCCAGCAGATGCGGCGGGGTCTGCGCTGCGGCCGGTGTCGGCGCCCGCACTTCGTCGGCCAGCGCATCGCCGTGCTGCTGCGCCTGCGTGGCTTCGCGGCGCACCGCTTCACCACTGGCGCGCAACTGGCTTTCGGTGTCCTGCATGCTCTGCCGCACGTCCTGCATCTGCCGCTTGATCTCCTCGGCGTGCAGTTCGCGTTCCAGCTCCTGCTTCACCGAATCCCACTGATTGCGCGCACGGCGCACCCACAGGCCGGCGAAGCGGGCCGCCTTGGGCAGGCGCTCGGGACCGAGCACCACCAGGGCGACCACGGCAATCACCAGCAGTTCGCTGAAGCCAATATCAAACACCGTGACCGCTCCGGATCAACGCGGGGTGCGGTCGTGCTCGTCCTGCGCGGTGCGCGAGGCGTCCTGGCTGCGCGATTCGTCGCCCAGCTGCGCGGCGGGCTTGTCCTCGTCACGCATGCCCTTCTTGAATTCCTTCACCGCCGAGCCGAGATCCTTGGCGCCGCTGGTCAGGCGCTTGGTGCCGAACACCAGCAGTACGATGGCCAGTACGACCAACCAGTGCCAGATGCTGAAACTGCCCATAAGTCGCTCGTTACGTTAGTGATCAGGCTGTCGAGCATAGCGCACCGGCCGTAAGCCGGCGCGCGTGACGAAAGTCAGTTGCCGCCCAGCGTCTCGGTGCGGATTTCACCGTCGCCCACCGGCTGGAAGCCCTGCTGCTGCGGCGGCGGGTTCTGCGGCACGTTCTGCAGCGGCGCGGTGGTCGCTTCGGCCGGCGGCGCCTGAACAGGCGCAGGCTGGCTGCTCTGCGGCGGCGGCGGTGCGCTGGCAGTGGCGCCATTGCCGTTGCGGTTGTTGCGCGCGGCGTAGGTCGCCTCTTCCAGACGGTCGCGGAAGGCGACCACGTCCATCGACGGCGCGCCCACCGCGCGCCCTTCGAAGATCATGCGCGGGGTGGTGTTGCTGCCGTAGGCATCCAGGTTGGCGGCATCATCGATCTGCAGCACCGCGCCATCCAGGGCCACGCCGGCGAACAGGCCGCGCGCGCGCGACCACGACCAGATTTCCGCCTTCAGCTGGCCGTCGGTGGCGGCGGCCGCGTTGCGCCCTACCGGGCCCGCAGCCACGCCGGCATCGGCGCCCAGGGTGAACTTGCCGTTGACCAGATTGTCCAGGCTGCGGTCGTTGCGGAACACCAGCACCACGTCGGACGACTGCACACCGGCCTGGAAGCCGATGCTGCCGCCGGTCAGCTTGATGAATACCGGGTTCGACCAGGCGCCGTTGGGCATGCGCACCGACATCAGGCCGTGGCCGCGGCGGCCACCGATGACCAGACCGGCCTTGATCGTGTCGGGAATGACGATGACCGCGCGGCCTTCGTCCAGCAGTTTGTCCGGAATTCCCTGCTCGGGGATTTCCTGGATTTCAGCCAGCACACGCACCGCGTTGCGGGCGCGCTGGTCTTCCTGCGGTCCGGCCATGGCCTGGCTGGAAAGCAGGCTGGCGGCGATCAGCAGGGCTTGGATCGGGCGACGCATGGCAGGCTCCAGAAGTCAGTCCATAGGAAGATATAGCAAGTGACTGAAATTAGTAGTGTTGCGATGAATCGCCAATGAGCGCGCGCCGTGATCGGCAGTCGCAATCGGCACGATGCGCAGAAGCGATGCCGGCGGCACATCGGATCGGCGACAATGGTGCCCATGCTCGACGCACCCGATACCGCCGTGCTGGCGGTCAACCTAGGCACGCCCGAGACGCCGACGGCCCCCGCCGTACGCCGTTACCTGGCTGAATTCCTGTCCGACCCCCGCGTGGTCTCCATTCCGGCGCTGCTGTGGCAGCCGCTGCTGCGCGGGCTCATCCTGCCGCTGCGCAGCAGCCGTTCGGCCGCCAAGTACGCCCAGGTGTGGCTGCCCGAGGGCTCCCCGCTGATGGTCTACACCCGCCAGCTGGCGCAGGCCATGCAGGCCGAGCTGCCGCAGCTGCGCGTGCGCCACGCCATGCGCTACGGTGAGCCGGCGCTGGCCCGCGAACTGGACCGCCTGGTCAGCGAGGGCGTGCGCCGCATCGCGGTGCTGCCGCTGTACCCGCAGTACTCGACCACCACCACCGCCTCGGTGGAAGACCGGGTGGCCGACTGGCAGCGCCGCAACCCCGGCGTGCATATCAGCCTGGTGCAGGACTACGCCATCGACCCGCAATGGGTGGCCGCGGTCGCCGCGTCCATCCGCGCCTACTGGGACACGCATGGCCGCGGGCAGATGCTGATGTTTTCCTTCCACGGCATTCCGCAGCGACTGGCCGACGCCGGCGACCCGTATCCGCAGCGCTGCGAAGCCAGCGCCGCCGCCATTGCCGCCGCCCTGGGTCTGGGCGCGGACGACTGGCAGCTGGGCTACCAGTCGCGCTTCGGTCGCGAACGCTGGCTGCAGCCCTACGCCGAACCGCGCCTGTGGGAACTGGCCGAGGCCGGGGTGAAGAAGATCGATGTGGTCTGCCCGGGGTTCGCCACCGATTGCCTGGAAACCTTGGAAGAGGTGGCCATGGGCTTTACCGAAACCCTGGCCGAGCGTGGCGCGCAGATGCGCTACATCCCCTGCCTGAACGCCAGCGTCGACCACGCCCGCGCCCTGGCCCGGCTGGCCACGGCTGCTCTGGCATGAGCCTGCAACCGTTCGAACTGCACGTGGCCGGCGCGCGCGTGGCCGGCCTGCGCCAGGCAGGCCCCGGCCCCCGCGTGCTGGCCCTGCATGGCTGGCTGGACAATGCGGCCAGCTTCGTCCCGCTGGCCGCACACCTGCCGCAGCTGGATCTGGTGGCCATCGATCTGCCAGGTCACGGCCACAGTGCGCACCTGCCGCCCGGCGCGCCCTACACCACCCCAGCCGCAATCACCCACGTGCTGGACGTGGCCGATGCGCTGGGCTGGGATCGCTTCACCCTGATCGGCCACTCCATGGGCGCCGGCATCGCCAGCCTGACCGCAGCCGTGAGCGAACGCGTGCAGCGCCTGGTGGCCATCGAGGCGCTGGGTGGACTGCGCGGACCGGAAGAAGAAACCGCCGAACGCCTGCGCGACCATGTGCGGGCCAGCCGTGCGCTGGCGCGCAAGCAGTTGCGGGTGTTCGCCGACCTGGCTGCGCCGGTGCGTGCGCGCATGATGGCCAACCAGCTCAGCGAGGGCTGCGCGCGCCTGCTGGTGGAGCGTGGCGTGGAAGCAGTGGAAGGCGGCTATCGCTGGTGCAGCGATCCGCGCCTGATGCTGCCCACCGCCATCCGCCTCAGCGAAGGGCAGATCGACAACCTGCTGCAGGCCATTGCCTGCCCCACCCAGGTGATCTACGCCACGCCGGCGCAGTCGTACTACCCCGAACCGATGCGCAGCGAGCGCCTGCAGCACCTGCGCGACGGACGCCTGGCCGTATTCGCCGGCAACCATCACCTGCACATGGAACACCCCGCGCAGATCGCCGCGGTCATCAACGCCTTCCTCGGCGAGCCCAACGCCGGCTGACCCGCTGCATGCCGTTGCGCTTCACTGCGCGTAGCAGCGGCCGATAGAACAGCTGCGGGCCTTCTCGCCCGCGCTCCGCCTGCCCACCCGGGCCGGCGGCCTGTCCGGGTTCTGCAAGGAAGCACGCATGTCTGCACTGCTGCACCGTCATCCACAGGATGTGGCCACGGTGTTTCTGTTCCGCGCCACCTGTGGCGCCGCCTCCCCCTTTCCTGCCCTGCCGTGACCACGCATGTACGCGTGCCGCGCGGCAGGGTCGTTGCTGTTCGTTGAACCAGGAGTTGCCGATGTCTGCCGTACCCCCACCCCAGCGCGGTCATAACACCGCCCGCCCCCCATATCTGCAGGCGCTGGCGCGCCGCGCCGATCATCGCGTGCTGCTGCTCAGTGCCACCCTGGTCGTGACCGGCGTGGCCCTGGCGTGGCGCGGTTCACCGTTGCTGGCCACGATCATCGCGGCGGCGTGGCTGCCGTCGCTGCTGTTGGCCACCCGCTTTGCAGGCCAGCCGATCGCGCGCAACGGGCTGGCGGTGCTGCTATCCATGCAGCTGGCTGCCGTGTGTGCATCCATCGGTGTAGCCCCGGCGTTACCGCAGTGCGTGCTGCTGGCGTGCCTGCTGGCCTACCGCGACCGGGGCCCGCTGTGGTCGGCCGGTGCGGTGGGCACGCTGTGCGCGATGGTGCCTGCACTGCAGGCAGGTGCATGGATCCCGGCACTGGCGCAGGCCGCGCTGGTTGCCGCAGCAGCCGTACTGATGGGCCAGGCCGCACAGCGCCTGCGCCAGCAGACCGAGGCACTGGGGCACGGGCCACGCCGCCTGGCGGCGCTGGCGCGTGACATCGCCACCGGCGCCGACCTTGCCGCGCATGCCAACACGCAGGACTACCTGCCCGGCACCCTGGCTCATGCGCTGGCCGATACCGCGCGCCACGTGCAGGCGCAGCGCAGCCGCGACACGGCCCTGCACGCCGAGAACGCGCAGATCCGCCAGGCACTGGACGCCTCGCGCACGTCGATGATGATCGCCGACAACGATCACGTGATCCGCTACGTGAACCGCTCGGTGGTCGCCCTGCTGCGCAACCAGCAGGCCACGCTGCGCGAAGCCTTCCCGGATTTCGACGCCGAACGATTGGTAGGCACCAGCATTCACCGCTTCCACGCCAACCCCGATCGCATTAGAGCCATCCTCAATGGCCTGCAGGTGGCGCACAACGGCAAGGTCCGCATCGGGCCCGTGCACTTCGCCCAGGTCGTCACCCCCGTCTTCGATGCGCAGGGCACGCGCCTTGGCTTCGCGGTGGAATGGCACGACCGCACCCACGAGCTGCTGCTTGAGAACGCGGTGGCCGACATCGTCAGCGCCGCGGCCGCCGGCGATCTCGACCAGCGTCTGCGTCCTGCGGAAGGCGCCAGCTTCCTGGACGGGCTGACCGGTGGCATCAACCAGTTGCTGGAAACCGTCGGCAGCACGGTCGAAGAGGTGCGGCAGATGCTGGCGGCGCTGGCCCAGGGTGATCTGGACCGGCGCATGCACGGTGACTACCAGGGCGCGTTCGCCGCCATCGCCCGCGACGCCAACGCCACCGCGCAGCAGCTTTCCTCCATGGTCGGCCACATCCAGCAGTGCGCCGCGGCCATCAGCACCGCGGCCAGCGAGATTGCCGCCGGTAACGGCGCACTGTCCGAGCGCAGCGAACGGCAGGCGGCGCATCTGCAGGAAACGGCGGCGTCCATGGAAGAACTCACCGCCACGGTGCGGCAGAACGCCAGCCACGCGCGGCAGGCCAGCGAACTGGCCTCGTCCACCCAGGGCGTGGCCAGCGAAGGGGACCGCGCCATGCAACGCGTGGTGGACACCATGCAGGCGATCGAAGCGGCTTCGCGGCGGATCGGCGACATTACGGGGGTGATCGACGGCATTGCCTTCCAGACCAACATCCTGGCCTTGAACGCGGCCGTGGAAGCCGCACGCGCAGGCGAGCAGGGGCGTGGCTTCGCCGTTGTCGCCAGCGAGGTGCGCGTGCTGGCACAGCGCTCGGCCTCGGCCGCCCACGAGATCAAGGGATTGATCGATGAAGCCGGCCGCGAGGTAGGGGAAGGTGCGCAACTGGTTGCCGACGCCGGGCGGCGCATGCAGGGCATTGTCAGTGGCGTGCAGGATGTCAGCCAGTTGATGCAGGAGATCTCCGGTGCATCGCAGGAGCAGTCCAGCGGCATCGAGCAGATCAACCAGACGGTGGTGCAGATGGACCAGGCCACGCAGCAGAACGCCGCGCTGGTGGAAGAAGCCACGGCCGCGGCCCGCGAACTGCAGGCCCAGGCCGGCGCATTGACCGCCGCCGTGGCGGTGTTCCACCGCGATCGCGAACCGGCGTTGATTGACTGAGGCAAGGCCGAGGGGCGCGCCGCGCGCGCCCCTCGGTAGGTGCCAACCTTGGTTGGCACTGCTTTCCATCCACGCATGGCGTGGATCTACCAGGGTCAGCCTTGGTGGGTGCCAACCTTGGTTGGCACTGCTTTCCATCCACGCATGGCGTGGATCTACCAGGGTCAGCTCTGGTGGGTGCCAACCTTGGTTGGCACTCCATCCACGCATGGCGTGGATATACCGGGGTCAGCTCTGGTGGGTGCCAACCTTGGTTGGCACTCCATCCACGCATGGCGTGGATATACCGGGGTCAGCCCTGGTGGGTGCCAACCTTGGTTGGCACTGCTTTCCATCCACGCATGGCGTGGCTATACCGGGCGCTTCGTTTCGCGCAAAGAAAAAACCCCGCTGCGTGAGCAGCGGGGTTTTGGGTATAAACCCTGGCGATGACCTACTCTCGCATGGCTTGAGCCACACTACCATCGGCGCAGCTGCGTTTCACTTC
>NZ_JAAIUZ010000019.1:0-149898 GCF_010894375.1 Stenotrophomonas sp. B1-1 | reverse complement strand
GCCAGCAGCACGGCCTGTGCGCGGTCTCGGCCATGTCCTGCAGCGCCTATCCGGAGGCCTCGCTGGTGGAGCTGCGTGACGCCCGGCCCAGCGATCTGCCGGTGCTGGTGTGGGCGCTGGACAACGATCCCGGTGCACGGGACTACACCCTCAAGCACATCGCCCAGGCCGAGAAGCTCGGTTTCACCTGCCGGGCGGCCCAGATCCGTCAGCGCGGCGATCGCAAGACGGACTGGAACGATCTGCACCTGCGTGCGGTGGCCAGCGAGAACGGCACCGCGCAGTGGCGGGAGGACGTGACCGAGGCGCGCTACCAGGGCGATCTGCTCACCGCGCGCAGCGCCATGGACAAAGGCCTGCGCATGTATGAACACGCCGAGCGGGCGCAGTTCCATTTCGACTTTGGCAACCGGCTGTACTGGTTTGAGTTCGATGCGGTGCGCTTTGACAAGCTCTGCCGTGAATACGCCACGCGCAAAGAGGATGCGGCCGCCGAGCTGGAAGAGGACGAGCTGCAGAAGCTGCGCCGGGCCAGCGCCTCGGTGAAGGAAATCGCCAGCTGCTTTCCGCAGACCCTGTACTTCCAGCGCAACGAGGTCACCGACGAGGCTTGGTACTACTTCCGGGTCTATCGCCCCCTGGGCAAGCCCAGCGTTACCGGCACCTTCACCTCCAGCCAGGCGATGAATGCCACCACCTTCCGTGACCGTCTGGCCCACATTGCCCCCGGCGAGATCTTCGACGGCACCGGCGGCCAGCTGCTGGCGGTGATGAAGGCCCAATGGAAGGACGTCAAGACCGTCCACACCGTGGACTTCATTGGCTACACCCCCGAGCACCAAGCCTATGTGTTTGGCGACCTGGCCGTGCGCCAGGGCCAGATCAGCCTGGCCAATGCCGAAGACTACTTTGAGTTCGACAAGCTGCGTATGAAGACCACCCAGCGCTCGATCCGCCTGGACATCCAGCGCGATCCCGAAGCCTTTCGCACCGATTGGCTGCCATGGCTGTGGACCTGCTTTGGCACCCACGGCATCGTCGCACTGACCTTCTGGTTTGGCTCGCTGTTTGCCAACCAGATCCGCTCGACCCACAAGTCCTTTCCGTTCCTGGAAGCCACCGGTGAGGCCGGTGCTGGCAAGACCACCCTGCTGACCTTCCTGTGGAAGCTGCTGGCCCGGGCCGACTATGAGGGTTTTGACCCGGCCAAGTCGTCCAAGGCCGGCCGTGCACGTGCCATGGGCCAGATCTCGGGCATGCCGGTGGTGCTGTTGGAGGCGGACCGATCAGGAGCGGACAACAAGCCGCATACCCGGGCCTTTGAGTGGGATGAGCTCAAGGACTATTTCGGCGGCGGCACCCTGGCCACGCGTGGCGTGCGCAATGGCGGTAACGAAACCTACGAGCCGCCCTTTCGCGGCACGATCGTGATCAGCCAGAACGCGGCCGTCGATGCCAGCGAAGCCATCCTCACTCGTATCGTCAAGCTGCACTTTCGCAAGCCGGTGGCCACCACCGAAAGCCGCATTGCCGCTGACAACCTCAATGCACTGCAGGTCGAGCAGGTGAGCCACTTCCTGATTAAAGCCGTGCGCGCTGAGCAGCGGGTCTTGGAGCGCTTTGCCGAGCAGGTCAAGCACTACGAAGCGCTGCTGCGGCAGAACCCGGATCTGCGTAACGAGCGCCTGATCAAGAACCACGCCCAGATGCTGGCCCTGCTCGATGGCCTGCGCCTGGTGATCGATATCCCCCAGGACATGGTGGATCAGACCCGCCAGGCGCTGGCCGAGATGGCCATTGAGCGGCAGAGCGCGATCAGCGCTGACCACCCGATGGTCAATGAGTTTTGGGAGACCTATGAGTACCTGGAAAGCATCGGCAACGGCAACCAGCCCTACGTGAACCACTCGCGCGATTCGCAGCGCATCGCCATCAACCTCAACGACTTCATCGCCAAGGCGGCCAACCACAACCAGCCCGTGCCGGATCTAAAGCTATTGCGGCCACACTTGCGCGATTCCCGTCGCTACAAGCTGGTCAGCGACAACCTGGCCATCAAGAGCGCCATACGCAAGGACAGCGTCGGCGGGGCGCAGAACGTCAAATGCTGGGTGTTCCAGAAATGAACAAGCGCAACAACGGGCCGGCGGATGGTGTTCCAGCACCAGCCCAAGGCCATTCCTCAACGCAACTCGGGGTAGTCACGATGCAACAACAGAGCAAACCGTTTTTCTCGTCCGCTATGGCATCTACGTCGAAGGCCGGCACCGGCCACGGCGCGCAGCCTAGCACAGCCGGCAAGGTGGCCCGCAGATGCCATGCCCGGGTCGAGTTTGAGATCCAAGCCGACTCGATCATCGTGGTGGCGGTGCTGACCATGGGCCGCACAGTGAAGGTCGAGCAACGCTGGAACCGCCGGACTCGCACTACCTGGCTGCATGCAGGCGGGCCGATCGTGTGGGAGGCTGAAGCCAACGGTCTCAGCCGCGAGCTAGCGGAGTGGCTCGATAGCCTGGGTCTGCCGCTGGCCGTGGCCGACATGCTGCCCGGCACCACGGCCAGCACCGCTGCGCTGGCCCAGGCCGCCCAGGAGGTGGCCCTTGGCTAAGTCCCGCGTTCTGTACGGCCCCCAACGCTCAGTCAAGACCCTGCACGGCCAGACCATTGCCGCCCGCCTGGGCCTGCGCCACGTCCGCGACCTGGTCGATGTCCAGTTCATGGGCGACCGCCTGCAGCGTACCGGCCACCTCTACCTGGCCAACTGCCAGGACTATGGCCAGCGGGCAGCGCGATTGCTCGGTACCGACCTGCTGCACATTGACCAGGCGCTGGGCGCGATCGGCGCCCGCCCGGAGGTGGACCATGCTTGAGCTCATCGTACTGCTGCTGGCTCCAGCCGCCGGCGGTGCTGGCCTGTATCACCTGTGGCTGGCCCTTCCGCCCCGCCCCCAGCACGGGGCCCTGGCGGTTGGCCAAGTTCCGCTGCAGCTGCGCCGCCACGCCGCTATGGCCGTTCGTCGCCGGGGGAAAGATTGATGGACGCCATCGAGAAGCGGGCGCTTGCGATTTTCGCTCAGTGGCACGCAAACAAGGGCTGTGGCCCGCAGGTAGTGCGCGACTGCGCAGACGGGACCATTCGCCCCGACGAGTTGACGATGGAGCTGCTGCGCATGGCCCTAACGCTGCCCGAGGGCTACGTACTGGTGCCGGTGGAGCCGACTGAGCCAATGTTGGCCGCTGGCGCCGAAAGGGCAAGCGTGTGGTTGCTTTCCCAAGAGATGCGACATGTGTGGGCCGCCATGCTCGCCGCCCGCCAGCCGGTGGCATCAAATCAGCCATCCGGGAATTCCGGAGAACTGAACGTTGATGGCGCCCGCCAGCCTGTGGGGGAGCCTGAACCGGTGGCAGTGATCGAGAACGGCGCTTTCGGTGGTGGGGGCCTTCAGTGGATCGGGCCGATGCCGCCCATCGGGACCAAGCTCTACGCCGCCCCGCCCGCTCAGCCCGTGGACTTCAACCTGGAGGCGGCGCATCACGAAGGTTACGACTGCGCCATTCGATACATTCTCGGCTACTTCTGTGGGATGGGTGATTGGGCCGGCATACACTACGAAGAAATCCTCAATGACTGCGATCGCGAAAGCATCATTCGGTCGGCAATCAGCGAAGGTGAGCTGGAGTTCACTGGGCTGGGATGCTGGGTTGCCGAGTACGGCACAGACGCTGAGAAGGCCTTGCTCAATAGCAAGGCGGAGGGCAAATGAACCGCGTCGTGACCGAGCGCGACCTGTGCCAACCAACCAGCAGCCGCACGGAGGTCGTTTGATGGTGGGGCAGCGACCAAAGACAGAGCGACGGATGCCCGCAAGGGTTGGCGGCCATTCCCCCGGCCTCGTCATCGCGGGTCGCCAGGACGATAATTCCGGGCACTATCTGCCGACACCACGCAGCATCTGCCCCCTGATGCCACCGGACCTTGATGGCGCTTCGACGTCCAGTGCGGCATTGCCAAGTCCAGCAAAGATCCTGCGCTTTGGCGACTTGCAACGCATCTGCGCTCCACAAGGCCCGCCACCACGACCTGCCACCGTTCGCCGTTGGGCAGATAGGGAGGGTATCCGTTACAAATACGACCGCCAGGGTGGCATCTGGACAACCCTAGACGCCATAAACGCTGCTCTAGGCTTGATCCCACCGCAAGACGACGAAGCAAGAGAAGAGGACAACATCTAGTGGCACGCGGCAGGAAAAGGAAATTTAACCCTGATATTCCGGCGCATATTGATCAGGACGCGTTGCCGAAGGGTATCTACTGGCTCGATAAACGTTGGTACGTGTTCGAAGATCATGCGGAGGGCGGCCGGCGCGTTAAGCGCACTGTCGCATACGCATCCGCCCGCCTATCCGACCTGCATGCCATCATGGAGACCATCACGACCGGCCAGCAACGGGGGACGGTACGTTATCTGTTCGATCGCTTTCATGAATCCAGCGAGTTCAAGGAACTGGCGCTGGAGACTCAGGCGGACTACAAGCGCTACGCCAACAGTCTGGCCAACTACATCCGGAAGGACGGCACACTTTTCGGGAACATGCAGGTTGATCGCATCACAACACCCGTCGTGCAGCGCCTTGTCGAGGTATTCGCCAAGGGGCGGCCAGCGACAAGGACTCAGCCGGCGCTGTTAGCGTTTCCAAGCAAGGCAAATCACCAGTTTCGCTACCTGCGCCGTACCTTGGCTTGGGGTGTCCGTCACGGGTACTGCAAGCACAATCCCGCCCAGGGCGTCCGCCAGGCGAAGGAAGCTCGCGAACACAGAATGCCTACGCCTGAGGCGTTTGCCAAAGTGCTCGCCTTTGCGCGCGAGCGCGGTGCCAGGGCGCCCCACACGAAGGGAAGTTGCCCGGCCTATATCGCGCCAGCGATGGTGCTAGCGTTCAGCGCCCGCCTGCGCGGCATCGAGGTTTGCACGCTAACCGACGCCCATCGCCTCGACTGCGGCGTACATGGGCAGCGACGTAAGGGCTCGCGCGCCTCAATCACGGAATGGAACGAGGAAATGACCGACGCATGGGAGACGCTGCTGGCGCGGCGCAGCGCCATTTGGGGCAGAGAGGGCCGGAACTTCGCCGTGCCCATCCGCCCAGAGCAGCGATTTTTGCTGGTTGAGCAGACGGGCAACCCAATCGCGCGTTCTTCGATGTCCAGCGCCTGGCAACGATTCATCCGCATGGCCATCAGTGAAGGGGCGATCGAGGAAAGCGAGCGCTTCTCGATGCACGGCCTTAAACACCGAGGGGTTACCGACACCGTCGGAAATCGCGGTGACAAACAGGACGCGGCTGGGCACAAATCACCAACCACCACCGGGCGCTACGACCACGATCTGCCCATCGTGAAACCACCGCGCAAGCGCTGAATTTTCCCGGAAATATTCCCACAAACCCACAGCAGGCACTTATGGACACACCTAAGTGCCTGTTTTTATTGGTGGGCCCACCAGGATTCGAACCTGGAACCAAGGGATTATGAGTCCCCTGCTCTAACCGTTGAGCTATAGGCCCTGCGCAGCGCCACAGTGTAGTGGAGCCCGCCCGTCCCTCGCCACTCAGTCGTCAACGGCAAGCGCCTTCGCCACCTGCCGCAACCGATCTTCAGCAGCCTCTGCGTACACCTGCATCTGCAGCAGATGCTCACGAAACAGGATCACCGCGCTCCTAGCGCCCTCCAATCCCGACCAGTTCTCCCCACCAAACCCCTCAACCAAACCCGCGCCAGACTGTGTCAGCAACGCGAACGTCGCTCGCCGGGCGAAGCCCCAGCGATCCTCAAGCTCGTCCCGCATCACATCATTCCAGTCCAGCAGCGGCGGGAAATCGGGAAAGTCTCGACCAGCCTCAACGGGCTCAACATCATTCATGGCTGTACTCCAGATGCAGGGGTGATCAAAGCAACAGCCCGCTCCAGGAATGGTGCGGCGTGTTGCGCGTCTGCATCGGTATCGGGTGTCCGATCCGCCTACGAGGTGTGTTGAGCAGCTGCCAAACCAGCGTGCGGCAGCCAGAGGAAGAATTCAAACGGCAGAAGCGACACCAGAACAATCCGCCGGGCATGGCCCGGCGTTACCAGACCGGATCACCCAAATCGCGTGCCCATCGCCCGCACCCGCTCGGCATTCACCGCCGCCAACGCGCGCAGCCCGGCCGATCCCACGCGCCCCTCCCCCGCCACGCGCTCCCAGAGCTCCGCCGCCAGCGGCGCCGCCCAGCGCAGGTGTTCCAGCTCGCCACTGCCACGCGGTGCCACGGCTTCCAGCGGCGCATCCTGCCGCAGCACACCCAGCCGCGATGGCGCCAGCGACATCGGCAGCATGTCGTACGCCGGCGCCAAGGGCAGCGCGCCGCGATCCACGAAGTGGAAGCCCACGTTGCCCTGGTGCATGTCGCTGTTGCCGATCAGGCGACCGAACGCATGCAGCCGCGCCATGGCCTGCACGGTGCGCTCCGACAACCAGCCCATCGCCTGCAGTTGCGCACCGGCAGAGGGCCAGTCCAGCGTGGCTTCGCCGGTGAACGCGGCCGACAGCGCCAGCAGCGAGACGAAGCCACGTCGCCCCAGCAGATCGGCGGTGCGGTCGAACCGCTCCACTTCCAGGAACGTATGCGTGGGCGTCTGCAGCAGCTCGCTGTGGGCGGCATTCATGCCGGCGCCGCGCAGGGTCTGCAGGGCCAGGTGTTCGCAGACCAGCAGGTCGGCCCAGCGCTGCGCAGCGTCGCCTCCCTCGGGTTGGGCGAACTTCACCAGTACCGCACGTCGGCCGCCCGCGCTTTCCACGGTGGCGGTGAACTTGGGCTGCTCGCCACCCGGTGATGAGCCCACGTCTTCGCCGGCCAACGCAGCACGCGCGCGCTCGGGGTACTGGCGCGTGCGGTCGGTCGCGTCCACGCGGTCCGGGGGGGCGTCCAGTGCAGCCAGGGCTGCCTGCACGGCGTCGCCGCCCAGCAGCAGATCGCCGATTTCGGTGCCACCGCCCTGCACCAGCGCGGTCAGCACGTCATCGCGCTGCCATCGGTTGAGGTCGGTCGGCAGCCCAAGCGCGCGGCCGCGGCCATGGGCGAAGCTGCGGCCCAGGAAGCCCTGTGGGCGCAGGTCGTCCAGATACCAGGGCAGACCCGGGAAGAACCCGGCCAGGTCGCCCTCGGGCGCGCGCAGCAGGTTCGCTCGCGCGCGGCTGGCGTCCACGTGGAAGGTGTCGCCACTGAGCGCGACCAGGCGGCCCAGCTCTTCCAGCGTGGCATCTTCGCGCAGCCGGTACAGCGGCCATTCGCTGCCCACGCGCGAGGGTTGCCGCAGCGCGTAGGCGGTCGCGCGGGTCTGGCCCAGCCGCACCACTTGGTCGCCACTGGCGGCCACCAGACGGCTCAGGGTCATGCGGTTCACGCCCAGCCGCTCGGCCAGGACCGCCGCCGGCACTGGCTGGCCGGGGGGAAGCTGGGCGATCAGGTCCTGGGGCTGCAGCAGCGCGGGGCGGGACATGGCGGGAGTTGCTGGCGGAATAGTGTTACGTATTTAGCGCAAATGATTAGGCGCCGCAAGCATCCAATTATTCACAATTCTTTGTTTTACAAGGAATTACTCGAAAGCCACGGCAGGCAGATGCTAGAATAGTGTTACGTAAAAAGTACGAATATCTATACAAATCCGCCGGGCATGGCCCGGCGCTACCCCAAAAAAAACCCCGCCGAAGCGGGGTTTTTTCAACACATCAGCGCAACCCGGAAATCAGTCGATATCCAGGAAGCTGCGCAGCTGTTCCGAACGGCTCGGGTGGCGCAGCTTACGCAAGGCCTTCGCTTCGATCTGGCGGATGCGCTCGCGGGTCACGTCGAACTGCTTGCCGACTTCTTCCAGCGTGTGATCGGTGTTCATGTCGATGCCGAAGCGCATGCGCAGCACCTTGGCTTCCCTCGGGGTGAGGCCGGCCAGCACGTCGCGCACGGTTTCAGACAAGTTGATGTTGGTGGTGTTCTCGATCGGGGACTCCACGTTGGTGTCCTCGATGAAGTCGCCCAGATGGGAATCCTCGTCGTCGCCGATCGGGGTTTCCATCGAGATCGGCTCCTTGGCGATCTTCATCACCTTGCGGATCTTGTCTTCCGGCATGTCCATTTCCTTGGCCAGCTCTTCCGGCGTAGCCTCGCGGCCGTACTGCTGGAGCATCTGGCGGGAAATGCGGTTCAACTTGTTGATCGTCTCGATCATGTGCACCGGAATACGGATGGTGCGTGCCTGGTCGGCAATCGAGCGAGTGATCGCCTGGCGGATCCACCAGGTGGCGTAGGTCGAGAACTTGTAACCGCGGCGGTACTCGAACTTGTCCACGGCCTTCATCAGGCCGATGTTGCCTTCCTGGATCAGGTCGAGGAACTGCAGGCCACGGTTGGTGTACTTCTTGGCAATGGAGATGACCAGGCGCAGGTTGGCCTCGACCATTTCCTTCTTGGCCTTGCGCGCCTTGGCTTCGCCGTAGGCCATGGCACGGCTGATTTCCTTCAGCTCTTCCAGGTCCAGCTGGGTCAGCTTCTCGATGTCGATCGTCGCCTGCTGTTCGGCAATGATCTGGTCCTTCACTTCACGCAGGGCCGAAGACCACTTCTGCTTGCGCTTCAGTGCGTCTTCCACCCATTCCAGGTTGGTCTGGTTGCCTTCCCAGGAACGGATGAAGTCCTTGCGCGGCATGCGGGCCGTGACGGTAGCCAGGTTCAGCACGCGGCGTTCGTGGCCCTTGATGCTGGCCATGGTGTCGCGCAGCTGCTTGGTCAGCACGTCGGTCAGCGGCAGCGGCAGCTTCAGGGTGACGAACACGGCCGACATTTCTTCGCGCAGGCGCGGCAGGTTCTTCTTGTCGTTCTTGCCGGCAGCCTTCTTGAAGGCGTTGAAAGCATCGCTCAGCGCCTGCATGCGCGCAGCGACTTCTTCCGGGTCCGGACCGGTCGGTGCGGCTTCTTCATCGCCACCGTCGACATCATCGTCCTCGTCCTCGTCGCCATCGGCGTCAGCGTCGTCGCTGTCATCGGAGGCGGCGGCAGCCGGCGGCGCCGGCTCTTCGTCGGCCAGGTCGTTGAAGCCGACGATCACTTCGGCCAGGCGCTTCTTGCCTTCCTTGTGCGCTTCGTAATCGTTCAACAGCGATTCGACCGACACCGGGAACTGGCCCAGCGCGGCCTGCACCTGCGAAAGGCCTTCCTCGATGCGCTTGGCAATGGCGATTTCGCCTTCGCGGGTCAGCAGCTCGACGGTGCCCATTTCGCGCATGTACATGCGCACCGGGTCGGTGGTGCGGCCACCTTCGGTGTCCAGCGCGCTCAGCGCTGCGGCGGCTTCTTCGGCCGCGGTGTCGTCGACCTCGCGGTTGCCCGTGTTGCCGTCGTTCAGAAGCAGGGTTTCCACATCCGGCGCAACTTCATGGACATCAATGCCCATGCCGTTGATCATGCCGATGATGTCTTCGATCTGTTCCGGGTCGACCATGTCGTCCGGCAGATGGTCATTGACTTCGGCGTAGGTCAGGTAGCCCTGTTCCAGGCCCTTGCTGATCAGTTGCTTGATTTCGGATTGGGCAGGACGTTCGTTGGCCATGTAGTGCTCGCGCCACCGGCTAGGGAGAAATAGGGAACGTAGCATTATACCAGCCCGGGGCCCGGCCTGCCGGGCGGTGGTCCCGGCGGCCTAGGGCCTGAGGAGGAAGGTCACGGGACCGTCATTGACCAGGCTGACGACCATATGGGCACCAAATCGGCCCGTTTCCACCCCCGGGGCATGATTTTCACGGCAGATATCGACAAATCGATTGAACCCGCGTTCAGCCTCGTCCGGCGGGGCGGCACTGGTGAAGCTGGGCCGCATGCCCGAACGGGTGTCCGCAGCCAGGGTGAACTGGCTGACCAGCAGCAGGCCGCCGCCGGTGTCGCGCAGCGAGCGGTTCATGCGCCCGGCCTCATCTGCGAATACACGGTAACCAAGCAGGCGTTCGGCCATGCGCTGCAGCTGCGCCTCGGTGTCGCCCGGTTCCATGCCCACCAGGGCCAGCAGGCCCGGGCCGATCTGCCCCACCGCGTCGCCCTCTACGTGGACGGCGGCCTGGCTGACGCGTTGGATCAGGACGAGCATGCGGGGGCTTCCTTTGAACACGGCCGGCCACGATAGCAGCGCCCTTGGCTAAACTGGGGGCGATGAATCCGCAACGCAAAGCCCGGCTGGTCTACCGCGCCACCACCCTGTTCGCCCGCCTGCCCTGGCCGCTGCTGCGGGGGTTCGCGCACGCCCTGGCCTGGGCGTGGATCCGCCTGGACGCCCGCGAAAGCCGGGTGACCCGCCGCAACCTGGAACTGGCCTACCCGGAACTGGACGCGGCCACGCGCACCGCCCTGCATCGCCAGGTGCTGCGCTCGACCGCGCTGCAGGCCATCGAAACCCTGCGCCTGTGGAGCCAGAGCCCGGCCGACAACCTGCGCCTGCACCTGAAGGAACGCCACGGCCAGGCCCTGTACGACGCCGCCTTGGCCAGCGGCAAGGGCGTGATCGTGGCCGCCCCGCACTTCGGCAACTGGGAGCTGTTGAACCAGTGGCTGGCCTCGCGCGGGCAGATCGCCATCGTCTACAAGCCACCGGAAGACGAGGCCGGCGATGCCTTCCTGCAGCTGGTGCGCGGCGGCCAGAACGTGCAGCAGGTGCGTGCCGAAGGCCCGGCGGTGCGCCAGCTGTTCAAGGTACTGAAGGACGGCGGTGCCACCGGCATCCTGCCCGACCAGCAGCCCAAGGCCGGCGACGGCGTGTTCGTGCCGTTCTTCGGCGTGCAGGCGCTGACCATGACCCTGGTCAACCGGCTGGCCGAGCGCACCGGCGCCACCGTGCTGTACGGCTGGTGCGAACGCATCGGTCCTGACATGGAATTCGCCCTGCACATCGAACCGACCGACCCGGCCGTGGCCGACCCGGACCCGCAGGTGGCCGTGGCCGCCCTCAATGCGGGCATCGAACGCATTGCCCGGCGCGACCCTTCGCAGTACCAGTGGACCTACAAGCGCTACACGCTGCGGCCGCCGGGCAGCGGTGAAGACGATCCCTACGCCACCGAAAAGCACCCGCACTGACGGCCGGACGCCGGCGATCGCGCTATGTTGAATACGACGCCGGCGCCCCCATAGAGACTGCGATGTCCGCCTCCCCCGGTCCTGCCATGCCTGCTTCTTCCCTGTTCGGCGACCCTGCCGCGATCCGCTGCGAACGCGCGGTGGCCGAACTGCGTGCCGGTCGCCCGGTCCTGCTGCACGACGGCCAGGGCCAGCGCCTGGCGGTGATCGCGCTGGACAGCGCCACCGCCAGCAGCTTCGCCGCCTTCGCCAACGCCGCGCAGCAACGCCATTACCTGTTCCTGACCGCCACCCGTGCCCGCGTGCTGGGCGTGGAGGCCGCGCACGGCGCGCGCCTGCCGCTGGCCGGCATCGCTTTCGATGCGCTGCCGTCGCTGGGCTACCTGCGCGAACCCGGCCCGATGCCCGATGGCTGGAGCGCAGGCGATGCCTTCGACGCCGGTGCGGTGGAACTGGCCCGCCTGGGCCTGCTGCTGCCGGCCATGGTGGCGGTGCGCCTGGCCGCCGATGACCGTACCTTCGATGGCGCAGCGGAAGTGGCCCTGTGCGATCTGGCCGAAGGCGCCGCCCATGCGGCCCACGATTACGAACTGGTGGCGCGTTCGCCGGTACCGCTGCGCGATGTGGGCATGACCACCTTCGCCGTGTTCCGCGGCGGCGTGGCCCAGCGCGACCAGGTGGCGATCATCGTCGGCGAACCCGACCTGTCGGCCGTAGTGCCGGTGCGCGTGCATTCCTCGTGCCTGACCGGCGATCTGTTCGGTTCGCTCAAGTGCGACTGTGGCGACCAGCTGCGGCGCGGCCTGCGCAAGCTGAAGGAACTGGGCGGCGGCGTGCTGCTGTACCTGGACCAGGAAGGCCGCGGCACCGGCATTGCCGCCAAGATGCGCGCTTACGGCTACCAGCACGACGGCCTGGACACCATCGATGCCGATGCGCAGCTGGGCTTCGGTGCCGACGAGCGCCGCTACGGCAGCGCGGTGGCCATGCTGCACGGCCTGGGCATCACCCGCGTGGCCCTGCTCAGCAACAACCCGACCAAGGCGCAGCGCCTGCGCAATGCCGGCATTGAAGTGCTGGACTGCATTCCGGTCACCGGCGAGATCACCGCCGAGAACGAGCAGTACCTGCGCACCAAGGCCGACCGCGCCGGCCACCTGCTGGATGTGGATGCGTTGATCCAGGCCGCCCAGTAACGCGGCCGATTTGCTACCGTCAGCGCGGTGCGGCTGCGGCCGCCACCGCCCGCCCTGCTGCCCGACGGATGCCTGCGTGACCGACCTGCCGATTGCCGACCCTGCGCCGCCCCTGGACCACTGGCAGCCGCTGCCCGCACGCGCGGCCGCGTTGGCCGCCCTGGAAGGCGCGTTTGGCGGGGTGTTCATTCCCGGCGCCCCGCTGGCCGCCGCCTGCTGGTTCTTCGATGCCCCCGGTGGCCTGTGGAGTGCCGGTGCCGCCCTGCTGGCCGGTGTGCTGTTCGGCGCATGGATCGGCCACCGCCGCACCCGGCGCACGCGCTGGCGCCTGGATGCACAGGGTCTGGGCCTGCGCCGCGACCTGATGTGGCAGCTGGAAACGCGGGTGCCGGTGTCGCGCGTGCAGCACCTGGATCTGCGCCGTGGCCCGCTGGAGCGCCGCGCCGGGTTGGCCACGCTGATCGTGCACACCGCCGGCACCCGCATGAGCGCGGTGACCGTGAACGGCCTGGACCAGGCCGACGCCGAACGGCTGCGCGACACCCTGGCCCACCAGCTGGACCAGGACGCCGACGCCCTGTGAGCCAGCCACCGCCCCTGCCCGCAGCGCTGCCCACCGGCGGCCAGGACCAGCGCCTGCACCCCTGGTCGTGGCTGTTCGTGCTGCTGATGCAGCTGCGCCATTACTTCCTGCCGCTGGTGGCGCTGCTGGTGTTCGGCCAGCGCGGCGACCGCGACCCGATGTGGGCGCAGCTGATTCCGCTGGGCGCCATCGTCGCCCTGGTACTGGTGTCGGTGCTGCAGTACCTCAGCTACCGCTACCAGATCGGCGCCGATGCGATCACCGTGCGCAGCGGCCTGCTCGCGCGCAACCGGCGCGAAATTCCCTTCGCCCGCATCCACAACGTGGAAGTGCGGCAGAACCCGCTGCACCGTCTGTTCGGGGTGGCCGAACTGCGCCTGGAATCCGCCGGCGGCGTACGCCCGGAAGCGGAAATGCGCGTGCTGCGGCTGGACCAGGCGCTGGCGCTGGAACAACTGGTGCGCCAGCGTGGCCAGGCGCCACAGGCCGTGGCCGACGATCAACCGCAGGCGGTCGCGCCGGACGATGCGCAGGACCAGGTGCTGCTGCGCCTGTCCAGCTGGGACGTGCTGCGCATGGGGCTGCTGTCCAACCGCGGCTGGGCGTTGGCGGTGGCCGCCTTCGGCCTGCTGTTCCAGACCGTGCCACGGCCGGTGATGGACGATGCGATCCAGCGCGGTGGCCGCCAGGCCTTCGGCTTCGTCAGCCACCTGCACCCGGGCACCACCGGTGCACTGTTGCTGGCGGCCAGCGTGCTGCTGCTGGGGTGGCTGGCGCTGCGCGTGCTGTCGGTGGCGCTGACCCTGCTGCGCTACCACGGCTTCACCCTGAGCGAGCGCGAGCGCCGCCTGACCGTGGCCACCGGCCTGCTCAGCCGCACCCGCAGCAGCGTGGCGCGGCGCCGCATCCAGGCCTGGACCCTGCGCGAAAGCACCCTGCACCGCTGGTTCGGGCTGCGCCAGCTGCGCATCGACAGCGCTGCCGGTGGGCCCTCGCGCGACGACGACCGCGCGCTGCGCGAACTGGCACCGCTGGCGCCGGCGGCAACCTGCGACGGCCTGGTGCAGCATCTGTTGCCGCAGCTGCAGTGGCCACCGCCGCAGTGGCAGCCGGTGCGCCAGCGCGGCTGGTGGCGGCTGGCGCTGGGCAGCCTGCTGCTGGTGCCGCTGCTGGCGGTCGCGGCGTACTGGCGCTGGGGCACGTTCGGGCTGGCCGTGCTGGCCTGGCTGCCGGTGGCCCTGTTGGCCGCGCACCGGCAGATGGCGCGCATCGGCTGGTACCTGGACGACCACTTCGTGGCCGTGCGCGGCGGCTGGTGGAAGCGCTGGTGGCGCTGGGCCGAACTGGACAAGGTGCAGGCCCTGCGCCTGCGCCGCACGCCGTTGGACAAACTGCTGGGTACCGCCAGTCTGCAACTGGATACGGCCGGCGCACACGGCGATGTGGCGCTGACCCTGAACTACCTGCCGCAGGCGCGCGCGCAGCAGTTGATGGAACAACTGGCCCACGCCCTGGCCCGGCGCAAGCTGCGCTGGTGACGCCAGGCTGGGCGGGGTCGTGGAAACTCGACGGTAGAGTCGACCGTTGGTCGACTATCGCGCGCAGCGCGGGGGTTTCGCGCAATTCATGAAGAGCAGTCGACCAACGGTCGACTCTACCCAGCCGACCGGTGCGGAGTATTCGCGGGGTGCCGACAGGTGCCGCCGACCGCCCCCTGTCAGCGCTGCGCCGGGCCCCAGTAGCCCAGGTCCTTGCGGATCTGCAGATCGCGCAGCCAGGTGCCGAACGGCTTGCGCCGCAGCGCACCCATCTCGCCGGCCAGGAAATCCTCGGTGGCGGCGATCACCCGCTCGCTGGAACGGCCATCGCGGTACGGGTGGATGGCATCGGCATAGCGCACGATTTCCGCCGTCAGCGCCGCATCGGGATGCAGCGCGCGCTGCAGCATGGCCGGCAGCTGTTCGGGCGCATCGAAGTCGATCATGTGCGGCTTCGGCACCCGGTTGCGGAAGGTCACCACCGGCTTGTGCTGCACGATGAACTCCGAAACGATCGACGAGGTGTCCGACACCAGCACGTCGGCGGCACGCTGCGCGGCCATCACCTGCTCGGGCTCGATGAAGCGCGCATTGGCACCGGCCAGCGCACGGTACTGCTCGAACAGTTCCGGCGGGCACTTGGGGTGCAGGGTCAGCAGCCAGTAGCGATCCCCGGCGGCGATGTCGGCCGCGATCTGCGCATGCAGGTGCGGGGCCGCACTCAGGCGCTCGGTGAAGGTGGAACCAAACAACACCACCGGGCGTCCGTCCGCCGGCGCCCGCAGCGCCGCGCTTTCACCGCCATCGTCGCGGAACAACGGGTCCAGCTTCGGCCAGCCGGTTTCGGCCACCGCGAAATGCCCCTGCTGTTCGGCAATCTGCCGGAACGGTGCGGTGGTGGCCGGGCCCTGGGTGCAGTACAGATCGAACATGCCGCGCACCCGGAAGTGGCCGCGCGCACTGTCGCGCTTTTCCACGTTGAAGCCATGGAACAGCTGCACCTTGGCCCCGGACAGGAAGGTCGGCACCCAGTTGGCCGCGCTGAACACCGCGCGCGGGCGCAGCGCCAGGGCCTGCTTCAGGCCGACCGTGGGCACCCCGGGAAGCTGGCTGCCAGCGGCGCCCCCCTCGAACCAGGCACTGACCTGCTGGCCCGAGGCGTGCAACGCCTGCGCCAACGGGGCGAGAATAGGCAGCGCATAGCGCTCCGTCGCAAACAACAGGTACCCGGCCATCATGTCCTCCACGACCGCTCCCATCGAACGGCCTCGCATCTCGGCGTGCATTATCGCGTTCAACGAGGCCGGCCGCATCGGCGACTGCCTGGCCTCGCTGGCCTTCTGCGATGAGATCGTGGTGGTGGACTCGTATTCGACCGATGCCACCGTGGCCATCGCCGAAGCCGCGGGGGCCCGCGTGCTGCAGCGGCCGTTCGACGGCTTCCGCAGCCAGAAGGCCTTCTGCGTGGCGCAGGCGCAGCACGACTGGGTGCTGTGCCTGGACGCCGACGAGCGCATCAGCGCGGAGCTGCGCGCGGCCATCGAAACCGCCCGCGACGGTGGCTTCAGCGGCCACGCCGGCTACCGCTTCGCCCGCCTGTCCGAGTACTTCGGCAAGTTCCTGCGCCACGGCAATGCCTACCCGGACCGGGTGCTGCGTCTGTTCGACCGCCGCCACGGTGGCTGGCGCGGCAAGCGTGAGATCCACGAAGCGGCCAGCGTGGATGGCAGCGTGGGCACCCTGCGCGGCGATCTGATCCATTACCCGTACCGGTCCCTGCAGCAGCAGCTGGCCAAGACCGAAAAGTACGCGCGGATGATGGCCGAGCACGAGTTCGCGCGCGGCAAGCGGGCCACCCTGGGCAAGCTGGTGCTGGCGCCGGCCTGGCGGTTCTGGCGGGGCTTCGTGTTCCGCGGCGGCTTCCGCGATGGCTGGCATGGCCTGGTCTACGCTTACGTGCGCGCCAACTACGTGCGGCAGAAGACCATCATGCTGTGGATGCTGGGCAACGGCCAGGCCGTAGCCGACCCGCCGACCGATTGACCCGCCGGGCGTGGCCCGGCGCTACCGTCCGATGGCCGCCCGGTGCCGCGCGCCTTCCACCATGGAAAGGCCGGCCAGCAGGCCGACGATGGTCACGTAGAAGCTGGCCGTCATCTGGTGGGCGAACATCGACTGGGTCAGCCCGCACAGCACGTAGGCGACTACGATCATGATGCCGGCCGCCGCCGGCCCGCGGAACGTGGCGCGGCCACTGCGCCGGTGCAGGCGCACGAACACCCACAGCGGCACGCCGTACACCGCCAGCAGCAGCAACAGGCCCGGCAGCCCCTGGGTCGCGGTCCACTCGGCCAGGTCGTTATGGGCATGGCCCAGGTGGCAGCGCAGTTCGCCCGGATCGGTGCGGCAGACCGGCAGGCGCTGCATGGCGGTATCGAACTGGCCGATGCCCACCCCGGTGAACGGGTGGTCCTTGAAGGTTTCCCAGGCCACCTGCAGGCGCTCCACGCGGGCACCGGCCGACGAATCGGCATCGCCCTGCTCCAGCCGCTGCACGTCACTGTGCAGTTCGGTCAGGCGCAGCTGATGGCGCAGTTCGGGTACCGACAGCATCAGCGTGGCGCCCAGCGCCAGCATCACCCCCAGCACCGACAGGCGCGCCACGCCGGTACGCCAGCGCAGGCTCAGTGCCAGCACCACCAGCAGCGCCAGCAGCGCGGCAAACACCCCGCGGCTGCCGGTCAGCACGATGGTGCCGCAGCCGGCCGCCATGCCCACGATCACCAGCGACCAGCGCCGTGAGGGGCGGCAGAACACCAGCAGCACCATCAGCATGGCCACGATATCGGCCAGCACGATGGCATTGGTGGACAGCTCGGCGCGGGGCGCGCCCTGCAGCACCTGCACCAGGGCCAGCACGAAGGTGCCCAGCAATCCGGCCAGGGCGCCGCGCCACAGCCAGCGCATGTCCGGCCGCAGTGCACACACCCACAGCACCAGCCAGGGAATGACCAGGAAGCGCGAACGGTTGTCGACATCGCGCAGGCCCTGCTGGAACAACAGGATCGAGAACACGCCCAGCGCCACCACCGCCAGCATCAGCGCAGTCATCACCTTCAGCGTGGTCGGTTCGATGCGCCGGGCCCGCCACAGCAGTTCCGGCGCCAGCAGGGTGCTGACCAGCAGCAGCACGCCATAGCCCAGCAGGTTGCTGGGCAGGGTGAGCACCAGCGCCGGCATGCAGAACAGACCGACCTGGGCCAGCCAATGGGCCACGCCGTGGCGCCCCCCGGAGGGAGCCGCCAGCACGGTGCCGGCCCGCGCATCCTTGTTGTCTGGTGAAGCTGCCACGTTCAGAGCGATCACTGCGTTCCTGCGGAAATTCCAGAGGCGTGGCCAGGCCACCCCCGCCCGTATCTTTTACTGTGTTTGCAGCCTGCTGGGCAGTCTGGACAAAGCAGACTGCGAACGCTTACTCATCATCCTGCATCTGCCGTTCACGTTCGCGCTCGGCGGCATTGGACACACAGCGCCCCTGCACGGCCGATGCCGGCACCAACCACCAACGCCGGCGGTTGGCGATACCGGCCAATTCGGCCTGGTTGCGGTCGATGCAGGGCAGCAGGGCGTCTTCCAGCACCAGCAGCCAGCGTCGTTCCGGCGCCAACTGCTGCCAGCGCACGCCGGCCACCAGCTGTTCATCCCAGTGCACCTTGAAGCCGAACGTCGCCGCCGGGCGGTCGGCCATCAGCAGGTTCTGTTCCTTCCACGCCACCAGGCCCAGCTCGGCCTTCGGGCCGATGCGCTGGCCGGCGGCCTGCATCAGCCCCCGCGCCGAACTGGAGTCGTTCAACAGCGGGTAGCCGACCAGGCTGTACAGCACCCAGATCACGGTGAGCGTGGAAACCAGCGCCATGTGCCAGCGGCGGCGCCCGAACAGCAGCAGGCTGGCCACGGCCCAGCCGCCCATGGCCAGTGCGGCCCAGGCCAACTGGTCCATCACCCCCGGCGCCATGCCGCGCGCCTGCTGCAGGCGCACTTCGAAACCGGGCTCGCCCATCAGCGCGGCCAGGCCGCCGCCCAGGGTGGCCACGGCCAGCAGCAGGGTGAAAGCGCCCAGCAGCCACTGCACGTCGCGCCGGCGCAGCAGCCCGGGCAGCAGCGGCGCCAGCGCCAGGCAGAACATCGGCAGCGACGGCAGGATGTAGACATCGCGCTTGCCGTTGGGGATGGAGAAGAACAGCACGATCAGCGCCCACCAGCCCAGCAGCAGCAGGTACCGCGCATCGCGCCGCTGCAGGCGCCGGCGCCACGCCGGAATGGCCCACGGCACCAGCAGGAACGCCGGGATCCACATCGATGGCATGGTGCCCAGGAAGTACCACCAGGGCTGATGGTGGTCCCAGGACTGCGCGTAACGCTTGGCCGTCTGCCGGAACAGAATGTCGTTCATGTACGCCTGATACTCGCCCGACTTCGTGGCCAGCGCGGTCAGCACCATCGGCAGCAGCCACAACGCCACCGCAAGCAGGAACGCCAGCGGCGCCAGCCAGAACCGCACATCGCGCACATGCAGGCGCACCCGCGGCCAGTGCAGCGCCGAGGCGATGGCCGCCGGCACGATCATCAGCAGGGCGATCACCCCCACGCCCTTGGTGATCACCCCGATGCCGGCGAAGAACCAGCCCAGCCACCACCAGCGCCAGGCCGGGCCCAGCAGCAGGTGGCGCAGCAGGCCGTAGTTGGCCAGGGTGATGAACAGCACCACCAGGGGATCAATCTGCGCCTTCTTCGACTGGAAGGTGAACTGCAGCGCGAACAGCAGTGCCCAGCCGGCGTACAGGCCCACGCGCCGCGTCCACAGCCGGCGGCCCAGATCGACCACGCACCACAGCGTGCCCAGCGCGGCGATCAGCGAGGGCAGCAGGAATGCCACCCGCCAGTTGCCGATCACGCTGTACAGGGTGGCCTGCCACCACATCAGCATGGGCGGCTTGTCCGAATACAGCTCCAGGCCCCGGTGCGGGAACAGCCAGTCGCCGCTTTCCACCATCTGCTTGGCCACCAGGGCAAAGCGCGGTTCGTCCGAAGGCCACGGGTCGCGCAGGCCCAGGCCGGCGCCCAGCACCAGCAGGGCCATCACTACGAACAGCCACGTCTCGCGTGATGCGCGGGTTTTCAGCATGGGAACTCGGCGGTTGAAAAGGTCAGGCTGTTTTTAGCAGACGCGCGTAGAAAAATCCGTCAGCATCATCGCTGCCGGGCAGTCGCTGGCGGGCGATGCCCTCACAATCCAGCCCGAAAGCGTCACCCAGCGGCGCGGCCTGCGCGTCCGGATGCCACTTCAGGAAGGCCCGCACCTGGTCCACGTTCTCGGCCCGAAGGATCGAGCAGGTGGCGTACAGCAGCACGCCGCCGGGGCGCAGCATCGACCAGCAGGCTTCCAGCAGACGGGCCTGCACCCCCACCAGCGCCTCGATGTCCTCGGCCCGGCGGTGGAACATCACGTCCGGCTGGCGGCGGATCACACCGGTGGCCGAGCACGGGGCATCCAACAGGATGGCGTCGAACAGCGTGCCATCCCACCAGGCGGCGGTATCGCTGGCGTCGGCCACCTGGGTCTGCGCGCCCTCGCCTACCCCCGTGCGGGCGTAGGTATCGCGCGCGCGCGCCAGGCGCCGGGCATCGATGTCCAGCGCCAGCAGGCGCAGGCTGGGGTCGCGTTCCAGCAGGTGGGCGGACTTGCCACCCGGCGCCGCGCAGGCGTCGAGCACCCGTGCCCCCGGCGGCGGCGCCAGTGCGTCGGCGGCGCATTGCGCCGACAGGTCCTGCACCGACAGCGCACCGTCGGCAAACCCCGGCAGCTGGTTCACCGGCACCGGCGCGGCCAGGCGCAGGGCATCACTGCACAGGGCGCTGGGTTCGGCGGCAATGCCGGCCTCGGCCAGCGCGGCCAGTGCCTTGTCACGCCCGCCCTGCTGGCGGTTGGCGCGCAGCCACAGCGGCGCCGGCTGCAGGCTGGCATCGAAGATGGCGCCGGCCTGTTCCGGCCAGTCGCGCTCGATGGCCTGGGCCAGCCAGTCCGGGAACGCATCGCGGGCCGGCTGCTGCGGGAAGCCCTCGCGCTGGGCACGGCGCAGGATGGCGTTGACCAGCCCGGCCTGGCGCTCGCGGCCCAGTGCGCGCGCGGCGTCCACCGTGGCCGACAGTGCGGCATGGGCCGGCAGTTCCAGCACGTCCAGCTGGGCAAAGCCCACCATCAGCAGCGTGCGCAGGTCGGCATCGCGTGCCGACAGCGGCTTCTGCATCCAGCCCTGCAGCGCGGCATCGTAGGTGCTGCGACGGCGCAGCACGGCAAAGCACAGGGCTTCCAGCAGGGCGCGGTCGCGGGTGTCGGCCAGCTTGGGCAGCGCCCAGGCCAGCTCGGCCTTCAGCGAACGGCCGCGGGTGAACACCTGGGCCAACACCCGCGCCGCCAGCATGCGGGTGGCCGCGCCCGGGGCGGCCTTGGCCACCGAAAAATCGTTCTGCTTGCCCACCCGTTACACCCCTGCGCGCAGATCGCGGCGCGCGTTGAGGTAATCGGCGGCGGTGATCGCCTTGCCGCCCTCGCGCTGCAGCACGCGCAGGCGCAGCGCGCCCTGGCCGCAGGCGATGTCGATGCCTTCACGGCCCGCCGCCAGTACGGTGCCTGGGGCCTGGCCATGGGCCAGGTCCAGCGCCACCGCGCCGTGGATGCGCACGCGCTCGCCGGCCAGCGTGGCCTCGGCAATCGGCCACGGGTTGAAGGCCCGCACGGTACGCGCCAGCACGTCGGCCGGCTGCGCCCAGTCCAGCTTGGCCTCGGCCTTGTCCAGCTTGTGCGCGTAGGTCACGCCCTGTTCCGGCTGCGGCCGCGCCACCGGCTTGATGCCGGCACGCAGCAGGCCCAGACCGTCGGACAGCACCTGTGCGCCCAGTTCGGCCAGCTTGTCGTGCAGCTGGCCGCCGGTATCGGTGGCGGTGATCGGCAGTTCCTGGTGCAGCAGCACCGGGCCGGTATCCAGGCCGGCTTCCATCTGCATCAGGCACACGCCGGTGCTGGCATCGCCGGCCTGGATCGCGCGCTGGATCGGCGCGGCGCCGCGCCAGCGCGGCAGCAGCGAGGCATGCACGTTCCAGCAGCCGTGCGTCGGAATGGTCAGCACCGCCTTGGGCAGGATCAGGCCATAGGCCACCACCACCATCAGGTCCGGCTGCAGATCGCGCAGCTGCTGCTGGGCCGCCTCATCCTTCAGGGTTTCCGGCTGGTACACCGGAATGCCACGGGCCACCGCTTCCAGCTTCACCGGCGACGGTGCCAGGCCGCGGCCGCGGCCGGCCGGGCGGTCCGGCTGGGTGTAGACCGCCACGACTTCATGGTGGCGGGCAGCGGCGCGCAGCGACGACACTGCGAATTCCGGCGTACCGGCAAAGACAATCCTCATGGCGACCCCACTTGCAGGATGATTTCATGCAGAAAAAAGAACGGCGCCCATATCCGGCGCCGTGCGGCCCGCGCGCAGTGCGCAGGCGCGGGCCGGCGCAGCGGCCGGCCCGGCGTGGCGATCACGCCACGTGCTTGCGCTGCTTGGCCAGCTTCTTGCGCACCATCTCGCGCTTCAGCGGCGACAGATAGTCGATGAACAGCTTGCCGTCCAGGTGGTCCATCTCGTGCTGCACGCAGACCGCCAGCAGGCCGTCGGTGGTCAGCTCCTGCGGCTGGCCCTGGCGGTCCAGGAACTTCACGGTGATGGAGTCGGCACGGGTGACGTCGGCGAAGATGCCCGGCACCGACAGGCAGCCTTCCTGGTACACCTGGCCCCCGTCCTTGGCGACGATTTCCGGGTTGATGAACACCCGCGGTTCGTTCTTCTCTTCGCTCACGTCGATGACCATGAAGCGCTTGTGCACGTCCACCTGGCTGGCGGCCAGGCCGATGCCGGGGGCTTCGTACATGGTCTGGAACATGTTGTCGATCAGTTCCTGGAAGGCCGGCGTGGTGACCTCGGTGGCCTCGATCAAGGCCGCCTTGGTGCGCAGGCGCGGGTCGGGGAACTCAAGAATGGGGAGCAGAGCCATGGCAGTTTCCGGGTTGGGGGCCGGGGCAACGCCGGCATACGTCGCAGATTCTATCTGCAACGCTTGCCTTGCGCCCCGGTTTCTGGACTATAGTGCGCCAACCTGTTGGGGAATCAGGGCTTCGCACCTATGTTGCTTCGTTTTCGTACGGTCGTCGCCGCGGCGATGCTGACCGTGGCTGCCTATGCTACCGCCGTTGAAGTGAATGGCGGGCACCCGGACACCTATGTGGTCCGCAAAGGGGACACGCTGTGGGACATTGCAGGCAAATTCCTGCAGAAGCCCTGGCTCTGGCCCGAGATCTGGCAAGCCAATCCGCAGATCGCCAACCCGCACCTGATCTATCCGGGTGACGTGCTCAGCCTGGCCTACCTGGACCGCGTGACGGCCAAGCCCGGCCCGCGCCAGGAAGCGCCCGTGACCGGCGTACCGCTGGCCCAGGTCGAGCCGTTCCTGAAGCAGCTCAGCGTGGTGGACAGCATTGAGGGCCTGCCCTACGTGGTCGGCCTGGAAGACAACCGCCTGCGTGCCACCGGCGGCCAGACCGCCTATGTCCGTCTGGCCGACGCCCAGCCGGGCCAGCGCTGGGCCGTGGTCCGCCCGACCGTGCGCTACGCCCAGCCCAAGCCCACCGAGGACCTGACCGCCAACGGCGACGTGACCCCGGGCAGCGGCAACCTGTGGAAGGCCTTCAACGCGCCCAACCACCGCCGCGGCGTGCTGGGCTACGAACTGGCCCAGGTTGGCCTGGGCACCATCACTCAGGTGGCCGGCGAGAAGACCGAAGCCTCCACCCTGGTGCTGGACAGCAACGCCAACGGCCGCGAAGTGCGTGCCGGCGACCGCCTGGTGCCGGTGGAAGCGCAGCCGTACGACCTGCAGTTCTTCCCGCATGTGCCGGCGGCCAGCGTGGAAGGCGTGGACGTGCGCGTGCTGGCGGTCACCGACATGTTCGATGCCGGCGGCCCGCGCGATGTCATCGCCATTTCCGCCGGCAAGGCACAGGGCGTGGACAACGGCACGGTGTTCTCGCTGTGGCGCCAGGGCAGCCACGTGGCCCACCGCATGAAGTACCCGACCTCCTCGCGCATGGACGATTCGCGCAGCACCGGCGCTGGCCGGGTCACCCTGCCGGACGAGTACGCCGCCCATGCCATGGTGTTCCGCACCTTCGACAACGTCAGCTATGCGCTGGTGATGCAGGGCGTGAAGCCGGTGAAGGTCGGCTACAGCGCACTGCACCCGGACGCGAAGTAAGGGCGTGCCGGGCACGCCCGGCATCCCCTGACACGCACATGCGACGGCGCCCTAGGGCGCCGTTGCTGTATGTGGCCGATAGTCGGCCGATGGATGAAACCCTCGCGTTGTTGACCCTGGTGCTGGCCGAAGGGCCGCTGGCACCGCGCCGCGCGTTGCTGCGCAGCGCCGGAACCGCCCGTGCCGCACTGGCGCTGGGCGTTGCCGGCTGGCGCGCCCATGGCTGCACGCCGGCCCAGTGCGCCGCGCTGCAGGGCCCGGATGCGCGTTCGCTGGCCACCGCCCAGCACTGGCTGCAGGCGCCCGACCACCAACTGCTGGCCTGCACCGACGCGGCCCTGCCGCCGTTGCTGCAGGATCTGCCGAACCCGCCGCTGGCGCTGTTCGTGGCCGGTGACCCCAGCCTGGCCTGGCGGCCTTCGGTGGCGGTGGTCGGCAGCCGCTCGCCCACGCCCGGCGGGCGCGCACTGGCCGCGCGGTTCGCCCGCTGTTTCGCCGAAGCCGGGCTGGCTGTCAGCAGCGGCCTGGCGGCGGGCATCGACGCGGCCGCCCACACCGCGGCGCTGGACGCCGGCGGCTGCACCGTGGCGGTGATCGCCACCGGGCCGGACCTGGCCTATCCGCCCGGCAACGCCCGGCTGCAGGCCCGCATTGCCGCCGAAGGCGTGGTCCTGAGCGAATACCCCCCCGGCATGCCGGCCCGGCCCGGGCAGTTCCCGGCGCGCAACCGGCTGGTGGCCGGGCTGGCCCTGGCCACGGTGGTGGTCGAGGCGGCGCAACGCTCCGGGGCGCTGATCACCGCGCGGCTGGCGGCCGAGGCCGGGCGGGAGGTCTGCGCGGTGCCCGGTTCGGTGCTGAACCCGCGCGCGACCGGCTGCCACCGGCTGATCCGCGACGGCGCCGCCCTGGTCGAGCGCCCCGAGGAGGTGCTGGAGCTGCTGGCCCCGGCCCTGCGCCGGCAACTGCCGGACTTGCAAAGCCGGCTGGCGGCCCCCACTGAACAGGCAGTCTCGACAGCCTTGCCGGCGCACTGGGCCGGTGACCGCAACTACCAGACCTTGTGGCGCGCGCTGGACCACGACCCAATCAGTATGGATTCATTGATCACGCGCTGTGGATTGACGGCGCCGGAGGTGTCCTCCATGCTGCTGGCCATGGAACTGGCGGGAATCGTGGTGTGCGTACACGGCCGCTACTGTCGAACTCCCTAGTTTCTTCACCTCCACAGCGTCGCCCGACGCAGGCCGAGGGGCAATGAAAGAGAGCATCCTGGACGTACTGCTGTACCTGTTTGAACACTATTTCAGCGAAGATGCTGACCTGATCCGTGATCGCGACTCGCTGCAGAATGGCCTGATACAGGCCGGTTTCAGCCCTACCGAGATCAACAAGGCGTTCGACTGGCTCGACGCGTTGGCCGCCCAGCGGCCCAGCGTGGCGCAGGCCCGGGTCGATGGCCCCGTGCGCATCTACCACGGCCCCGAGCTGGACAAACTGGACGTGGAATGTCGCGGTTTCCTGCTTTATCTGGAACAGCACGGCATCCTCGATGCCGACCAGCGCGAGCTGGTGCTGGACCGTGCCATGGCCCTGGACCAGGACGAACTGGACCTGGATGACCTGAAATGGGTGGTGCTGATGGTGCTGTTCAACCAGCCCGGCGCCGAGGCGGCCTACGCCTGGATGGAAACCCAGATGTTCGTGGACGAGCCAGAACCGCTGCACTGACCGTACACTTGGGGGCCGTGCGCATTCAGGAGCGTCCCCCGTGAGTGAGTGGTTCCATGCAGAAGGCAATCGCCAGCAAGGCCCGTTGCCTGCGGAACAGTTGATCGCGCTGTTCCGCAGCAACCAGATCAACCTGGACACCCTGGTGTGGCGCGACGGCTTGCCGCAATGGCAGCCGCTGCGCAGCGTGGTCGATGAGCTGGGCCTGATCGTGCCGGCGATGGATGCACCGGCATCGGTCGAACCGCCGCCGCCGCCGGCACCGCCAGCACCGCCCGAAGTCCCACTGCCGCCTACCCTGCCACCGGCCACGCCCTACGCGGCCGCCCCGGCCATGGCCGCACCGCCGCCGAAGAAGGGCCTTTCCGGCTGCGCCATCACCGCCATCATCGGCGGCGGCCTGCTGCTGATCCTGGTGCCGATCTGCGCCATCCTGGCCGCGATCGCACTGCCGGCCTACAACGACTACACGCTCAAGGCCAAGGTGGCCGGTGCGATCACCGCACTGCAGCCGCTGAAGGACCAGGTACAGCACTTCGCCGATGACGAGGGCCGCTGCCCCGGCGCCAATGATGCCGGCTTCCCGGGCGCAGGCGATTTCGCCGCGCAGGGCCTGTCGGCCGTGCATATCGGCCGCTTCAACAATGGCCACTGCGGCATTGAAGCCACGTTGTCGGTGCCGGGCAAGACCATCGACGGCGATCTGCTGTGGCAGGAATACGACCGCGACAGCGGCCGTTGGGAATGCAGCGGCGAAAGCGACGACAAGTACCTGCCCGTCGCCTGCCGCGGCTGAACGGCACAGGCCTCCACAACCAAGGACGACCCAACAGGGGACATGCAATGACCGAGTGGTACTACGCAGAAGGACAGCAGCGGCAGGGGCCGCTGCCGGTAGCCGAGATCCGCCAGCGCTTCCAGCGCGGCCAGCTGACCCTGGACACCCTGGTCTGGCGCGAGGGCATGGGCCAATGGGCCGCCCTGCGCCAGGTGGTGGACGAGCTGGGCCTGCAGACCCTGGCAGACGCCAGTACGGCCACCGCCAGTGGCGGTTTCGACCTGCGTAGCGACTACGCGGCCATCGACAACGGCACCGCGCCGCTGCCCGGCACCGGCGTGCTCAGCAGCTCGCCCTATGCCGCCCCCGGCGCGGGCGGTGGCGACTACAGCCAGCCCGTACAGGGCGGCGAAATCGTCTATGCCGGCTTCTGGAAGCGCTTTGCCGCCTACCTGATCGACTACTTCGTGCTGCTGATCCCCAGCTGGATCGTCGGCGCGATCCTCGGCGTGGGCATCGGCGCCGGCATGGGCGCGGCCGGCAGCGGCGGCACGGCGGCCGAAGTGACCGCGCAGCTGGTCAGCGGCCTGGCCGGCCTGGTCATTTCCCTGGCCTACTACGGCTGGTTCCACGCTTCGCGCGGCGGCGCCACCCTGGGCAAGATGGCCATCGGCATCAAGGTGGTACGCGGCAACGGCGAACGCCTGACCCTGGGCCGCAGTATCGGCCGCTACTTCGCCACCATCCTCAGCAGCCTGACCCTGATGATCGGCTACCTGATGGCCGCCTTCACCGACCGCAAGCAGGCCCTGCACGACCTGATCTGCGACACCGTGGTGGTGGACCGCTGGGCCTTCAGCGACCAGCCGCACCTGCAGCGCCACGAGCTGGGCACGGTGACCGTGGTGGTGCTGGTGATCGGCGGCCTGCTGATGCTGGCCGGCTTTGCGGTGATGATCTTCGCCATTGGCATGATCGCCAAGATGGCTGGCTGACCGGCCCTGCCCGGGCGGCCTGCAGGCAACGGTCATCACGCCGTGCTGCTTGACACCGGCGGCCCGGACATGATTCCTCTAATAAGGAAACCTGAACGCCCGGCACACTACCGGGCGTTCAGTTTATGGAATTTCCCGTGGCCGCTTCACTAATGCGGCCGTTTGCTCCACCCTAGCGGCCCCTTCCCCCGGTCCGCCCACAGACCTATCCCGACATGCCCAAGCACCTGCTCATCGTCGAATCGCCGGCCAAGGCCAAGACGATCAACAAATACCTCGGCAAGGATTACACCGTCCTGGCCTCGTATGGGCATGTGCGCGACCTGATTCCGAAGGAAGGCGCGGTCGACCCGGACAACGGGTTCGCCATGCACTACGACGTGATCGACAAGAACGAAAAGCACGTCGATGCCATCGCCAAGGCTGCCAAGGGCGCCGATGACATCCTGCTGGCGACCGACCCGGATCGCGAAGGTGAGGCGATCAGCTGGCATATTGCCGAGATCCTGAAGGAACGCGGGCTGGTCAAGGACAAGCCGATGCAGCGCGTGGTGTTCACCGAGATCACGCCGCGCGCCATCAAGGAAGCGATCAACCAGCCGCGCGCCATCGCCAGTGACCTGGTGGATGCGCAGCAGGCGCGCCGCGCGCTGGATTACCTGGTCGGTTTCAACCTGTCGCCGGTGCTGTGGCGCAAGGTGCAGCGCGGCCTGTCCGCCGGCCGCGTGCAGAGCCCGGCGCTGCGCATGATCGTCGAGCGCGAAGAAGAAATCGAAGCGTTCATCGCCCGCGAATACTGGTCCATCGGCGCCGAGTGCGCGCACCCGTCGCAGCACTTCAACGCCAAGCTGATCAAGCTGGACGGGCAGAAGTTTGAACAGTTCACCGTGACCGACGGCGACACCGCCGAGGCCGCGCGCCTGCGCATCCAGCAGGCCGCGCAGGGTGCGCTGCACGTGACCGACGTGGCCAGCAAGGAGCGCAAGCGCCGCCCGGCCCCGCCGTTCACCACCTCCACCCTGCAGCAGGAAGCCTCGCGCAAGCTCGGCTTCACCACCCGCAAGACCATGCAGGTGGCGCAGAAGCTGTATGAAGGCGTGGCCATCGGCGACGAAGGCACCGTCGGCCTGATTTCCTACATGCGTACCGACTCGGTGAACCTGTCGCAGGATGCGCTGGCCGAGATCCGCGACGTGATCGCCCGTGATTACGGCATTGCCTCGCTGCCCGACCAGCCCAACACCTACCAGACCAAGTCGAAGAACGCCCAGGAAGCGCACGAAGCGGTGCGCCCGACCTCGGCCCTGCGCACGCCGGCCCAGGTGTCGCGTTTCCTGACCGACGACGAGCGCAAGCTGTACGAGCTGATCTGGAAGCGTGCGGTGGCCTGCCAGATGATTCCGGCCACGCTCAACACCGTCAGCGTGGACCTGTCCGCCGGCAGCGAGCACGTGTTCCGCGCCAGCGGCACCACCGTGGTGGTGCCCGGCTTCCTGGCCGTGTACGAGGAAGGCAAGGACAACAAGAGCGCCGAGGACGAGGACGAAGGCCGCAAGCTGCCGGCGATGAAGCCCGGCGACCGTATCCCGCTGGAACGCATCCTGGCCGAACAGCATTTCACCCAGCCGCCGCCGCGCTACACCGAAGCGGCGCTGGTGAAGGCGCTGGAAGAGTACGGCATCGGCCGTCCCTCGACCTACGCCTCGATCATCCAGACCCTGCTGTTCCGCAAGTACGTGGAAATGGAAGGCCGCAGCTTCCGCCCGTCCGACGTCGGCCGTGCGGTGTCAAAGTTCCTGTCCAGCCACTTCACCCAGTACGTGGACTACGACTTCACCGCCAAGCTTGAGGACGAGCTCGACGCCGTCTCGCGCGGCGAGGAAGAATGGATTCCGCTGATGGCCCGCTTCTGGGAGCCCTTCAAGGAACTGGTGGAAGACAAGAAGGAATCGGTCGACCGCGCCGAGGCCAGTGGCGCGCGCGAGCTCGGCACCGACCCCAAGACCGGCAAGCCGGTGAGCGTGCGCCTGGGCCGTTTCGGGCCGTATGCGGCCATCGGCAGCACCGCCGAGGACGCCGAGGAGAAGCCCAAGTTCGCCTCGCTGCGCCCCGGCCAGTCGATGCACACCATTTCCCTGGAAGACGCGCTGGAACTGTTCCTGATGCCGCGCGCGCTGGGTGAGGACAAGGGCGAACCGGTCAGCGTCGGCATCGGCCGCTTCGGGCCGTTCGCCAAGCGCGGCAGCACCTATGCCTCGCTGAAGAAGGAAGACGACCCGTACACCATCGACCTGGCCCGCGCCGTGTTCCTGGTGGAAGAAAAGGAAGAGATCGCGCGCAACCGGATCATCAAGGAATTCGAGGGCAGCGACATCCAGGTGCTGAACGGCCGCTTCGGCCCGTATATCAGCGACGGCAAGATGAACGGCAAGATCCCCAAGGATCGCGAGCCGGCATCGCTGACCCTGGCCGAAGTGCAGCAGCTGATGGAAGAAACCGGCAAGCCGGTGCGCAAGGGCTTCGGCGCCAAGAAGGCGGCGGCGAAGAAAGCCCCGGCCAAGAAGGCGGCGGTGAAGAAGGAAGCCGCACCGAAGAAGGCCGCTGCCAAGAAGGCCCCTGCGAAGAAGGCCCCGGCCAAGAAGGCGGCCAAGAAGGCCACCAAGAAAGCAGTGAAAAAAGCCGCAAAGTAGATCCACGCCATGCGTGGATGATGTGCAGAGGGGTGGCAGGTTCCACCCCATCTGCACGCAGCGGGGGGATAATGAACCCCCACGCCGGCCCGGTTGCCGCCATGAAAGAACTCACTCTGGACTCCGCTGTCGCCACCCTGCGTGCCGGTGGCGTGATTGCCTACCCCACCGAAGCGGTCTGGGGGCTGGGCTGCGACCCCGCGCACGAGGCCGCCGTACACATGGTGCTGCGCCTGAAGCAGCGCCCGATCGAGAAAGGCATGATCCTGGTCGCCGCCGACCTGGCCCAGCTGCAGGGCTGGGTGCGGCTGGACGCCCTGCCCGACGCACGGCAGCGCGCGGTGCTGGCCAGCTGGCCCGGCGCCAACACGTGGATCCTGCCGGCCGGGGCGCGTGCCCAGCCGTGGATTACCGGTGAACACAGTGGCATTGCCGTGCGCATCAGTGCGCACCCGCTGGTGGCCGCGCTGTGCCAGGCGTGGGGTGGCCCGCTGGTGTCCACCAGCGCCAACCTGGCCGGCGAACCGCCCGCGCGTACCCGCCAGGAGCTGGACCCGCGCCTGCTGCGCCTGCTGGACGGCGTGCTGGACGGCGAAACCGGCGGGCTGGCCCAGCCCACCCCGATCCGGGACGCACTCAGTGGCAACGTGCTGCGCTCCTGAGCCGATGATTGCAGCGGCGCCCGGCTTGGCGCACGCTGCGCACATGCACCTGCTGCGATCCACCCTGTGCCTGGCCCTGCTGCTGCCGCTGAGCGCGCTGGCAGCCGATGACGTGCGCATCTATCGCTGCGTGGGCAGTAACGGCGCTGTCGCTCTGCAGGACAAGCCGTGCAGCAGTGGCCGCCAGGAAGTGCGCGACATGCAGCGCCCCAAGGACCCGCCCGCGCGCGTGGTCAGCACCGACGCCGCGCCGCTGGAGCGCACCGATACCCCCGCGCTGCGTGAGCGCGAAGTACGCCATGTGTACGTGCAGCCGCCGCAGCCGATGTACGAATGCGTGGCCGAGGATGGCAGCCGCTATACCAGCGACAGCAACGAGGGCAACCCGCGCTGGGTGACGGTGTGGGGCAACGTCTGGTATCCGCGCGGCCGGCCCGGCCCCGGCTACAGCCCGCACCCTGGCCCGCGCCCGGCCGCCGGCAACAGCATCGGCCCACCGATCGGCGGCACCGTGCCCGACCGGCGCCCGCCACCAGTCGGCTTCAGCCTGCCGGCCGGCAACGTGCTGGTGCGCGATACCTGCACGCCGTTGCCCGCGCAGGAAGTCTGTTCGCGCCTGCGCGATCGGCGCTGGGAGCTGGACCGCCGCTACAACAGCGCGCTGCAGAGCGAACGCACGGCGATCACCACCGAACAGCGCGGCATTGATGCGCGCCTGGGCCGCGACTGCGGCGGCTGAAACGCCCCGCGCCGGCGCCATGCGGCCAACCAAGGTTGGCCACTACCGGGGGCGCTGCTGCGACAACGACATGCCCTGCGGCCAACCAAGGTTGGCCACTACCGGGGCCCTGCTCTGGTAGGTGCCCACCTTGGTGGGCAGTCGCTGTACGCTGCTCGCATGAAGAAACTGTTCTGGCTGGCCCTGTGCCTGCTGCCCACCGCAGCCGCGGCCGAGGCACAGGTGATCTATCGCTGCACCGGCAGCAGCGACGTTCCAACCGTGCAGCGCGTGCCCTGCGCGGACGGTCTGCGGCAGGAAATCGTGCGTCTTCCCGGCTCCACACCTGCAGCGCCCACACCGCCAGCCGAGCCACCACCTTCGGCGGTGCTGCCCAGCGCACCGCCTGCGGCCGAGCCTGCCACCACCCCCACACCCGCGGCGGAACCGGCGCAGGCCGGCGAAGAACGCATCATCAGCGAAGCGCGCATGGTCGAGCGCCCCGATGACAACCTGATCCTGGACAGCGCGCAGCTGCGCCAGGCAAACGCGCAGGCGCAGGCCGACGGCAATGCGCCGCCGAAGCCGCCGCTGCCGCCCATCTTCCAGTGCACCGATGCCCAGGGCGGCGGTTACCTGCACGAATACGAGGCCGCACCGGGCCGTTGCGAACTGCTGCAGGTGCAGGGGCTGGGCGGAGTCACCCCGGCCAATGCGGCCAGCTGTGAAGTGGTGACCGACCGCTGCAGCGAAGTCAGTGAAGCGCAGCGCTGCGGCAGTTGGCAGCAGCGCTTCCGCAACGCACGCGGTCGCGAGCGCTTCGCCACGCCGGACAACCGCGATGCCGCACGGAGCGAACGCGAGCGGCTGCAGGCAGTGCTGGCGGCGAGTGATTGCGCCGTACCTGAGTGAGCCGCTGATGGGGTCAGAGCCCTTTCCGTTGGAAAGGGATCCGACCCCGGCGAATCCATCAGAACCCGTAGCGCAGGAAGCCGCCGTCCACGGCGATGCATTCACCGGTGACATAGCTCGATGCTGGCAGGCACAGGAAGCCCACTGCGGCGGCCACTTCCTCCGGTTCGCCAATGCGGCCCATGGGCGTGCGCGCGATCACTTCGTCGTAGTAATCGGGGTCGGACAGCGGCCCGGACGTGCGGCGCGTGCGGATGTACCACGGCGCCACCGCGTTCACCCGGATGCCGTCTTCGGCCCACTCCACCGCCAGGTTGCGGGTCATCTGGTGCATGGCCGCCTTGGTCATGCCATAGACCACGCCACTGCGCACATGGGTAAGGCCGGAAACGCTGCCAACGTTGACGATGGACGACGCCGCATGCCGCGCCAGTAGCGGGTGCGCATAGCGCGAGAGTTCGAACGCGGAAAACAGGTTGGTTTCGAAGATGCCGCGCCACTCGTCTTCGGAATACTCGGTGGCCGCCTTGGTGATGTTGCCGCCGGCGTTGTTCACCAGGATGTGCAGGCCGTCGCTGTGGTCTTCCACCCAGTCCAGGATCTGCCGGCGGTCTTCGTCGTCGGACACATCGGCCGCCAGCGCATGCACCTGCATCTGCGGGTGCACATCCAGCAGTTCGTCGCGGGCGGTTTCCAGCATGTCGATGTCGCGGCCCACGATCATCAGGTCGGCGCCGAAACCGGCCAGTTCATGGGCGATTGCCAGGCCGATACCGGCGCTGGCGCCGGTGATGAGCGCGGTCTGCCCGTCCAGGCGCCATCGTTGCTGGGTCATGTGTCCTCCGGGCCGCAGCCGCTGTATTTCGATGCGCAAAGGATACGCGTCACAGCACGCGCCTGCCGACGGTGCGACACTGCGCCATCGCCTACCCTGGAGAGCCGCGATGCGTCTGCTGATTCCACTGTGCCTGTCGGCTGCGCTGCTGGCCGGTTGCCAGCGCCCTGCCCCACCCAACCCTGAAAAACCGCCGGAGCCGCAGGCGCTGGCCAAGGCGATCAACCAGCCGCTGGACCGCGCCAAGGGCGTGCAGCAGACGGTAGACGAGGGCGCCGAACGCGAGCGCCAGGCCGAGGCTGACGCGACGCGGTAATGGGTGGGGTCAGAGCCCTTTGCTGCGCAAAGGGATCTGACCCCGGTCTGCTTAGAATCCGCAGAAGCAGTACGCCAGTGCCTTCACCGGGGCGCCGTTGCCCTTCTCGCGGGCGGCGTTTTCGACGAAGCGCAGCTGCGTGTCCACTTCCGGCATCGTGCGTGCCAGCATCATGCGCGCCATGCCCGAATCGGACAGCATCCAGGCGCCAGCGCGGCTGCCAGCGAAACCGCTGACGAACTGCGCGAACGGCGTGGCGGCCTTTTCGATGTAGCGCACGCGATACTTGTCGGCGTTGCCAAGCTTGGCGCGGCCGGCGGCATCGGCCACCGCATCCTTCAGGCCGCCGAACGCATCGACCAGACCGCGTTCCTTGGCCTGGGCACCGCTCCACACGCGGCCACGGGCCACTTCATCGATGGCTTCCACCGGCTTCTTGCGCGCTTCGGCCACACGGCCGGTGAAATCGGCATAACCCTTGTTGATGACCGACTGGATGACCTGGCCCACGGCCGGGTCCATTTCGCGGGTGACATCGAACGCGCCGGCGAAGCGGGTGGTGCCCACGCCATCGGTGTGCACGCCGATCTTGTCCAGCGCGCGGCTGAAGTTCGGGATCATGCCGAAGATGCCGATCGACCCGGTGATGGTGGACGGGTCGGCATAGATGCGGTCGGCATTCATGCTGATCCAGTAACCACCCGACGCCGCCAGGTCGCCCATCGACACCACCACCGGCTTGCCGGCGGCCTGCAGGGCCACCACTTCGCGGCGGATCTGCTCGGAGGCGAACACTTCACCGCCGGGCGAATCCACGCGCAGCACCACGGCCTTCACGTGTTCGTCGTCGCGCGCGGCGCGCAGCAGGGCCGAGGTCGATTCGCCACCGATGCGGCCGGCCGGCAGGTCGCCGCCGCTGATCTCGCCCGAGGCCACCACCACGGCCACCTGCGGACGGCTGTCCACCGGGTTGCGGCGCGCATCGAGCTGGGTCAGGTAACCGCCGAAGTCGATGCTGCGGAAGCCACCGTCGGCATCTTCATCGGCCACGCCGCGGTCGATCATCAGATCCTCGAATTCTTCGCGGGTCTTCAGCGCGGTCACCAGCTTCTGCTGCAGGGCGAACTTGGCCAGGTCGCCACCGGCGGCGGCCACGCCTTCAGGCAGGGTATCGATGCCGGCCGCCAGCTGCGCCGGGTCCAGGCGGCGTGCCTTGGCGATGTCGCCCAGGTAGCGCTGCCAGACATCGTTCATCCAGAACAGGTCGGCTTCCTTGGACGCCGGCGATGCGGCATCCAGCACGTAGGGTTCGGCGGCCGACTTGTATTCGCCCACCTTGAACAGGTGCACGTCCACGCCCAGCTTGTCCTGCAGGCCGGTGCGGAAATACTGGCGGTAGCGGCCCAGGCCTTCCAGCACGACCGAGCCCATCGGGTCCAGGTAGACCTCGTCGGCCTGCGCGGCCAGCAGGTACTGCGACTGCCCCATGCTCTGGCTGAAGGCCACCACCTGCTTGCCCGACGCGCGCAGGTCCTGCAGCGCGGCGGCCACTTCACGCAGCGAGGCGAAGCCGGACGGCTGCAGCTTGTCCAGTTCCAGCACCACGCGTTCGATCTTCTTGTCGTCCTTGGCCGCTTCAATGGCCCGGATCAGGTCGCGCAGCTGCACTTCCTCGGCGCTGTTGTCGCCCACGGCCTTTGCCAGCGCGCGGCTGACCGGATCGGCGCTGAACTGCTCGACCAGCCGGCCTTCCGGCGCGATCACCAGGGTGGTGCGGTCCTGCAGCGATTTGCTGGCACCGGCGCCCATGCCGGCGGCGACGATGAACATCACCACGAACAGCAGCAACAGGCCGAAGAACAGCAGGTTCAGGATCAGCCGGCGGGTGAAATTCATCACGTCCCACAGCCCGATGAAGAAACTGGCGACGGGGTTGCGACGTGCCGGGGGCAGCGGGGGCACGGTTTGGTTCATGGAGCGCTCCGGATGGCTTCTTGCCGTGGTAACAGCATAGCCGGTGCCGTGTGAGGCGGCATCGGACACAAGTCAGGGGATCGCCCGTCACGGTCTGCGGTGACGGGCGCGAGGATCATTCCAGGACCGACTGGCCAATGCGCAGGCTGCTGCGGCGCAGCCGCCAGCCCATCAGGATGGCCGCGGCGGTCAGGCCGACGATCAGGCCGATCCACATGCCCTGCGGGCCCATGCCCAGGCCCAGGCCGAGCCCGGCGCCGAGCGGCATGCCCAGGCCCCAGTACGCGAACATGGCGATGAACATCGGTACGCGGGTGTCCTTCAGGCCGCGCAGCGCACCGGCCGACAGCACCTGGATGCCATCGGGGAACTGGAAGGTGGCCGCGTACAACAGCAGCGTGGACGCCAGCCCGGCCACCGCCAGATCGTTGGTATAGACCCCCACGATGGCATCGTGGCCGAACAGCAGCACCGCCGCCGACAGGGTCTGGGTGCCCATGATGATCGCGTAGCCGGCCCAGGCCGCGCGGCGCACGCCGAAGCCATCGCCACGGCCGACCGCATGGCCGACGCGCACGGTGGTCGCTTCGGCCACGCCCATCGGGATCATGAAACACAGCTGCGCCACGTTGATCGCGATCTGGTGCGCGGCCGCCTCATTGGCGCCCAGGCGACCGATCAGCAGGGCGGTGACGATGAACAGACCGCCTTCCATCAGCACGGTGATGCCGATCGGCAGGCCGGTGCGCAGCAGGTCCCAGATCGCCGCCGGGCGCGGGCCTTCGAAGTGCGAGAACAGCTGCAGGTGGGCGAAGCGCTTGGTGAGCCACAGGTAGGTGGCAAAGGCGATGGCCTGCAGCCACATCATCACCGCCGAGGCGATGCCCAGCCCTTCGGCGCCCATTTCCGGGAAGCCCAGCTTGCCGTTGGCCAACACGTAGCCCATCGGCGCCAGCACCAGCAGGCCACCGAAGCCGAGCAGCATGGTCGGCAGGGTCCAGTGCATGCCCTCGCTGAGATAGCGCATGCAGAAGTACAGGGTGAGCGCGGGCCCGCCCCAGCGCACCGCGTGCAGGAAGGCGGTGGCCCCCGGCACGATGTCCGGCGCGATGCCGAAGGCCGGCAGCAGCGGCGGCACCAGCGTCAGGAAGGCGAACATGATCAGCCCCAGGCCCAGCGCCAGCCACAGGGCCTGGCGGAACAGCGGGCCGATCTCGCGCTCGCGGCCGGCGCCATGCAGCTGCGACACCGAGGCGGTGAGTGAGATCAGGGTGCCGATCGGAATCAGCATGGGCAGCCACAGCAGCGCGGTGCCGATGGTGACCGCCGCCAGCGTGGCGGTGGCGTGGTGGCCGGCAATGACGTTGTCGACGAAGGAGATCAGGCCGGTGGAGACATGGCCCAGCACCAACGGCAGGGCAAGCAGACCGGTCGCGCCGACTTCCTTGCTGAAGCGCGGCGTGGAGGTTGCGGTAGACATGGAAGTACAGAACGCCAACTACGGTTGCGCGCGAAGGGCACAGGCACCGGGTTGCGGGCCGCCATCTTACGGCCAAACGACCCGGCATGGGCGCGACCGTCGGCGGGGTGCGGGCGAACGGGTGCGGGCGACGGGGTAGAGTCGACCGTTGGTCGACTGCTCTTCATTCGGGCCGCGCGAAAACCCCCGCCCATTCCCCATCAGATCCCCGCCGATTCCGAGGCGAAGCCCCCGGCGCTACTGCCCGGCTTGGCGCTTCAGCCAACCGTCACGCTCGGCCGCCGGCAGGGCCAGGAATGCGCTGCGCACCGCATCGCGTTCCTGCGGCGGCGTGCGCTGCGCCACCAAGGTCAATTGCGACAATTGTGCAGGACTGAGCTGGCGCAGCACGGCCAGCGCAGCTTCACGCTGTTCCGGCGGCACGAAGCCGAACAGGCCGTGCAGCTTGGGGAACTGCTGGCCCAGCTGCGGGCCCAGCCGCCAGCCCTCGCGGAAGGCCTGGTCCTGCGCCTGGAACTGTTCGCGCAGCTGCTGTTGCTGGGCGGCCGGCAGGGCGGCAAAGCGCGAAGCAGCCACGCGGATGCGCTCACGCTCGCCTTCCGGCAGCGCGCGCCAGGCCGCGTAATCGGCCCGCCGTTGGCGCTGGGCGGCCACATCCAGATGGGCGAACCCGGCCGGCGACGCGGCATCAACCGCACTGGCCGGCACCGCGGTGGGCGGCGGCAGGTCCAGGGCATTCGGCGCGGCGGCGGCGCACAGCGGCAGGGCCAGCAGCAGGCCGGCCAGCAGGAACTTATTCATCGGCAGCAGAGGTTTCCAGCGCGGCACCCACCGGCTCGGGGTGGGTCGGTTTGGGTTCGGATTCATCCACCGGCAGCGGACCACCGGCGGCACTCCAGGCATACAGATCGGCGTCGGCCACCAGCGGGTAGTCACGGTCGGCCAGCATCGCGGCATCTTCGGCGGCATGGCTGTCGACCGCGGCCGATGCCTGAACGTCGGTCGGCGGCAGCGATTCCACCGTCACCGGCCCCGCTTCGCCCACCACGCCTTCCGGCAGCGGGGCATCGCTGGCCGTGCGCAGGCCCTGCCAGTGCCTCCAGCCCAGCGCGGCCGCCAACAGCACGGCAACGGTGGCCAGCAGGATCAGCGGGCCGCGCCAGCGCGGGCGCGCATTCGGGCGGCGGCGCTTGCCGGCCGCCGGCGTGCGGTCGTTGCGTTCGGGCGCGCGCCAGCCGGGGGTGGGGGGCTGCGTGCTGCTGCCCGGTGCGGCCGGCTGCTGCAACTGCTGCAGGCGCTTGGCCGGCAGGTCGCGGATGCGCAGCTGCACCTGCTCGGCCAGGCCGCGCCAGGCGGCGGCATCGGGCTGGCCGTTGGCATCGCGGGGGCAGGCCGCGGCCAGCAGTTGCTGGTAGCCGTTCTCGTCGGTGTCCAGCACCCGCGTAGCAATGCCTTCGTCCAGGCTGCCGCCCACCCGCAGCAGCAGGGCCAGGCGCGGCACGGGGGCCATGTCGCCCAGTGCGGCCAGCGACGGCGGCCACTGCCCGGCGGACGGCTCACGCAGGGCCTGGCGCTGGCCCAGCAGGGTCCAGAATCGGGTGGGCCACTGCGCCATGGGCAGGTCGCTGGCCACGGCGGCGAAGGCACGCATGACCGCCACCAGGGTCTGCTCGGCACGGGCGGGGTCGCCGCACTGCAGCTCGGCAACCACCAGCGCGCGGCGCTCGACGCCACGCAGGAACGCCGACAGCGCGCCGGCCGCGGTCGAGGAAACAGGGGCGGGCACAGCCGTCATCGGTCACTCCAAAGGTCTGCCAGCATGATAGCGGCAGGCCCTTGGCCGCCGGCAGGGCTTGCGCCCGTGGGCACTTCGTGCTGCAGGTTGTGCACAGCATCAAGACCTGACTTGGGACGACCGGCATGGAGGCGTGAATTCAGCGTGTTTCAGCAATGTTTCACATCGATGTTGTTGATATTCAAGAACTTTTTTATGTGGCTATTTTTTGACCAACGCAACCGTGAGGCCGTCGCCATCGGCTTCCCGGGTCATCGCCGACGGGTAACGCACAAACTTATCCACAGAAGATGTGGATAAGACTGAATCTCTAATAGCCGCCTGCATTTAGGTGACATTTATGAATGCCACGACGCGTTGCGGCCGGACAGCAACCTGCCATGCGGGCGCGCATGGGCCGTTAAACTGCGCCCATGCCCGCACTGATTCCGACCCTGCAGGTCGCGCTGCCCGTTCCCCTGCCCCGCCTGTTCGACTACCTGGCCCCTGACGGCCAGGCGCCGGCCGATGCGCTGGGCTGCCGGTTGAAGGTGCCCTTCGGCAACCGTGAACTGGTGGGCATGGTGGCTGGCCTGGGCCAGACAGAGGACACGCAGGGGCTGCGCCAGGCGCTGGCCTGGGTGGACCCGCAACCCCTGCTGCAGGGCGAGCTGTGGCACAGCCTGCAATGGCTGGCCCGCTACACCCACGCCCCCTTGGGCGAAGTGGTCAGCACCGCCCTGCCCGGCCCGCTGCGGCACGGCGAGCCGCTGCCCGACACCCATCACTGGGGCTGGCAGCTGACCGACGACGGCCGCACCCAGCGCGACAAACTTCGCGCCGGCAGCCGGCCGCGGCAACTGGCCGAACACCTGGCCGAGGCCGTGGTGGACGAAGACGTGCTGGGCGCCCGCATGCCCGATTGGCGCACGGCGGCCCGCAGCCTGGCCAAGCGCGGCCTGGCCGAGCGGGTGGCGCTGGCCGTGGCCCCGCGCCACGCGCACCCGCTGCCAGGCCCGACATTGAACCCCGACCAGGCCGAGGCCGTGGCTGCGATCACCGCAGCCGATGGCTTCCAGCCGTTCCTGCTGGATGGGGTGACCGGCAGCGGCAAGACCGAGGTCTACCTGCAGGCCATCATCCATTGCCTGGCGCAGGGCCGGCAGGCGCTGGTACTGGTGCCGGAAATCGGCCTGACCCCGCAGACCCTGGCGCGCTTCCGTGGCCGCCTGGGCATTCCGGTGCACGCGCTGCATTCGGGGCTGAACGACAACGAACGCGCACGCGTGTGGGCGGCTGCATCGCGCGGCGAAGCACGGGTGATCGTCGGCACCCGTTCGGCTGTGTTCACGCCGCTGCCGCAGGCCGGTCTGTTGATCGTGGACGAGGAGCACGACGGCAGCTACAAGCAGCAGGACGGCATCCGCTACCACGCGCGCGACTTCGCCCTGGTGCGGGCCAAGGCCCTGGGCATTCCCGTGCTGCTGGGCAGCGCCACGCCGTCACTGGAAACCCTGCACAACACCTACGCCGGCCGCTACGCGCACCTGCGCCTGAAGCAGCGTGCCGGCGATGCACGGCCACCGCGGGTGCGCATCCTGGATGTGCGCAAGCGGCCGCTGCGCGATGGCTTGAGCGACGAAGTGCTGGCCGGCATCGGCGAACACCTGCAGCGCGGCCAGCAGGTGCTGGTGTTCAAGAACCGGCGCGGCTACGCGCCGGTGCTGCTGTGCCACGACTGCGGCTGGACCGCGCCGTGCCAACGCTGCGATGCGCCGATGACCGTGCATGGCGGCGGGCGCCGCCTGCAGTGCCACCACTGCGGCGCACGCCAGCCGGCGCCGCTGGCCTGCCCGGCCTGTGCCAGCCTGGCCCTGCAGCCGCAGGGTATTGGTACCGAGCGGCTGGAAGAACATCTGGTGAGCGCCTTCGCCGACTACCCCGTGGTGCGCATCGATCGCAGCACCACGTCACGCCGCGATGCGCTGGAACAACAGTTGGCGAAACTGGGGGACCAGCCCGGCATCCTGGTCGGCACGCAGATCCTGGCCAAGGGCCACGACTTGCCCAAGCTGACCCTGGTGGTGGTGGTGGGCATCGACGAAGGGCTGTTCTCCGCCGATTTCCGCGCCAGCGAGAAGCTGGCCCAGCAGTTGATCCAGGTGGCCGGGCGCGCCGGACGCGCGCGCGATCCCGGCGAGGTCTGGCTGCAGACCCATCACCCGGGCCACCCGCTGCTGGAAACCCTGGTGAACGGTGGCTACCACCCCTTCGCGCAGGCCGAACTGAACCAGCGCCAGGCCGCCGGCTTCCCGCCCTTCGCGCACCTGGCACTGATGCGTGCCGAAGCGCAGCAGGTCGAGCATGCCAACGCCTTCCTGCTGGCCGCGCGGCACCTGCTGGGCGAACAGAACGTGGTGGAAGCCTATGGGCCGATGCCGGCGCCGATGCCGCGCCGTGCCGGTTACCAGCGCACGCAGCTGCTGCTGTCGGCGCCGCAGCGGCCGCCCCTGCATGGGGTGCTGGCGCAGCTGGTGCCGCAGCTGTACGCGCTGCCGGAAGCACGTAAGGTGCGCTGGTCGCTGGATGTGGACCCGACGGATCTTTATTGAGGGTTGCGGGGTGCCTCCGCCGGGCATGGCCCGGCGCTACCGCGGTGCCCGCCGGTGTAGGGTCGGAGCCCAATCATCGCGCGCTTACCGCCGTTGGTAGAGTCGAGCTTGCTCGACTGCTGCTGATCCAGCGCCAAGCGCAGTCGAGCAAGCTCGACTCTACCCCCGCGCGCAGCGGGGGTCGGAGCCCACCCGTCGGGTGGGATCCGACCCCGGGCAACGCGCGCTCAGGTCAGAGGCGACATCACGCCGCGCTGGTACGCCGGGCGCTCGCGCAGTCGCGCGTACCACTGCGCCACGTGCGGCAGGTCCGGGCGCTGGATCGGCAGTTCGAACCAGGCATAGACGAGAGATCCCAGCGGGATGTCGCCCATCGCGAAGCGGTCGCCGGACAGCCACGGCTGCTTGGCCAGGGTGGCATCGGCCATGGCCAGGTATTCGCCGGCACGCACGATGGCCGCATTGATGCGCGCTTCGTCGCGGTCGGCCGGGGCGGTGCGCATGATGCCCCAGATCAGTTCGGAGTACAGCGGCGCCATGCGCGAGGTGCTCCAGTCCATCCACTTCTCGGCCTGGGCACGTTCCATCGCATCTTCGGCATACAGCGTGCCCAGCGCGTAGCGCGCGCTCAGGTAGCGCACGATGGTGTTCGATTCCCACAGCGGCAGGCCGTGGTCTTCGATCACCGGCACCAGGCTGTTGGGGTTCATTGCCAGGTATTCGGCCGACTGCGTGCCGCCGTGGCTGCCGCCCACTTCGATGGATTCATACGGCAGCCCGATTTCCTCGGCACACCACAGCACCTTGCGGACGTTGCTGGAATTGCGGCGGCCCCAGATCTTCAACATGCGTTTGTTCCTTGCCTGCAGCGGTGCGCCACGCTGGCGCGGAGCCGCTACGATACGCCGATCAAACGCGCCCTGCTGCGCTACCGGTTCTTCTTCGGCAACGCGCGCACGTAGGACGATTTGCCGTCCTTCTTCAGCTCGAACAGACCGATCGCCGCCAGCAGATCGCTGAGCTTTCCATAGCCATAGTTGCGTGGATCGAACGAAGCCTGGTTGCCGATCTGGCTGCCGACCGGCCCCAGGTGCGACCAGCCGTCTTCGCCTTCGGCCGACGACACCGGGCGGCGCAGCATTTTCACCAGGCGGGTATCACTGCGCATTTCCGCGCCGCTCTTGCGCGGGCGGGCTTCATCGCTGGCGGCCTGTTCGCTGGCGGCCCGCTCCACGTCGGGCGCGTCGGCATCGGGCACGCTGGCATGGGCCTGGCCCAGGGCTTCCAGATAGGTGAACTTGGAACAGGCGTTGACGAACGGCTCGGGCGTCTTCTTTTCGCCGAAGCCATAGACCTTCACCCCGTCGGTCAGCAGGCGCATGACCATGGGGGTGAAGTCGGCATCGCTGGACACGATGGCGAAGCCATCCAGGTTGCGTGCGTACAGCAGGTCCATGGCATCGATCACCATGGCCATGTCCGAGGCGTTCTTGCCCTTGCTGTAGGCGAACTGCTGGATGGGGCGGATGGCGTACTCGTGCAGCACCGCCTCCCAGCCCTTCAAGCGCGGGCTCTTCCAGTTGCCGTAGGCGCGGCGCACGTTGGCCACGCCATGGCGGGCCACTTCGGCCAGCACTTCATCAATCTTCGATGCTGGCGCGTTGTCGGCGTCGATCAGCAGGGCAATGCGCTTTTCCGGTTCGGACATGGGTTCCTCGGCGAAGGGGCTGCGGCCTGAACCGAGTATCGCCGATCCCGTTGCGCAGGCATGTGACGTGCGATGATGCCGGGCGACATCCATCCCCTCCGGAGTACGTCGATGAGCCGCGAACCAGTCCCCCACCTGGTCATCATCGGCGGCGGTTTCGCGGGCCTCTGGGCCACCCGTGCCCTGGCGCGCGAACGGATCAGGATCACCCTGGTCGACCGCCGCAACCACCACCTGTTCCAACCCCTGCTGTACCAGGTCGCCACCGCAGGCCTGTCCGCACCCGATATCGCCGCGCCGCTGCGGCATATCCTGGGCCACCAGCGCAACGTGGAAGTGCGCCTGGGCGAAGTGGTGGGCATCGAAAAACAGGCCCGCCAGATCACCCTGGCCGATGGCAGCACGCTGGGCTATGACAGCCTGTTGCTGGCCACCGGCGCCACCCATGCCTACTTCGGCAATGACCAGTGGGCCGCCGATGCGCCGGGCCTGAAGACGCTGGACGATGCAATCGCCCTGCGCCGCAAGCTGCTGCTGGCGTTCGAGCGTGCCGAAGCCGAGCCAGACCCGGAGAAAAAAGCCGCCTGGCTGAGCTTCGCCGTGGTGGGTGGTGGCCCCACCGGTGTGGAACTGGCCGGTACGCTGGCCGAGATCGCCCGCCACACCCTGCGAAACGAGTTCCGCCATATCGATCCGGCCAGCGCCAAGGTGCGGCTGGTGGAAGCCGGCCCGCGCGTGCTGTCCTCGTTCCCGGAAGTGCTTTCGCTGAAGGCACGCCGGCAGCTGGAAAAGCTGGGCGTGGAAGTGCTGACCGGCACCCCGGTCAGTGATATCGACAGCCAGGGGTTCAAGCTGGGCGACCAGTTCGTGCCCGCGCGCACGGTGGTGTGGGCCGCTGGCGTGGCCGCCTCACCGCTGGCAAAGACCCTGGACGTACCGCTGGATCGCGCCGGCCGGGTGCAGGTGCAGCCGGACCTGACCCTGCCCGGCCACCCCGAGCTGTTCGTGGCCGGCGATCTGGCCGCCGTCAGCCAGGCCGATGGCCGTCCCGTGCCCGGCGTGGCACCGGCCGCCAAGCAGATGGGCAAGCACGTGGCCGAAACCATCCGCGCGCGCCTGCACGGCAAGACCGAGCCGGGAGCGTTCAAGTACGCCGACTACGGCAACCTGGCCACCATCGGCCGCATGGCCGCGATCGTGCACCTGGGCAAGCTGCAGCTGTCGGGCATCCTGGCCTGGTGGTTCTGGCTGGCCGCGCACGTGTTCTTCCTGATCGGCTTCCGCAACCGCATCGTGGTGCTGTTGAACTGGGCCGTGGCGTATTGGAGCTACCAGCGCAGCGCGCGCATCATCTTCGGTGATGATCAGGACGACCGGCGCCCGAAATAACGTGCAGGAAAGCGGGGTCGGATCCCTGTCCGCAGGAAAGGGCTCTGACCCCATCCACGCATGGCGTGGATCTACTCTGCCTTCGGCTTGGGATACCACAGCGCGTTGACGATGACCCAGCGCTGGTCGAAACGGCCCATGTGGAAGTAGTCGACGAACCACGGGGTTTCCAACCGCACCGCGGCCGCATTGCCGGTCACATCGAGCACCGTGCAGCGGCGGTCCCACTGCTCCTTCGGCGTCTTCAGTGCGCCCTGCCGGGTCAGCGAAACCAGTTCTTCCTTCGACATGCGGCGCAGGCCCAGGCGTTCGTCGGGCGTATCGCCCAGCACGGCGCGCTTGGCCAGGTCCGGATGCAGCGCGCGGGCGACACGCTGCGGGTCGCCCTCCAGTTGCCCGTCCACGTAGTCATGGCAGGTCGCTTCGATGGCCGCGAGGGTGGCGGGGTCGGCGGTGGGGCTGGTGGTGCAGCGACAGCGAACAACAGGGCAACGGTGGACATGGGTGTCTCCAGCGCTGGGCGTGTGGCGATGGTGGCATGGTTGGGACGCCCCATCCACGCTTGGCGTGGATCTACAGGATCGCGGCCTGCAGCCACGCCAGCTTCCGTTCGCGCGGCTGCTGCTTGAGCTGCCATTCCGCGCGCGAGGCGGCCGCGCGGTCGGGGTACTCGCGCACGGCCAGGATCTGCAGCGGCGGACGCGCCCGGGTATAGCGCGCCCCCTTCCCGGCCTGGTGGGCGGCGAACCGGGCCGCCACGTCGGTGCTGATGCCGGCGTAGTAACTGCCGTCGCGGCATTCAAGCAGGTACAGGAACCACGGGCGGGGGGACGGGGCCATGGGCTCGATTATGCCGTGCTGCACTGCAGCGGATATACTGGCGCCCGAATGCAGGAGAGAGGCGCCGCGCTGGCGCCCGCCGAAGGCGCAGGCTCCCATGATCGCTCAGGCCGGTGGGCTGGAATCCCACCAACCATGCATTCGACACGCCGAGCTGGAGAGAGGTCGCCGGGCACGCCCGCCGCGATCCGCCGAAGGGGCACGCGGTTCATCCCGCTGAACTCTCAGGCAAAAGGACAGCGGGAGCGGCACCGGTCATCGTCATTCCGTCATTGCGCAGGCAGTGGCGGTATACGCGCATGGCCGGCCCCACCGCGCCCGGAGCCTGACCCATGCTGCTGTCCATCATCTACCTGATCGCCATTTCCGCCGAAGCCATGACCGGCGCCCTGTCTGCAGGCCGCCGCCGCATGGATCTGTTCGGCGTGGTCATGATTGCCTGTGTGACTGCCCTCGGCGGCGGTTCGCTGCGCGACATCCTGCTGGGGCATTACCCGCTGGGCTGGGTGAAGCATCCGGAGTACCTGGCCTTCACCGTGTGTGCGGCGCTGATCGCCACCTGGGTGGCGCGCTGGATGCACCACTTCCGCCGCACCTTCCTGGTGCTTGATGGCCTGGGTCTGATCGCCTTCACCCTGATTGGTTGCTCGATCGCGCGCGAGGCCGGCCACGCGATGCCGATCGTGCTGATTGCCGGCATGCTGACCGGCGCCTTCGGTGGCGTGCTGCGCGACATCCTCTGCAACGAAGTGCCGCTGATCTTCCAGAAGGAGCTGTACGCGATCATCTCGCTGCTGACCGGTGCGGTGTATCTGCTGTTGCTGCACTGGGGCGTGGCCGACGCCACGGCGATCCTGTGCTGCCTGGGCGGTGGCTTCGCGCTGCGCCTGCTGGCGATCCATTACCGCTGGGAAATGCCCAAGTTCGTCTACCACGACGAAGTGCATTGAGCAGTTCGTAGAGTCGAGCTTGCTCGACTGCCGTGCTTCGTAGAGTCGAGCTTGCTCGACTGCCATGCTTCGTAGAGTCGAGCTTGCTCGACTGCTCCCGGCAAAAGCAGTCGAGCAAGCTCGACTCTACGAATCCAGGCCCCGCCAAGCATCCCCGCACACCCCACGCATCCAAGCCCCGCCAAGCATCACCGCACACCCCACGCATCCAGGCCACGTCAAGCATCACCGCACACCCCACGCATCCAGGCCCCGCCAGGCATCACCGCACACCGCACGCATCCAGGCCCCGCCAGGCATCACCGCATGCGGCGCACACCCGCACGCCCACGCCATGACCTTGGTCATGCGGCAATCGGCAGGCTGATTGGCTACCATGGGCGCCCCGTCGCACGCGCGACGGCATCCAGCCACGCCGCGCTGCGGCCCCGCCAGACAACTCCCCTCCCCCGCTGCCCGCGGCGCACGATGCGCGCGCGGGCGTACATGTTCCTGCGCGTGCGCAGGGCGCAGGATGCCCCATGTCCGCTGTCGAGTCGCCCCGTAGCACCCCGCCCCGTTTCCGTCGCGCGTGGCTGATCGCCGCCGTGCTCGTGGCCGCCGCCGTGCTGGCCTGGTGGGCCTGGCCGCGGGCCGATGCAGGTGCAGCCGCCAGCAGCCCGGGCAAGACGGTACCGGTGCGCGTGGCCCGGGCCAGCGCCGAGCCGCTGGTACTGCGCCTGAAAGCAGTGGGCACGGTCACTCCGCTGCACAGCGTGGTGGTGCGCAGCCGCGTGGACGGCGAGCTGATGCGCCTGCACTTCCAGGAAGGCCAGCAGGTGAAGGCCGGCGATCTGCTGGCGCAGATCGACCCGCGCCCGTACGAAGTGAAGCTGGCGCAGGCACAGGGCACCCAGCAGCAGAACCTGGCGGAGCTGGAAAATGCCGAACGCCAGTTGCAGCGCTACCGTGAACTGCAGCGTCAGCACTTCGTGTCAGCACAGGAACTGAGCGACCAGCAGAGCAAGGTGCGCCAGCTGCAGGGCCGTCGCATCAGCGACCAGGCCGCCGTGGACGAAGCGCGCCTGCAGCTGCAGTACACCCGCATCATCGCGCCGGTAAGCGGCCGCGTGGGCCTGCGCCGGCTGGACGTGGGCAACCTGGTGCAGGCCAGCGATGCCGAAGGCCTGGTCACCCTGGCCCAGACCGCGCCAATCAGCGTGCTGTTCACCGTGCCCGAACCGGAACTGCCGGCGCTGCTGGATGCGGTGCAGGCACAGCCGGCGCTGGCCGTGGAAGCCTGGAACCGCGAAGAACGCACGCAGCTGGCGCACGGCGCGCTGTCCAGCGTGGACAACCGCATCGACACCGCCACCGGCACGTTGAAGCTGCGCGCGCAGTTCGACAACGCAGACCAGGCCCTGTTCCCGAACCAGTTCGTCAACGTGCGCCTGCAGCTGGGCGAACACCCGGCGCTGCTGATTCCCGATGCCGCCGTGCAGTTCGGCAGCCAGGGCAACTACGTGCACATCGTCGACAAGAACAACAAGGCGCAACGCCGCACCGTGGTGCTGGGCCCGGCCGATGATGGCCGCGTGGCCGTGCGCTCGGGGCTGCAGGCCGGCGACCAGGTGGTGATCGAAGGCATCGACGGCCTGGAAGATGGCACCGCGGTGGAGATCGTGGCCGAACCCGCCGCGCAGGCGAAGGCGGCCAAGGCCGGCGCATGAACCTGTCGCGCCCCTTCATCCTGCGCCCGGTCGCCACCACGCTGCTGATGGTGGCGCTGCTGCTGTCCGGCGTGCTGGCCTACCGGCTGCTGCCGGTGGCCGCGTTGCCGCAGGTGGACTACCCGATCATCCAGATCACCACGCTGTATCCGGGCGCCAGCCCGGAGCTGACCACGCGCACCATCACCGCGCCGCTGGAGCGCCAGCTCGGGCAGATTCCCGGCCTGAAACAGCTGTCGTCCACCAGCTCCGGCGGGGCCTCGGTCATCACCCTGCAGTTCGGCCTGGACGTGTCGCTGGGGGTGGCCGAGCAGGACGTGCAGGCGGCCATCAACGCCGCCGGCAGCTTCCTGCCGGACGATCTGCCGGTGCCGCCGGTGTACCGCAAGGTGAACCCGGCCGACACGCCCATCATCACCCTGGCGGTGACCTCGCAGGGCCTGTCGCTGCCGCAGGTGCACGATCTGGTGGATACGCGCATCGCCCAGCGCCTGGCCCAGTTGCCCGGCGTGGGCCTGGTCAGCCTGGCCGGTGGCCAGCGGCCTGCCGTACGCATCCAGGTCAATGCCGCCGCGCTGGCGGCCAATGGGCTGGGCATGGACCACATCCGCACGGCCATTGCTGCCGCCAATGTGAACCTGCCCAAGGGCAGCTTCGACGGCCCGATCCGTGCGGTGATGCTCGATGCCAACGACCAGATGCGCAACGCGGACGAGTACCGGGCACTGGTACTGGCCTGGCGCGAAGGCGCACCGCTGCGCCTGGGCGACGTGGCCACCATCACCGATGGCGCCGAGAACCGGCAGCTGGCGGCATGGAGTGGTACCGAACCCGCCGTGCTGGTGAACCTGCAGCGCCAGCCCGGCGCCAATGTGATCGCTGTGGTGGAACAGGTGCGCGCGATGCTGCCGCAGTTGCAGGCGACCCTGCCCGCGGGTGTGCAGATGAAGGTGCTGAGCGACCGCACCGAATCGATCCGCGCCTCGGTGCGCGGCGTGCAGAAGGAACTGGTGCTGGCCATCGGCCTGGTCGTGCTGGTCACCTGGGTGTTCCTGCGCAACGGCCCGGCCACGCTCATTCCCAGCGTAGCGGTGCCACTGTCGCTGGTCGGCACCTTCGCGGTGATGCTGCTGGCCGGCTACTCGCTCAACAACCTGACCCTGATGGCGCTGACCATCGCCACCGGCTTCGTGGTGGACGATGCCATCGTGATGCTGGAAAACATCGCCCGCCACCTGGAAGAAGGTGAAAGCCCGCAGGAAGCGGCGCTGAAGGGCGCGGCCGAGATCGGCTTCACCCTGGTGTCGCTGACCGTGTCGCTGATCGCAGTACTGATCCCACTGCTGTTCATGGCCGACCTGGTGGGCGCGCTGTTCCATGAGTTCGCGGTGACGCTGGCGGTGGCCATCGGCATTTCGCTGCTGGTGTCGCTGACGCTGACGCCGATGCTGTGTGCGCGGTTCCTGAGGCCGCATGCGAAGGGGTCAGAGCCCCAGGGGGATCTGACCCCGGTGGCTGAGGGGTCGGATCCCCATGGGGCTCCGACCCCATCCCCGCCGAAGCGCGATGTGTTCGACCGCATCATCGCCATCTACGACCGCCAGCTGCATTGGGTGCTGCAGCGCCAGCCGCTGATGCTGCTGGCCACCGTGGCCACGCTGGCGCTGACCGTGGCGCTGTACTTCGCCGTGCCCAAGGGTTTCTTCCCGGTGCAGGACGCCGGCCTGGTGCAGGGCATCAGCGAAGCGCCTCAGGCGATCTCGTTCCAGGCCATGCGCGAGCGGCAACTGGCACTGGCCGAGGCCATCGAGGCCGATCCAGCGGTGGCCAGCCTGTCTTCGTACATCGGCGTGGACGGCAACAATGCCACGCTCAACACCGGCCGCCTGCTGATCGAACTGAAGCCACACGGCGACCGCGATGCCGCCGACGTGGTGATGGCGCGCCTGCAGCAGCGCGTGGCGAAGATTCCCGGCATCACCCTGTACCTGCAACCGGTGCAGGAACTGGGCATCGAAGACCGCATCAGCCGCACCCAGTACCAGTTCACCCTGACCACGCCGGAACAGCAGACGCTGGAAATCTGGACGCCGCGGCTGCTGCAGGCCCTGCGCCAGCAGCCGGCGCTGCGCGATGTGGCCAGCGACCTGCAGATGCAGGGCCGGCAGGCGCGGGTGAACATCGACCGCGATGCCGCCGCACGCCTGGGCGTAAGCGTGGAAGCGGTGGCCGATGCACTGTACGACGCCTACGGGCAGCGACAGATTTCCACCATCTTCACCCAGGCCAGCCAGTACCGCGTGGTGCTGGAAGCTGATCCGGCACGACAGCCCGGGCCCGAGGCGATCAGCGGCCTGCGCATGCGCAACAGCGCCGGCCAGACCGTACCGCTGGGGGCGGTGGCTCGGGTGGAACTGGGTCCGGCCGCCCTGCTGCGCAACCACGTGGGCCAGTTCCCGGCGGCCACGCTGTCGTTCAATCTGGCGCCGGGCGCGTCGCTGGGCGAAGGCGTTGCCGCGGTGCAGGCCGCGCGTGCGGCCATCGCGCTGCCAGCCAGCATCGAACTGCGCCTGCAGGGCGCTGCGGCGGCGTTCAGCAGTTCACTGTCGTCCACGCTGTGGCTGATCCTGGCCGCCGTGGTGGTGATGTACATCGTGCTGGGCGTGCTCTACGAGAGCTTCGTGCACCCGATCACCATCCTGTCCACCCTGCCCTCGGCCACGGTCGGTGCGTTGGCCGCGCTGTGGGTGAGCGGCCGCAGCCTGGACCTGATCGCCGTCATCGGCATCGTGCTGCTGATCGGCCTGGTGAAGAAGAACGCGATCATGATGATCGACTTCGCACTGGACGCGCAGCGCACGCGTGGCATGACCCCGCGCGAGGCGATCCACCAGGCCGCGCTGCTGCGTTTCCGTCCGATCCTGATGACCACCTTGGCGGCACTGTTCGGTGCGGTACCGCTGATGCTGGCCACCGGTTCGGGCGCAGAACTGCGGCAGCCGCTGGGCTGGGTGATGGTGGGCGGCCTGCTGGTCAGCCAGGTGCTGACCCTGTTCACCACGCCGGTGATCTACCTGGCCTTCGACCGCCTGCAACGCCGTCGCTCGGCGACCGCCGCCGGCGCTGCCGAGGCGCGCGCATGAGCCCCATCGCGCGCCTGGCCCAGGCCTGCGTGCAACGACCGGTGGCCACGATCCTGCTGGCCGTGGCGCTGGTGCTGGCCGGTCTGCTGGCGCTGCGCCTGCTGCCGGTGGCGCCGCTGCCGCAGGTGGATTACCCGGCCATTGAAGTGAGCGCCAGCCTGCCCGGCGCCTCGCCCGAATCGATGGCCGCCACCGTGGCCACGCCACTGGAACGTGCGCTGGGCAGCCTGCCCGGCATCTCGCGCATCGATTCGGCCAGCACCCAGGGGCAGACCTCGGTGGAGCTGAAGTTCGTGCTCGGCCGCGATATCGACGAAGCCGCGCGCGAAGTGCAGGCGGCGATCAACCTGGCGCGCGGGCAGTTGCCCAGTGGCATGCCGGGCATGCCGCAGTACCGCAAGGTGAATCCCTCGCAGGCGCCGATCCTGGCGCTGGCGCTGACCTCGGACACGCTGCCGCCGGGCCAGCTCTACGACCTGGCCTCCACCGTGCTGGCGCAGAAACTGTCCCAGGTACCGGGCGTGGGCGAAGTGCAGGTGGGCGGCAGCGCCTTGCCCGCGGTGCGCGTATCGCTGGACCCGAACGCACTGAACCATGCCGGCCTGGCGCTGGAGGACGTGGCCCAGGCCATCGCCCGTGCCAATGCCGTGCGCCCGCTGGGCGCGGTGGGCGATGACCGCCAGCAGTGGCAGCTGGAAGCGCCGCTGCAGCTGCGCCAGGCCGCGCAGTACCAGCAACTGGCGCTGAAGGTCAGCGATGACCGCACGCTGCGGCTGGGCGACGTGGCGTTGGTTGCCGATGGGGTGGAAGACCGCTACGCCAGCGGTTTCCACAATGAACGCCCGGCCGTGCTGCTGATCGTCAGCCGCCAGCCCGGCGCCAACATCATCGCCACCGTCGATGCCATCCAGGCGCAGCTGCCGCAACTGCATGCACTGCTGCCCACCAGTGTGGACATGCGCCTGGTGATGGACCGCTCGCCGGTCATCCGCGCGACCCTGCACGAAGCCGAACTGACCCTGGTGCTGGCCATCGCCCTGGTGGTGCTGGTGGTGCTCGGCTTCCTCGGCCACTGGCGCGCGGCGCTGGTGCCCAGCGTGGCCATCCCGGTGGTGCTGTTCGGCACGCTGGCGCTGGTGGCGTTGATGGGCTTCTCGCTCAACACGCTTTCGCTGATGGCGCTGATCGTGGCCGCGGTGCTGGTGGTGGACGATGCCATCGTGGTGCTGGAAAACATCGCCCGCCACCGCGAGCTGGGCGCCGACCGCTGGCAGGCCGCCGTGCGCGGCGCCTCGGAAGTGGGTGCCACCCTGCTGTCGATGAACCTGGCGCTGGCCGTGGTATTCGTCTCCATCCTGTTCCTGGATGACTTCGTGGAACGCCTGTTCCGCGAGTTCTCGCTCACCCTGGTGGCGGCGATGGGCGTGTCGGTGGTAGTGGCGCTGAGCCTGGTACCGATGCTGTGCGCGCGCCTGTTCGTGGACGATGCGCAGCACACCTCGTGCTGGCAGCGTGGCAGCAATGCGCTGTTTGAACGCGTGCGCACGGCCTACCTGCGCACCCTGCAGGCCAGCCTGCGGCAGCTGCGCTGGCCCTTGTTGGCCTTCGTGGCGGTCATCGCGCTCAACGCGTGGCTGTTCCAGCAGGTGCCCAAGGGCGTGGTGCCCAAGCAGGACACCGCACAGCTGCGTGGCTTCGCGCGCGGCGATGACGGCCTCTCGTTCCAGGCCATGCAGCCGAAGATCGATGCCTACCGCACGTTGCTGCTGTCCGACCCGGCCATCGAGGACATCATCGGCTACATCGGTGGCAGCAACGGGGTCAACAACGCCTTCATCATGATCAAGATGAAGCCGCTGGCCGAGCGCAAGGTGTCCAGCCAGGAAGTGATCGACCGCCTGCGTGCGCGCCTGCCGCAGCTTCCCGGTGGCAACCTGTACCTGTGGGTGGACCAGGACATCCGCCTGGAAGGTGGCGGCAGCAGCGGCCAGTACGAATTCCAGCTGCTGTCGGCCGACATGGCGCCGCTGCGCGAGTGGGCGCCGAAGGTGGCCGCGGCACTGCGCGCCCTGCCCGAGCTGGTGGACGTGCAAGCGCAGGGCGAAGCCGGCATGCGCCAGGTGGTGCTGGATATCGACCGGGAAGCGGCCGCACGCCACGGCGTGGACCTGCGCACCGTGGCCAACATGCTCAACAACTCCTTCAGCCAGCGCCAGGTCGCCACCCTGTATGACAGCCTGAACCAGTACCGGGTGGTGATGGAACTGGACCCGAAGCACACCCAGGACCCGGGCACGCTGGCGCGCCTGCAGGTGATCGATGGCAGCGGCCAGCGCATTCCACTTTCCAGCATCGCCAGCTGGCGTTACGGCATGGCGCCGGACCGCATCTACCACAGCGAACAGTTCGCCTCGATCTGGATCGAGTTCGCGCTGGCACCGGGCGTTGGCCTGGAACAGGCCACGCAGGCCATCAATACCGCCATGGCACAGCTGATGCTGCCGCGTTCGGTGCAGGCCAAGCTGTCGGGCGAAGCCGGCGGCCTGGACAGCCTGCGTTCGCGCCAGTTGTGGCTGGTGCTGGGCGCCACGCTGGCGGTCTACCTGGTGCTGGGCGTGCTGTACGAGAGCTTCCTGCAACCGTTGGTGATCCTGTCCACGCTGCCATCAGCAGGTATCGGTGCGCTGCTGGCGCTGTGGCTGTTCGGCAACGAACTGAACCTGATCGCCTTGCTCGGGTTGTTCCTGCTGGTGGGCGTAGTGATGAAGAACACGATCCTGCTGGTGGACTTCGCGCTTGCAGGCGAGCGGCGCGGCCTGAGCGCGCAGGATGCGGTGATGGAGGCGGCACGGCTGCGCCTGCGACCCATCCTGATGACCTCGCTGGCGGCACTGCTGGGCACGCTGCCGCTGATGCTGGCCAATGGCGAGGGCTGGGAACTGCGGCAGCCGCTGGGCATCGCGATCGTGGGCGGGTTGCTGGTCAGCCAGTGGCTGACCCTGTACACCACCCCGGCGATGTACCTGGCGTTGGCGAGGATTCGCGGCGGGCGGTGAACGCGGTCGGGCAAATCATCCACGCATGGCGTGGATCTACCGCGGCCCGCCCGGCTGCGTAGCGTCGAGCTTGCTCGACTGCCTTTCGCGATGGATCAACGACAGTCGAGCATGGCTCGACGCTACAGAAGAGCGATATCACCACCCCGGCGATGTACCTGGCGCTGTCGCACTTACGCAGCGCCAGGCGCATCGCCGGTGCGGACGGGTCGGTCTCCAACTCCGACCGACCCTGATCGCGGCCGCACCCCCGCAGGCGCTGGCCGCCATCCACACACGTGCCGCACTCAAGCGGCTTCGGACACCTTCACTTCACGGCGGGCGCGCACGGCAGCGGCCAAGCGCTCCAGCACCTGCACGGTGGTGTCCCAATCAATACAGCCATCGGTGATGCTCTGGCCGTAGACCAGCGGCTGGCCTTCCACCAGTTCCTGGCGGCCGCCGACCAGGTGGCTTTCCACCATCACGCCGACAATGCGCTGCTCGCCGTCTTCCAGCTGGGTGGCGATGTCCTCGATCACCTTCGGCTGGTTGTCCGGATTCTTCAGGCTGTTGGCGTGGCTGGCATCGATCATCAGACGGGTCGGCAGTTTGGCCTTGGCCAGCGCCTGGCAGGCCTCGCCCACGCTGGCCGCATCGTAGTTCGGCTGCTTGCCGCCACGCAGGATCACATGACAATCCGGGTTGCCGGTGGTGGACACGATGGCCGTGCCGCCCTGCTTGGTGACCGACAGGAAGTGATGCGGATTCGACGCCGCGCCCACCGCATCGGCGGCAATCTTCACGTTGCCGTCGGTACCGTTCTTGAAGCCCACCGGGCACGACAGCCCCGAGGCCAGTTCGCGGTGCACCTGGCTTTCGGTGGTGCGTGCGCCGATGGCGCCCCAGGCGACCAGATCGGCGATGTACTGCGGCGAGATCACATCGAGGAACTCGACGCCGGCCGGCAGGCCCAGCTTGTTGATGTCGCGCAGCAGGCCGCGGGCGATGCGCAGGCCCTTGTCGATCTTGAAGCTGCCATCCAGGTCCGGGTCGTTGATCAGGCCCTTCCAGCCCACCGTGGTGCGCGGCTTCTCGAAGTACACGCGCATGACGATTTCCAGTTCGCCGGCCAGCGCATCGCGCAGGGGCTTCAGGCGCTGGGCGTACTCGATTGCCGCGTGCGGATCGTGGATCGAGCACGGGCCAACCACCACGGCCAGGCGGTCGTCACGGCCGTGCAGGATCTGGTGCAGGGCCGCGCGCGAGGCGCTGACGGTGTCGGACGCTTCATCGTCGCAGGGCAGCATCGCCAGCAGCTGGGCAGGCGGTGTGAGCGGTTCGATGGTGCGGATACGCAGGTCGTCGGTGTGCGGGGGCATGGCGGGGGGTCTCTACGGAAGGTGGGGGTCCGCAGCGTGGCGACAAGAAAAAAGCCGCCAGGTTCGCTGGCGGCTTTCGGGAATGCGTCTGAAGGTTTCTTCAGGGTGAGCGCAGTCCTTCCTCCGCCGGGGGCTTCGGAAAGTAATACCAATAAAAGTTGGCGTGGGCTGCGTTCATGGGATGTATTGATAACACAGGGTTTTGGCGGGTGCCAACTGTTTCATTCGCAACTGGGGCTGCGGTTCAGCCGCGCTGGCACTATCGCTTGCCGTGTACTTCCAGGTCCAGCAGCAGGCCTTCGTGGATATCCACCCAGCGCTCCACCACGCGGTCCAGCTCCAACCGGGCTTCGTCCAGTTGTTCGGGGTTGAGCAGGGAGCGTGCGGTGTAGAGATCGGACACCAGCCGCCGCAGGGTCGATTCCAGGATGGCCACCGACGGACCCTCCACGCCCGGCAACTGCAACGCCGGGCTGTCGCCAAGGGTTCCGTACAGCGTGACCTGGAGCTTGCTCTGCATGATCGACTTCCCTGCGGGTGGACATGGGCAGTCGCCATGTTTACCCGGAATCGATGACATGCGCATGTGCCGCGATGGTCCGGGCGGGTTGGGGCTGGGTAGAGTCGAGCTTGCTCGACTGACACAGACAGCAGTCGAGCAAGCTCGACTCTACGAAAAGCAGAAGCGGACAGCAGTCGAGCAAGCTCGACTCTACAACTTCGTGAGGGAGCGTTGGGCGCGGGTGCGGATGTAGGCGTTGGCGGCACTGTCGTGCTCGCGCTGCCAGCGGTCGCACAGTTCGCGCAGCCAGTGCGGCTGGGCCTTGCCGGCATCGTTCAGCCAGTTGCCTACCGAGTCCTGCACGTAGCGTTCGGGGTCGTTGGCCAGTGCTTCCAGCAACGGCAGCGCGTGCTCTGGCTGTTGCTTGAACACGGCGATGTGCGTGGCCCACACCCCGCGTGGGCGCAGTGCTTCGCAGGCATAGCGGCGCAGGTAGGGCGAGGCCTCCCGGGTCCAGGGCAGCAACAGCTGCAGCGCCTGCAGCGGGGCCGCGACCAGATCGGCACGCACCGCCAGCCATGCCCATTCGCGCACCCCAAAATGCGCGTCGTCGGCCAGCGGGCGCATGGCCTGCAGCTTGTCGGGCAAGGTGAGCGTGTGATCACTGCCAATCAGGTAGCAGGCCCAGCCACGCACGGTGTCCGAGGGATGCGACTGCCATTGCGCGGCTGCGCCCTGCCCGGCTTCGCGCAGCAGCACTGCGGCCAGCGCCATGCGCTGGGTGATGCCCTTGCTGGCGGCATCGTGCATGCGCTGCAGCGCGTATTCGGGAACATCCGCAACGGCATGCAGCAGTGCTGCGAAATCCACCGCAAGGCATTCGGCCAGGTGCGTACTGGCCCTGGCGCCGGTATCCAGCTCACGTTGCCGCGTGGGGCTGATCACCGTGCTCATGGCTGGGACGAACGGCCGCTGTCGGTGTGCTGCCAGACCTTGGCCAGCAACCGCGAAAGCTGCACCTGCTCCGCGCCATCCAGGCCATCGAACAGACCGCCTATCCATTGCGTGTGCTGGTTGAACAGATCGTCGGCCAGGCGCTTGCCGCGCGCGGTCAGCACGATCTGCAGGCGGCGCCCGTCTTCGGCGTCGCTGCGTCGCTGCAGCAGCCCCTCGCGCTGCAACCCGTCCAACAGACCACTGATGGTGGCGCGGCTGACCCCGGCGCGTTCGGCCAGTTCATGCGGCGGCAACGTGCCGCCGGCGCCGTGCAGCAGAAACAGCACGATGAAACGTCCTTCGCTGAGCCCATGCGGGGCCAGCCGCGTGGCGCAGTCGCGGTCGATCGCGGCCGATACGGAGAGCAGCTGGAAGCACAGGCGCAGCTGGGCCAGGTTGGCGTGGCCGCGGCGGGTGGCTTCTTCTATCAGCGCGATGTGTTTGGCTTCCAGCACTCTGCTCGCCCATGTGATTAGGCGGCTAATTATATTGATGAAAGAGCGGGTGATGCAAGACCTGGCGGTAGAGTCGAGCTTGCTCGACTGAAGCAAACAGCAGTCGAGCAAGCTCGACTCTACGAACAGCGGGAGCAAACAGCAGTCGAGCAAGCTCGACTCTACGAACGGCAGGAGCAGAAGCAGTCGACGCTACCGGGGCAGGTGCAGGCGGGCAATCAGGCCGCCGCCTTCGCGGTCCAGCAGCTGCAGGGAACCGCCGTGGTGGCGGGCGGCATTGGCGGCCACGGCCAGGCCCAGGCCGGTGCCTCCGGTGGCGCGGCTGCGCGAGGTTTCGCTGCGCTGGAAGGGCTGCAGCAGGCGCTGACGATCTGCGGTGGGAATGCCGGGGCCGCGATCCATCACGTCCAGTTGCAGCGTTTGGTCGCACGGCACGGCACGCAGTTCCACCGCGCCCGCGTAGCGGCTGGCATTGTCGATCAGGTTGTCCAGCGCGCGCCGCAGCAGCAGGGCGTCGGCACGGCACGGCAGGATCGCGGGCAGCACTGCCGTCAGGTCGACACCGCGCAGCCGCGCCGCCTGCACGCAGTCGTCCAGCAGCGGCGCGATGTCCATCAGCTGCAGCTGCGATGGCTGCAACTCGCCGCGGGCGTAGTCCAGTACCTGCTCGATCATGGCGTTCATGCGCTCGATGTCGGCCACCATGCGTTCGGCCTGTGCGGGCGGTGCGAAGTCCGCGCGCAGGCGCAGGCCGGTCAGCGGCGTGCGCAGGTCGTGTGCCACGGCGGCCAGCATGCGGGTCATCTGCTGCGCCTGCTCACGCAGGCGGGTGCGCCCTGCATCCAGCGCGATGGCCAGCATCTGCACTTCGCGCGGCCCATCGTCGGGCAGCGGCGTCTGCGCGTGCAGGTCCAGCGTGGCGCTGGCCTCGGCCAGCCGACGCAGCGGACGGCCCAGCCGCACCGCCGCCCAGGCGGCCAGCGGTGCCAGCAGCACGGTGCCGCCGAGCAGGGCCAGCAGTACCTGCCTGCGCCACGCAGCCAGATCGCTGTAGGCGCTGCTGACCACGCGCCAGCGCCCATCGGCCTGCTGCACGGCCAGTTCGAACGGCGGCCAGGGCAGACTGGCCAGCACCTGCTGCGCGGCCCGCAGCACGGCGGCATCGCCATCGCGCCCCTGCTCGCCGCCGGCGGCCACCACATGGACATCCGGCGGCCGGTTGTTGCCCGCCCAGACCAGGCGCACCTGCTGCGCGGGCTGCTGCAGGCCGTCCATTGCCAGCGCCTGCAGGCGCGCATGGCCGGTACCGGATGGGGCCTGCGCGCGCACGTCCACGCGCAGGCCTACGCTGTCGGCCGCACGCTCGCCGCGCAGCACCTGCATGGCCTGGTCCAGCCGCATCTGTGGCGCCGCCGGGCGCGGCAACCAGCCGACCACCGCCATGCTGACTGCAGTGGCCAGCAGCAGGCTGCTGAGCGCCAGCAGGGCGATCCAGCGCGCGGTGCTCCATCGCGGCCTCACAGCCGTTGCACCGTCGCACCGAAGCGATAGCCCTCACCGCGCAGGGTCTGCACCAATCCTTCGGCATCGCCGGCGGCCTGGGCCAGTTTGCGGCGCAGGCGGCTGATGGCCAGATCGACGGCGCGGTCAACGCTGTCGCTGTCATCACCACGGGTCAGCTGCATCAGTTGCTCGCGGTCCAGCACCCGGCCGGGCCGCTCGGCCAGCGCCTGCAGCAAGGAAAATTCGCCGCGGCTGAGCACGACCTCGGCGCCGTCTGGTGCCAGCAGGCGGCGCTGCTCGGGCAGCAGGCGCCAGCCAGCAAAGCGCAGCTCGATGGGGGTCTGTGCGTGCAGTTTTTCCTGCCGGCGCAGCAGTGCGCGCACCCGCGCCAGCAGTTCGCGTGGGTCGAACGGTTTGCCCAGGTAATCATCGGCGCCCATTTCCAGCCCGATCACGCGGTCGGGCGCACTGCCCATGGCCGACAGCATCAGGATCGGAATGGCCCGCGACTGCAGCCGGCGGCACACCGACAGGCCGTCTTCGCCGGGCATCATCCAGTCCAGGATGATGGCGTCGGGGCGCTCGACCTGCAGCATCACGTCCATGGCCGCGGCATCGGCCGCCACGCGCACGCGGTAACCGTGCAGCAGCAGATGGTCGGCGATGGCATCGCGGATGCTGGCATCGTCATCCACGACGAAAAGGGTGGCGGTAGCATTCATGCAGCCAGTATGACGGCGCTGTGTATCGGCCCGGTATCAGCAGCGACATACCGGCAACACGCGCCTGCGGCGAAATGGCCACTCGTTCCCGAGGAATACACCGATGCGCCTGGCCCTGCTCCCACTGCTGCTCACCGCCCTGCCTGCCCTGGCCGAGCCCCCTGCCCTGCACAGCCTGCCGATGACGATGCAGGCCAGCCACCCCACCGTGCTGGGCACGCTGGACGGCCGCGACGAGCCGCTGCACCTGGTGGTGGACAGCGCCGCCAGCGCGACCTTGCTGGATGCCGCCGTGGTGCAGCGCTTCGGGCTGCAGGACGCGAACGCGCGCGAACATGATGCGCAGGGCGCCAGTGCCGGCGGCCTGGCCCTGCGCAGCACGCGCCGCGTGGCGATGGCGCTGGGCAGCCTGCAGCTGCAGGTGACCGCACTGCAGGCCGAGCTAGCCGGTCTGTCGCCTACCGGCGGCGCGCCGCTGCACGGCATCATCGGCCAGGACATAACTGCAGCCTTCGATACGCGTTGGGATTTCGCCCAGTCGCGCCTGCTGCTGTGGCCGGCCCGGTCGCTGCCGACTCCCGATGCGTTCTGCCAGGACAACGCCCTGCCCGACCGCAGCGGCGTGCTGAAGGGCTTCGGCTTCGTCACCCTGCGCCTGGGCGATGATGGCGTGGAGGCCATCGGCGTGGTCGACACCGGTGCCGCGCAGACCATCCTCAACAACGCGGCGGCCAGCGCCCTGGGCCTGCACACCGATGGCCGCGATGCGCGCGTGCGGGCGCGCAGCAAGGGCAGCGAAGGGCTGGGCGGCAAGCCCACGCCCACGTGGCTGTACACCCTGCCTGCGCTGGCCAGTGCAGGCTGGCAGCACCCCGCGGTGGAGGTGCGCATCAGCGAACTGCCCGTGTTCCGCGCCATCGGCCTGGACCAGCGCCCGGCGGTGATCCTGGGCGCGGACGTGATGCAGGGCGGCCAGGTGGATATCAGCGCAGGTGCCGAGCGGATCTGCCTGCGGCGGCCGCCGCAGGGATGACCGTTGGCGATGACGTCGGCGCCGGGCGGGGGTAGGATCGCCCGGTCCCATCAGGAGTTCCGCGCATGTGCCGTGTTTTCCTGCTGTTGCTGACGCTGCTGCCACTGGCCGGACTGGCCGCGCCCGCTCTGCCGGTTCCAACGCCGGAGCGCATCGACGCCGAAGCCCAGCGCCTGATGCGGGCCGCGCATGCACGCGGCATGGCCGTGGCGGTCATTGATGGCGGCAAGGTGGTGCACGTGGCCGCCTATGGCGAACGCAACGCCGCCGGAGAGCCGCTGCGCACCGACACCGTGATGTATGCGGCATCGCTGACCAAGATGGCCTTCGGCCATCTGGTGGCTCAGTTGGCGCAACAGAAGGTGATCGATCTGGATGCCAGCATTGCCACGGCATTGGACAAGCCGCTGCCGGACTACCCTGCCGAACCACGGAAGTACGCCGACTACACCGTGTTGGCCGACGACCCCCGCTGGCGCCAGCTGACACCGCGTCTGCTGCTGAACCATGCCAGCGGATTTGCCAACTTCGCTTTCCTTGAACCTGACGGCCGCTTGAAGTTCCACTTCGATCCCGGCAGCCGCTATGGCTATTCCGGCGAGGGGTTGATCCTGCTGCAGTTCGCGCTCGAGCGCGGGCGCCCGGGCCTGGACGTGGGCACGCTGATGCAGCAGCGCGTGTTCGATCGCTTCGGCATGCCACGCACCAGCATGATGTGGCGCAATGATTTTGCCGGCAACCTGGCCGATGGCTGGACCCAGCAGGGCAGCGCCGAACCGCACGATGAGCGCAGCCGCGTGCGTGCGGCCGGGTCGATGGACACCACCATCAACGACATGGCCCATTTCGCAGCCGGCTACGTGCGCGGCGAGGGTCTGTCGACGGCGATGCGCAGGGAGCTGGTGCGCCCGCAGCTGCCGATCACCACCGCCAGCCAGTTCCCCACTCTGCAGCCGGAGCTGCCCGCAGCGCAGCAGCGCAGCGATCTGGCGGCCGGCCTGGGCGTGGTGACCTTCCGGGGCCCGCAGGGGCCGGGCTTCTACAAGGGCGGCCACGATGATGCCGTCGGCAATACGCTGGTCTGCCTCGAACAGCGCCAGCGCTGCGTGGTGATCCTGGGCAACGATGTACGTGCCGAAGCCACCTTCCCTGCATTGGTGACATTCGTACTGGGCGACACCGGCGTGCCCTGGCAGTGGGAGTACGGTGCGTCGAAGGCGTTCGTGAAGTAGATCGGCGCCCGCTGCCTCAACCGGCCTGTTCGAAGAACATCAGGTAGACCAGACGCCCGTTCTCCGCGCAGTCGCCGAAGGCAGGCCCAGCCGTGTGCCAGAACCACGGGCGCAGCAGCACCAGACGGTTGAAACGCATGGGAATGGTCATGGTCGGTTCCCAGGCGCTTTCGTCGTTGCTGTCGCGTTCGATGATGTCGCGGTGCATGGCCGCGCCATCGGCGTAGCCCAGTGCGGCCAGCTCGCCCGGGTTCAGTGCCAGGCGGTCGGTGTTGGTGCGGCGGTGGCGGAAGAATTCAGTGCCCCCCTGGCAATGTTCGGGCGCGCTCAGGTAGAGGATGCCCGACCAGTGCGAATGGTCGATATGCACCCGCGCCCGACCCACGTCGTTGGCCAGGGTCAGGCGGAATTTTCCATGCGACTGCAGTGGCTGCACCGGCCGCAGCGGCTCGTTCAACAGGCGCGAGGCGGCACCGGCCAGCCCCTGCATTTCCAGGCGCTGCAGCGAATTGCGGCCCGGGAATGCGCCATCCTGCTCGGGGTAATCCAGGCCCAGGCCGGCACGGCGCAGGCCCTGCGCATCGGCCGGGGAAAGAAAGTCGTCGACGACGAGGAACGAAGTAGGCATGCGCGGAGGCTAGTGCCGGCAGATTGCGGCGGCAAGGCAGCGTGCAGCATGAAACCGGCCGGCGCGAACCTGCTTGCGCGCGCGCATCCACGCAGGCCGTGGACCCACAAAAAAACCCCGCCTTGCGGCGGGGTTTTTCATTGCATCGGGAAGGCGTGGACTTAGAAGTCCATGCCGCCCATGCCACCCATGCCGCCCATGCCACCGGCGCCGCCCATGGCCGGCTCGTCCTTCTTCGGAGCTTCGGCAACCATGGCTTCGGTGGTGATCATCAGGCCAGCGATCGAAGCAGCGTTCTGCAGCGCCGAACGGGTCACCTTGGTCGGGTCCAGGATGCCGAACTGCAGCATGTCGCCGAACTCGCCGGTGGCGGCGTTGTAGCCGAAGCTGCCGCTGCCTTCCTTCACCTTGTTGATGATGACCGACGGCTCTTCACCGGCGTTGGAGACGATTTCGCGCAGCGGGGCTTCCATCGCGCGCAGGGCGATCTGGATGCCGTGGTTCTGGTCTTCGTTGGCACCCTTCAGGCCAGCCAGCGCGGTGACCGCACGGACCAGGGCCACGCCGCCGCCCGGAACCACGCCTTCTTCAACGGCTGCACGGGTAGCGTGCAGGGCGTCGTCGACGCGATCCTTCTTTTCCTTCATTTCGATTTCGGTCGAAGCACCGACCTTGATCACGGCAACGCCGCCGGCCAGCTTGGCCACGCGTTCCTGCAGCTTCTCGCGATCGTAATCGGAGGAGGTGTCCTGGATCTGGGTCTTGATCTGGCCCACGCGTGCATCAACGTTGGCCTTGTCGCCCACGCCGTCGATGATGGTGGTGTTTTCCTTGGAAACCTGCACCTTCTTGGCGCGGCCCAGGTCCTTGATGGTGGCCTTTTCCAGCGACAGGCCCACTTCTTCGGAAATCACGGTGCCGCCGGTCAGCACGGCCATGTCTTCCAGCATCGCCTTGCGACGGTCGCCGAAGCCCGGGGCCTTCACGGCCACGACCTTGACGATGCCACGGATGGTGTTGACCACCAGGGTGGCCAGCGCTTCGCCTTCGACTTCTTCGGCCACGATCAGCAGCGGCTTGCCGGCCTTGGCGACGCCTTCCAGCACCGGCAGCAGGTCACGGACGTTGGAGATCTTCTTGTCGTGCAGCAGGATGAACGGGTCATCCAGGTCAGCGGTCTGCGACTGCTGGTTGTTGATGAAGTACGGGGACAGGTAGCCGCGGTCGAACTGCATGCCCTTGACCACGTCCAGCTCGTTGTCCAGGCCCGAGCCTTCTTCAACGGTGATCACGCCTTCCTTGCCGACTTCCTTCATCGCATCAGCGATGATCTGGCCGATCGACTCGTCCGAGTTGGCCGAGATGGTGCCGACCTGGGCGATGGCCTTGTCGTCAGCGGTGGGCTTGGAGATGTTCTTCAGCTCGGCAACGGCGGCCACGACGGCCTTGTCGATACCACGCTTCAGGTCCATCGGGTTCATGCCGGCGGCAACAGCCTTGGCGCCTTCGCGGATCAGGGCCTGGGCCAGCACGGTGGCGGTGGTGGTGCCGTCGCCGGCGTCGTCGTTGGTGCGCGAAGCGACTTCCTTCACCATCTGCGCGCCCATGTTCTCGAACTTGTCAGCCAGTTCGATTTCCTTGGCGACGGAGACGCCGTCCTTGGTGATGGTCGGGGCGCCGAAGCTCTTTTCCAGCACGACGTTGCGGCCCTTCGGGCCCAGGGTGGCCTTGACGGCATTGGCGAGAACGTTGACGCCGCGCACCATGCGCGAACGGGCGTCTTCACCGAAACGAATATCCTTGGCAGCCATTGCAGTTACCTCATTGGTAGCGCCGGGCCATGCCCGGCGGCTGGGTGTTTGGAATCAGGGGATGCAGCAGGTCGCGGCGGGGCTCAGCCGATGACGGCGAGCACGTCGTCTTCGCGCAGGACCTTGTATTCGACGCCTTCGCTCTTGTACGAGCTGCCGGCGTACTGGCCGTAGATGACCTTGTCGCCGACCTTCAGCGACGGCGCGCGCACGTTGCCGTTGTCCAGCGGCTTGCCCGGGCCGACGGCCACGACTTCACCCTTGGTGGACTTTTCCTTGGCCGAATCCGGAATGACGATGCCGCCGGCGGAGATTTCGTCGGCTTCGATCGGCTTGACCACAACGCGGTCGTGCAGCGGCTTGATGCTCATGAGAGACCTCTTAAGTTATTGATTGGTCTGAAAAAGTCTGGCGATGTTAGCACTCACCCAGGGTGACTGCCAGCATTGCGCGTGAAAAAGCCCGACAGGTCGGGAGCAGGACAGAGATGGAGCCCATCGGGGGCCTTTCAAGGCCATCGCGGCAAAATTTTTCGACGGTGCGCTGCGGCGCAGATCCGGCGAAGTTCCCGGTTTTTTGGTGACGGGCGTCGCAGTGTCAGATATCTGGCGTTCAGTTACGACAAAGTGTCACCTGATCGGCCTTAGTCTCGCCCGGCATTCCCAATCACAAGGAGTAGTCGATGCGATTGCTGTCCCCGCTCGCCGCCGCCTGCCTGCTGGCGCTGGCCGCCGCGCCGGCCCAGGCCGAGGTCTTCATCAACGAACTGCACTATGACGACAGCACCGCTGCCGGCGACGTGGGCGAGGCCATTGAAGTGGTCGCCACCGCCGGTGAGGACCTGTCCGGCTACCGCCTGTACCTGTACAACGGCAGCAACCCATCGGCTGCGGCGGTCTACGCCAACAACCCGGTGCCGGCCGGCACCGCGGCCAGCTGCGGCAGCGCCACCATCGCGGTGGTCACCTACCCGACCAATGGCCTGCAGAACGGGCCGAACGACGGCATCGCCCTGGTCGACGCCAGCGGCAAGGTCGTGCAGTTCCTGAGCTACGAGGGCGCGATCACCGCGGCCGGTGGCCCGGCGGCCGGCATGACCAGCCAGAACATTCCGGTGGCCGAAACCAACAGCACCGCACCGGGCACCTCGCTGCAGCTGACCGGCAGCGGCAGCCAGTACGCGCACTTCACCTGGGCCGAATCGGCCGGCCAGACCTTCGGCCGCTGCAACACCAGCCAGACCTTCACCGGCGGTGGCGGCACCCCGGGCCCGAACACCCCGCCGTCGGTCAGCACCACCACCCCGGCGCAGGGCAGCAGCACCTTCCCGGCCGCGGCCGATCTGGAAGTGGTGTTCAGCGAAACGGTGACCCTGGCCAGCGGCGCCTTCAGCCTGAGCTGCGGCAGTTCGGGCAGCGTGCCGCTGACCTGGCCGACCAGCGGCCGCACCGTGAAGCTGTCCACCAACACCGCCCTGGTGGCCGGCGAAGCCTGCCGCTTCGACATCCGCGCCGCGCGCATCACCGACAGCCAGGGCGCACACCCGGCCGCCGACAGCCGCATCGCCTTCACCGTGGCCAGCACCACCGGCAACCCGGACCCGGGCAACCCCGGCAATCCCGGCACCCCGGAGGGCTACTACTCCAAGGTGAACACCAGCAGCCCCAGCCAGCTGCGCTGCTCGCTGCATGAAACCATCAAGGGCCACACCGCCTACCCGTACAGCGGCTCGGGCACCAGCACCTGGACCATCCTGGAAATCGCCGACGAAGACCCGAACAACAGCGGCAAGATCCTGGATGCCTACCGCAACCGCAGCTACACCAAGGTGACCGACCGTGCCGGCAGTGGCAGCGGCCTGAAGTACAACCGCGAGCACACCTGGCCGAATTCGCTGGGCTTTGCCAGCACCACCGGCGACAAGGGCCTGCCGTACGCCCCGTACACCGATACCCACATGCTGTACCTGACCGACGCACAGTGGAACGCCGACCGCGGCAACAAGCCCTTCGGCAAGTGCGACAGCAACTGCGGCGAACGCGCCACCGAGGCCAACAACGGCCAGGGCGGCGGCAGCGGCGGCTACCCGGGCAATTCCAACTGGGTGCGCACCCCGGACGGCAACACCGGCACCTTCGAGGTCTGGGGCCAGCGCAAGGGCGACATGGCGCGTGCGGTGATGTACATGGCGATCCGCTATGAGGGCGGCAAGGATGCGGCCACCGGCCAGTCCGAGCCGGACCTGGAACTGACCGACGACCGCAGCAAGATCGTCAAGACCAGCAGCTCGCCGGCCTACATGGGCCTGCTGTCCACCCTGATCGACTGGCACCTGGCCGATCCGCCGAGCGACGCCGAGCGCGCCCGCAATGACGTGATCTACAGCTTCCAGGGCAACCGCAACCCGTTCATCGACCACCCCGAGTGGGCCACCCCGGCCCTGTTCACCTCGGCCAAGCCGGCCACCTGCCAGCTGGCCAACTGATCTGCGTTGAAGAAAGTTGCAAATCCCCTGTCCGGCCCTGACCCGGCCGGACAGGGGCCCTATACTCGGCGGTCATGTCGATCGCCGATCCCGTCCTGCTGCTGTTCACCACCTGTCCCGACGCGGACAGTGCCGAACGCATCGCCCACGCACTGGTGGGCGAACAGCTGGCCGCCTGCGTGACCCGCCTGGACGGCGCGCGTTCGACCTACCGCTGGCAAGGCCAGGTGACCACCGATACCGAACTGCAGCTGCTGGTGAAGACCACGGCCAGCCGGGTCGATGCCGCCATCGCCCGGATCGTCGCCCTGCATCCGTATGAACTCCCGGAGTGCATTGCGGTCGAAAGCCGGGCCGGCTTGCCGGCGTATCTGGACTGGATCCGGGCGCAGACCCGGGAGGACACCGTTTGAAGACTCTGTTTGCGCGTGGCGCCGCCCTGTGCGCCCTGTTGTGGCTTTCCCTGCCGGCCTTCGCCCTGGACGAGAAGGACCTGCTGCCGGTGGACCAGGCGTTCGCGCTGACCGCCACCGCGCCCGAACGGGGGCAGATCCAACTGCAGTTCAAGATCGCCCCCGGCTACTACCTGTACCGCCACCGCACCAGCGTGAAGGCCGACACCGCCTTCAATGCCGGCGCGCTGCAGATGCCGGCCGGTGACAAGCACCACGACGATTTCTTCGGTGAGGTGGAAACCTACCGCCAGCGCCTGGTGGCGACCCTGCCCGGCGCGCCTACCGATGGCGCCGGCACGATCAGCCTGGAAGTGCGCTACCAGGGCTGCGCCGATGCCGGCGTGTGTTATCCGCCGCAGAAGCGCGTGGTGCAGGTCACCCTGCCCGGTGGCGATGCGGCGGCAGCGCCGGCCGCGCGCAGCGGCACCACGCCTGCCTTCAACAACCCGCTGGCCGGGGCCGGCACCGCGCGCGGCCTGCAGCTGCCCGGCGCCAGCACGGCCCAGGCCCTGCCGCTGCCGTCGGAACAGGCGTTCGCCTTCGATGCCATCGCCAGCGACGGCAACACCCTGCTGCTGCGCTTCAGCCCGGCGCCGGGCTATTACCTGTACCGCGACCGCACGTCGCTGAAGCTGGAAGGCAGCAGCGGTGTGCTGGCCGATACCCCGCGCTGGCCGAAGGCGCAGTCGCACCGCGATGAGCACTTCGGCGATGTCTCGGTGTACTTCAACCAGGTGGAAGTGCCGCTGCCGCTGCGCCGCAGTCGCGCCGATGCGGTGGACGGCACCCTGGTAGTCACCTTCCAGGGCTGCCAGACCGACGGCATCTGCTACCCGCCGATGACCCGCCGGGTGAAGCTGGCGATTCCTGCCGGCAAGGTCAACGCCAGTGCGTCGGCCACTGCTGCACGCAGCGAAGTGATCCAGCCGCTGCCCGGCTCTGCGGCCGATGCCGCACGCGAAGGCGGCGACGGCGCGCTGCGCCGCCTGCTGCCGACCGTGCCGAACGATCCGGCGCCCAACGCCGCAGACACCGCGCCCGGCACGACCGCGTTCGCCGCCGATGCGCGCCCGGACAACGCGCTGCGCACCAAGCCGCCAGGCACCGTGCCGAAGACCGACAGTTCGCTGTTGTGGGTGCTGCTGCTGGCGCTGGGCGGCGGCCTGGTGCTGAACCTGATGCCGTGCGTGCTGCCGATCCTGTCGCTGAAGGTCCTGAGCCTGGCGCAGAGCGGTGAAAGCGCCGAGCGCGCCCGCAGCCATGCCATGTGGTACACGCTGGGCGTGCTGGTGGCCTTCGCGGTGATCGGCGCCTCGATGGTGGGCCTGCGCATGCTGGGCAACGCGGTGGGCATCGGCTTCCAGCTGCAGCACCCGGCCGTGGTGGCCGCGCTGGCCTACGTGATGTTCGCCGTCGGCCTGAGCCTGTCCGGGGTGTTCACCATGGGCGGTGGCGTGGGCAACTTCGGCCAGTCGCTGGCCAGCCGCAGTGGCCCGGCCGGCGACTTCTTCACCGGCGTGCTGGCCTGCGTGGTCGGCAGTGCCTGCGTGGGTCCGTTCTTCGGCCCGGCCGTGGCCTACGCCTTCGTGGCACCGCCGGTGGCGGCCATGCTGGTGTTCCTGTTCCTGGGCCTGGGCCTGGCCCTGCCGTTCCTGCTGATCGGCTTCGTGCCGGCGCTGGCACGGCGCCTGCCCAAGCCCGGCCCGTGGATGGAAACCCTGAAGCACGTGCTGGCCTTCCCGATGTATGCCGCCGCGTTGTGGCTGCTGTGGGTGCTGGGCAAGCAGCGCGGCGTGGATGGCATGGCGTTGGCGCTGGGTGGCCTGCTGCTGCTGACCGGCGGCCTGTGGCTGTTCGAAACCAGCCGCTGGCGCAGCAAGCGCGGTGGCATCCTGCTGGGCGTGCTGCTGGTGCTGACCGCGCTGGTGCCGGTCTGGGGCGTGACCCAGCTGGCACTGCCGGCGCGCGCCGCCCAAGCCAGCACCGACAACGTGGTGGAGTATTCGCCGCAGTTGCTGGACCGCCTGCGCGCCGACAACCGCGTGGTGTTCGTGAACATGACCGCCGACTGGTGCGTGAGCTGCAAGGCCAACGAACGTGCGGTGCTGTCCCGTCCGGAGTTCAAGGACCTGCTCCGCCGCACCAATGCGGTGTACATGCGCGGTGACTACACCAACGTCGATCCGCGGATCACCGATTTCCTGGAAGAGCACAAGGCCGTGGGCGTGCCGCTGTACGTGGTGTACGGCCCCGGCGCGCCGCCCACCGTGCTGCCCACCCTGCTGACCCAGGCAGTGGTGGAAGAAGCCCTGCTGCGCACCGCGCGGTGAAGTGGCAGCGGCCCGCACTGCTGTGGACAGCGGTGCTGGCCGCCGGCCTGGGCCTGTGGGCCGGGCACCGGCTGACACCGGCACCCACGGCGCCGCGCGCGCCTTCCGATGCTGCTGTGGCAAGCGCTCCCACGTTGCGACCCGGTGATGCCCTGCCCGCACTGGTACTGCCCGACCCATCGGGCCAGCCGCTGGACATCCGCCAGCGCTTCGCCGGTCGCCCATTGCTGGTGAATGTCTGGGCCAGCTGGTGCGGCCCCTGCGTGGAAGAAATGCCCGAGCTGCAACACTTCGCCCAGGCACAGGGGAGCGCCGGTGTGCAGGTGCTGGGGCTGGCCCTGGATACCCCCGAGGGCGTGGCCGATTTCCTGCAGCGGGTGCCGGTGCACTACCCCATCGTGCTGGACACGCCAGGCCCACGCGATGCCAGCGTGCAGCTGGGCAACGCACAGGGCCTGCTGCCCTACAGCGTGCTGTTCGATGCGGACGGGCGCATGGTCAAGGCCAAGCTGGGCCCATTCGCGCACGGCGAGATTGCAGACTGGGTGAAGTAGGTTTTTTGCAGGGCTGCGCCCTGCACCTGCTCAATGCAACGTCAACGTCAACGTCCAAAAGCGAGCTATCCGTGGGATGGCGGGGCGGTGTGGGTGGGCAGGACACGCCGCAAGTACGTCCTTGTAGGCTCGTAGGCGCCATCCATGGCGCCTGCGGTCCTGCCCACCCACACCGCCCCGCCTCTGACAGTTTCCTGCGGCTGTGGGTAACGGCAACTGTTCGAACGCTCGGCTGTTGGTAGGTGTCGACCTTGGTCGACACATCTGTCAGATATCCAGAACGATCTGGGGTCGGAGCCCGTTGCGCAGCAACGGGATCCGACCCCGTGCCGTTCCAACAGCGCGCGGAAAACTGTCGAAGGCGGGGTGGGTCCGGTCGAGGGGGCGTGAGCCGCATGGATGCGGCGACCGAGCTTACATGGACGTACTTGCAGCGTCCCCCTCGACCGGACCCACCCCGCCAACCCACGGATAGCCCGCTGTTGCTTCGGCTTCGGCTTCGGCTTCGGCTCTGGCTCGTAGCGGGTGCAGGGCGCAGCCCTGCCGGAACACCCTCCTTGACCAGGGCCGGTCGTGACCGGGAGAATTCCGAGATTAATTCTCATTTACTGTTGCGCAGGGATGCCGCGGCAGACCTACGGCCCCCTTCCCGATGTTCAAGAACGTCCTGTTCCAGCTGCACTGGTTCCTCGGCATCACCGCCGGCACCATCCTGGCCATCATGGGCCTGAGTGGCGCGGCGCTGTCGTTCGAGGACGAGCTGCTGCGCGCCGCCAACCCCGGCCTGGCCGGGATTGCCGAACATCACGCCGACGGCCAGCCGCCGCTGAGCCTGGACGAACTGGTGCCGATGCTGCAGGCCGGCAGCGACCGGCCCCTGCAACGCCTGCGCGTGGATGCCACCGGCCAGCGTCCTTCGGTGGCGCGCTTCGAAGGCGGCAAGGAACACTGGGTCTACTTCGACCCGTACAGCGGTGAGCGCTTCAGCACGCTGCGCGGCCAGGCCTTCTTCGACTTCGTCGAAGACCTGCACCGGCACCTGGCCGCGGGCGAGCGCGGCAAGCTGCTGACCGGCAGCTGCGCGATCATCCTGTTGTTCTTCGTGCTTTCCGGTCTCTACCTGCGCTGGCCACGACAGTGGTGGCGCCCTCGCACCTGGCTGGCCGTGGAATGGAAGCGCAGTGGCCGCAGCTTCCTGTGGAGCCTGCACTCGGTGGTCGGCACCTGGGTGCTGCTGGTCTACCTGGTCATCGTGCTGACTGGCCTGTGGTGGTCGTTCGACTGGTACCGCGATGGCGTGACCCGCCTGCTGGGCGATGGCCGCAGTGCCACCCGTGCCCACGTGCAGCCCGGCCCGCTGGACATGACGCGGGTGCAGGAAAGCCTGTACGCCCTGCCCGGCGTGCGCAGCGGCTACATCGACCTGCGCCTGCCCGGCAAACCGGGCCAGCCGATCACCGCCCGGGTGATGGCCGGTGATCCCGCCCTGCGCGGTGGCGGCCATGACCGTGCCCAGGACAGCCTGCAGATCGACCCGGGCACCGGCGCCGTGCTGGAACACCGCCCTTACGGCCAGCTGGATGCGGGCGGCAAGGTCATGACCAGCATGTTCGCGCTGCACTCGGGCAGCTTCTTCGGCCTGCCCGGTCGCGTGATCGTCATGCTGTCCAGCCTGTGTATGACCCTGTTCTTCATCACCGGTTGGATGCTGTACCTGGACCGTCGCCGCAGCCAACGCGCCGCGCGCGCGTTGCGCAAGTCGCTGCCGGACAGCGGCACCAGCCTCGCCCAGGAAGGCACGCCGTGGCGGGTGGTACACGCCAGCCAGAGCGGCCTGGCCGAACAGCTGGCCTGGCGCGCAGCGGCCCAACTGCAGGCGGCCGGGCACCCGGTGCAGGTGCTGCCGCTTGCGCGGCTCAGCCTGCAACAGCTGCAGGACACGCCACAGGTGCTGTTCGTGCTCAGCACCTTCGGCGATGGCGAGCCCCCGGACAACACGCGCCGCGCGGCCCGCCAGCTACTCGCGCAGTCGGCCGATCTTTCCGGTCTGCGCTATGGCCTGCTGGCACTGGGCGATCGCCAGTACCCGCACTACTGCGCCTTCGGCGTGCAGGTGGATGACTGGTTGGCACGCAACGGCGCGCAGCCGTTGTTCGACCGCATCGACGTGGATGCGGCCGCGGTGGCGTCGCTGCGCCAATGGCAGCTGCAGCTGGGTGCGTTGACCGGCATCCACACGGATGACAGCGTGCTGCCGCCGACCACCGTGCTGCATGACTGGCAGCTGCTGGAGCGTACGCTGTTGAATCCCGGCAGCATGGGCGGGCAGATCTGGCGCATCCGCCTGGCCCCGCCGGCGAACCAGCACTGGAAGGCCGGCGACATCCTGCACATCGCACCGCGCAACGCCGCCGCGCACGCGCGCGCCGTGCTGCAGGCGCACGGGCTGGACCCGCTGCAGCCGACCCGCGTGGATGGACAGACCCGCACCCTGCTGCAACTGGCCAGCGAACGCGTGCTGCCCGATGGCCGGCCGGCCGTGCCGGTGCAGGACGGCTGCCTGTGGCTGTCCGGGCTGCCGCTGCTGCCTGGTCGTGAGTACTCGATCGCCTCCTGTGCCGCCGATGGCGCAGTGGAACTGGTGGTACGCCTGACCCACGACAGCGCCGGCCGTCCCGGTCTGGGCTCCGGCTGGCTGGCCGTGCATGCGGCGCCCGGCGAAAGCATTGCCGCGCGCGTACACCACAACCCCGGTTTCCAGCGCGTGGCCGGAACCCCGATGGTGCTGATCGGCAACGGTACCGGCATCGCCGGCCTGCGCAGCCTGCTGCGCGAAGCCGCTGCCGACGGCGAGCACGGGCACTGGCTGCTGTTCGGCGAGCGCCAGTGCGCGCACGACCTGCTGTTCGCCGACGAGCTTGCGCACTGGCAGGCCGACGGCCATCTTGCACGGGTAGACTTGGCATTCTCGCGCGATGCCGACGGTGGCGGCTACGTGCAGCACCGGCTGCAGGCGGCAACCGGCGAACTGCAAGCGTGGCTGGCACGCGGTGCGGTGATCCACGTCTGCGGTTCGCTGCAGGGCATGGCCGAAGGCGTGGACCAGGTGCTGCGTGCCGCGCTGGGCGACGATGCCGTGGAAACGCTGCTGGAGAACGGGCGCTACCGCCGCGACGTGTACTGAGTCGATCGGCCGGGCATGGCCCGGCGCTTCCCGGTAACGCCGGGCCTTGCCCGGCGAAGGCGATCAAGCGGCCGCGCGTGGGCGCCGCTGCGGCTGCAGGCGGAACGCCGATACCGCTTCGGCCAGGGCCTGTACCTGTGCCTGCATCTGCGCCGTGGAGGCGCCCGCCTCTTCCACCAGAGTGGCATTACGCTGCGTACTCGATTCCATCTGCACGATGGTCTGGTTCACCTGCGCGATGCCGGCGTGCTGTTCCTGCGATGCGCTGCGGATGCCGGCGAGCAGTTCAGCCAGCTGCTGCACGCTGCCGACGATATCGCCCATCGTGGTGCCGGCCTGCTCAGCCAACGCATTGCCCCGGCCAACGCGGGTGACCGAATCTTCGATTAGCGCTTTGATCTGCTTGGCCGCCTCGGCACTGCGCTGGGCCAGCAGGCGCACCTCCGAGGCCACCACTGCGAAGCTGCGGCCCTGCTCGCCAGCACGCGCGGCTTCAACTGCGGCGTTCAGTGCCAGGATGTTGGTCTGGAAGGCGATGCCGTCGATCAACTGGGTGATGTCGCCGATACGGCGCGAGGCTGCGCTGATGCCGTGCATGGTTGCCACCACCTGACCGACTGCCTGGCCGCCGCGCGCCGCCACGGCTGCCGCGCTCTGCACCAGCGCGTCGGCGCGGCCGGCGGCATCGGCGTTGCGGCCAACGGTGTCTGTCAGCTCATGCAGGGAGGCGGCGGTCTCTTCCAGGTTGGCCGCCTGCTGTTCAGTCCGTTGCGATAGATCGTGGTGGCCGGAGACGATTTCGCCAACGCCCAGATCCAGCTGTGCGGTGGCCTGCTGGATGCGGGTGACGATGCGCCCAAGCTGGCCAACGGTGGCATTGGCATCGTCGCGCATGCGTGCGAAAACGCCTTGCAGTTCGCCTTCCATGCGCACGCTCAGGTCGCCGCGCGCCAATGCCGCCAGCAGCGCCTGCAGGTCGGCAAGGTTGGTCTCAAAGGTGGCCAGAAGATGGTTGATGCTGGTGGACAGGGTCCGTACGAAACCCTGCTTGCCTTCCAGTGCAATGCGGCCGTGCAGGTCGCCGTGCGCAGCGGCATCGACCAGTGCCGCCACCTCGGTTTCCAGCATAGTTTCCAGCGCACGGCTGCGCCATTCCACCGCCACCCCAAGGAAGTGCCCGTCGTCGACAATGGCGTTGGCGATCAGCTGATAGCGCACGCCCGCATGCGCGATCTCGTGCTCCTCGCGGCGGCGTGCGCCGGCCAGGCCGACCATCGCCGGATGCAGGCGCGCGGCATCACTGCCCACCAGGGTGTCGATCTGCAGCGCCAGCAGCTGCAGCAGCGCCGGGTTGGCGTAGGCCACGCGGCCCTCGGCGTCGATCACCATCAAACCGGTCTGTGCACTGTCCAGCGCCTGGCGCACCCGGGTATTGCCACGCGCGACCGAACGCTCGTCTTCGATCCGTGCGCGCAGCCGCTGCTGCATGTGGATCAGCCGCTGTGCCAGCTGGCCGATCTCATCGCTGTCGTTGTGCACGCGCAGCGTGGTATCCAGGCGGTCGTCGGCGATGTCGCTGGCGAAGCGCAGCGTGTCCTGGATCGGGCGGCGTACGGCGCGCAGGACCAGCACCAGGCTGGTGATCAGCACGCCCGCAACCAGCACGAGGGTGAACGCGAACAACGCGCCCATGGTGCGTGCGCCCCGTTGCTGGCGGGACTGTACCTGCGCCAGTGCGGCCCGCTGTGCTTCCTGGAACGTGGCCACTGCCGGCGCCACGGCGGCGGCGGTATCCAGCAGGGACTGCGCTTCCACGTCCAGGCCGACCCGCGCGGCGGTATAGCCCAGCAACGTGGCCTGATAGGCATCCATGGCGCTGCGCAGACGTTCCTGGGCATCGGCCGGCAACCCGACCAAGGCGAGGTCGAAAGGTAGTTTCTCTTCGCTTGCGCGGTCTGCATGGGTGGAGTCGCCATCGAGCAGCAGCAGCGCCTCCTGCCGGCGCATCTTCTGGACATGCAGCTCCAGCGCGGGACGCTGCTGCGCCGCCACCGCCGCCTGCAGCGTATCGGCAGCCTGCTGCAGCTGCGCGGCCAAGCCCGCCTCGCCCCGTCCCATCTCGTCAACACGCGCGAACAGCGCCGTGATGCCGTCGGAGAAGCCGTCCACGGCCTCCGCCAGAGACTGCAGTGCCTTGCGCCGGCCAGCGTCCATGGGTTGCGCACGCAGCGCCTGCAGGTCGCGTTGCAGCGACTGCTGCGTGACCAGCAATTGGCTGCGGTCGGCATCGTCGAAACTGCGTGCATACTGTGTCTGCAGGCGACGCGCCTCGGCCACACGGGTGGCCAGCGCTGCGGCCAGGTCGCTGCCACGCTGGTAGCTGGCCTGCGTGCGTGCGGCCTGTGCGCTGGCGTGGCCGGTCCAGGCATACACCCCAGCGATGGCCACCAGGCCCAGGCCGCAGACCCACAGGGTGGCTTTCAGCTTGTTGGCGACGCTGAGCCGATGCGGCTGCAGCCAGCGCAGCACGCCAGGAAACGCCGAGCGCAGACCATCCAGGCGGGTGCGCAGGGATCGGAGGCGGGGCACCGCGATCAACATGACAGACTCCAGGCAGAAGGACGCACCTGTATCGGCCCGGATCGTCGGGACTTTAGCCCTTGTTTCGGCGGCCATCGCGGCACCGGCGGTCGCGGTCTTTGTACCGGCCACAGACGACGGGGGAATGACACGGCCCTGCCGCTTGACCTCAACCCCGGTTGCGGTTGCACAGTAGGGTTCTGTGCCCCACCCGGTGCCGTGATGACCACGCTCGATGTCCCCCACTACCTGCAACGCCTGCAGCTGCAGGCCACGCCGTCGGCCACCCTTGCTGGGCTGGCCGAGCTGCAGCAGCGCCACAACGCCCACGTACCCTTCGAGACGCTGACCTGCCTGCTGCGCGATGCGGTGCCGATCGATCTGGACAGCGTGCAGCGCAAGCTGCTGCACGCCCAGCGCGGCGGTTACTGCTTCGAGCTCAACGGCGCCTTCCTGGCGCTGCTGCAAGCGCTGGGTTTCGATGCCCACCCGCTGAGCGCGCGCGTGCTGCTGTCGGCCGGCGACGGCGAACTGACCCCGCGTACCCATTTGTTGATCCGGGTACGCCTGGATGACGAGGACTGGCTGGTGGATACCGGCTTTGGCAGCCTGACCCCGACCGTACCGCTGCGCCTGCGCGAGAGCGCCGTGCAGGACACGCCGCACGAGCGCTATCGGCTGCAGCGGCTGGACAATGGCGATTTCCTGCTGGCCGCCAGCAGCGGCGATGACTGGCGTTCGCTGTATCGCTTCGACCTGGCCTCACCGGCGGCGGCCGACAACGAAGTGGGCAACTGGTACGTGTGCACGCACCCGCACTCCAGTTTCCCGGGCGAGCTGCGTGCTTCGCTGACCGGCCCGAACTGGCGCCGCACCATCGGCAGCGGCAACTACACCGAGTACCGCCACGGCCAGACGCCGCAGAAGCGGGCGCTGCGCGATGTGGCCGATGTGCGGCAGGTCCTGCAGGATCGCTTCGGGGTGCGGCTTCCCGACGATGCGCGACTGGACCCCGCCATTGCAGGGTGGTTGCAGCGATGGCAGTCCGCTGCCTCGTAACCGGGCGTCAGGCTGCCGGGGCCTGCACGGCAATACGGTTGCCTTCGCTGTCGGCGATCTCCGCCACGTGCCACCCACCGGTCTGGGCGGGGCCGAACCGTAGCGTGGCGCCCGCCTGCAGCGCACGGGCCAGGCTGGCGTCCAGGTCATCGGCACCGATGTAGATGCGCGCCCCCTGCTCCGAGGGCCGATAGTCCGCTCCCTGCACCAGGGCCAGGCTGGCGCCGCCGGCGTCATCGTCGAACGGCAGGTAGGCCATCATGCAGTCATGCACCGGCACCGGGGCATCGATCACCACCTGCAGCCAGCGCTGGTAGAACGCGATGGCACGGGCCAGGTCGGCCACCGGAATCTCGACATGCATGACAGGGTTCATCGCTACGTCAGTTCGCTTCAGATGATGCGCAGGGTAATCGCCTTCAGCACCGCGCGGGTACGGTCGCGGGTCCCCAGCTTGTCCAGGATGGTGGACACGTAATTCTTCACCGTGCCTTCGGCCAGGAACAGGCTGCGCGCGATTTCCTTGTTGCTGTAGCCACCGGCCAGCAGGCGCAGGATCGCGACCTCGCGCTCGCCGAACGTATCGTTGGGCGGTGCCTGGTCATGGAACCGGTAGCGCGCCCGCACCGGCTCGGTACTGACCGGCAGCAGCAGGGTCTCACCTGCGGCGACGCGCTCGATGGCATCGCGCAGATCGGCCGGAGCGGCATCCTTCAACAGAAAGCCCTGCGCACCCGCCTCGCTGGCACGCAGCAGCAGATCGCTTTCATCGAAGGTGGTCAGCAGCAGGCAGGGGGTTGCGTCGCCACGCGCGCGCAGTTGCCGCAAGGCTTCAATCCCGTCCAGGCCCGGCATGCGGATATCGCTCAGCACCACATCGACCGGCTGCACGGCCAAGGCATCCAGCAGCGCCTGGCCGTCTTCTGCTTCCAGCACCACCTGCACCCCCAAGCCCTGCAGCAGCGCCCGCAGACCTGCACGTACCAGCGCCTGATCGTCGGCCAGCGCCACCCGCACCGCCAGAGCCGTCATGCCGGCAACCGCGCGAGCAGGTGCATGCCGCCGCTCTCGGTACGTGCCAGCTGCAGGCGCCCACCAACTTCGGCCAGGCGCTCGCGCATGCCGGCAATGCCGTTGCCTTCGCGGATGCGTTCGGCACGCTGGCCATCATCACGGATATCGATCTGCAACTGCGCATCCTCCTCACTCACCTGCAACCAGACAGTGGCTGCATCGCCATGGCGCGCGGCATTGGTCAGTGCTTCCTGCACCAGCCGCAGCACCGCTTCGGCCACCTGCGGATCGGTCACGCGCAAGCCTTCGGCGATCTGCACCTGAAGGCGCGGACGCGGGAACGGTGCGGCCAGCGCATGCAACGCCGTGGCCAGGTCCAGCCCGCGATCATCACGCATGGACTGCACCACCTGGCGGATGTCAGCCAGCAGCTCGCCGGACAACTGCTCGGCCATGCGCAGCCCCTCCAGCCCCGCCACCCGTTCGTCGGCGGCAAGCGCGCGCAGGTTCAGGCGCATGGCCGTCAGCTTGTGCCCCGCCACGTCGTGCAGTTCGCGGGCCAGGCGCAGCCGTTCGGCATCGCGCGCACTGTCGGCCAACAGCGCGCGCGTGGCCAACAGGTCTGCGTTGACCCGGGCCAGCGCGTCGCGCGCCAGCGCACTGCTGCGCGCGTAGTGGGCGGTAAGTGCGGCGAAGGCCTGGAAGCCGCTGTACAGCAGCACCACCATGAACGGCTGCGAGAACCCGACGTGCTTCAACACCAGATACATGGCCAGGTTGGCCGGCAGGGCCAGGGCAAGCACCACGCGCGGCGGCCAGTGTTCGCCCAGTTGCGCCACCAGCGCCACCAGCAGAATGGGCGCGGTGCCGGTACGCGGCTCCAGCGCCACCATGGCCACGGCCAGCCCGGTCTGCAGCACCGCCGCCAGCAGGCGCACGCCATGCCGGGTGGGCAGCTGCGAATGCAGCGCGAACAGCAGCAGGAACAGGCCCAGCGCGCACCAGCGCGCGCCGGCACCGGCACCGTGGATGTCCAGGGTCAGACCGACCACGACGATGGTCAGCAGACCCGCCAGGCTGAGGGGACGCAACAGGTGGCGGAAGAATGCAGGCATGGCCGCATGCTGCCGGTCGGCAGGGTATGCCGGCAATGGGGTAGGCGCAGAAAGTGACTTCTGGCACGTCGAATCGATGACCACTGGCCCTGAACCCTGGCCCGGCCCGCGCCCAGACTGCAGACCTACCGCCCCTGGAGCCTACCGCCATGATCCGCACCGCACTGCTCAGCACCACCCTCGCCTGCCTGACCCTGGCCGCCAGCGCATCGGCTGCCGACCTGACCTTGAACGTGCAGGGCATCCGCGCCCAGACCGGCACCGTGCGGGCAGCCCTGGTGAACAGTGCCGACGGTTGGGACGGCAAGGCGGCCCCGCTGAAAGCGGCGCAGGCCAGGCCGAGCGGCGACCACCTGCAGTTCACCTTCAAGGACCTGCCGGCGGGCAGCTACGCCGTGTTGCTGACCCACGACGAGAACGACAACGGCAAGCTGGACACCAACCTGGTCGGCATGCCGGTGGAAGGCTACGGCTTCAGCAACAACCCCAACGTGATGCGCAAGCCGACCTTCGACGAGGCCCGCTTCACGGTGCCGGCCACCGGCACTGCGATCGACATCACCCTGCGCTGACCCCCGCCCGAGAATCGCCATGGACCGTCGTCGCTTCCTCCGTACCCTGCTCAGCAGTGCTGCCGGCCTGGCCGTGGGTGCCACCGCCCTGCGCAGCGCACCGGCCTTCGCCAACGACCCGGCGCAGTTCGCGCAGGGACTGCATGACCACCCCTGGCTGCTTGGATGGCGGGGGGTCAGCAGCGAAACCCTGGGCCCGGCCACGGTCGACCTGCAGGGCCGCCTGCCGGCAGGCCTGGCAGGCACGCTGTACCGCAATGGTCCGGCATGGACCGAGCGCAATGGCCTGCGCTACGACCATTGGTTCGACGGCGACGGCATGGTGCACGGTTGGCGCTTCAATGGCGATGGCAGCCTGACCCATCACGCGCGGATGGTGGCCACGCCCAAGTTCACCCGTGAACAGAAGGCCGGTCGCTTCCTGTACCCGGCCGCAGGCACCAGCGTTCCGGACACCCAGCCGGTACGCAACAACGATGACGCCAACACCGCCAACACCTCGGTGGTGACATTGAACGGGCGGCTGTTCGCGCTGTGCGAGGCCGGTTCGGCCTTCGAAGTACACCCGGACACCCTGGACACGATCGGACCGGTCACCTGGCGCCCCGATCTGGCAGCCATGCCTTTTTCGGCCCACCCCCTGCCCGACCGCGACGGCAGTCTGTGGAACTTCGGCTCGATCAGTCTGGTAGGCGGTTCTGCACTGCTGGTGTGGCACCTGGGCAAGGACGGCCAGCTGTGCAGCGCCAACGTGATCCAGACGCCCGAATACGGCTACCTGCACGCGTTCACCATGACCGACCAGCACCTGGTGTTCGTACTGGCCCCGTTCGACTTCAAGCAGAGCGGCGGCAGCTTCTTCGAGCGCATGGCCTTCGCCCCGCAGCGTGCAGCGCGCATTGCCGTGGTGGACAAGAACAGCCCTGACAAGGCGCAGTGGTTCGAGGCGCCGTTCGCAGCCATCTACCACTTCGGTGATGCCTACGCCCGTGACGGCGGCATCGTGGTGCGCGCCGTGCGCCGCGACGACATCAACGAGGCGCGTTCACCCATGAAGGAAGCCATGGCCGGCGATGGCGCGCACGCAGTGAATGGCCATACCACCCTGGTCGAGCTGCACCTGGACCTGCGCCGCACGCAGGCGCGCTGGCAGGACACCGGCATCAGCACGGTAGAGTTCCCGCTGTTCGATGCGCGTACGCCCAGCACCCGCGGCGCCCGTCTGTATGCACCCACCATTGCCGGTGAAGCCACCGCGCCGTACTTCAATGCGGTGGCCGCGTTCGACGTGGACCGTGGCCGGCGCCAACTGTGGCGCTACGGCACCGATATCCTGGCCGAAGAACACGTCTTCGTGCCGCGCCCGGGCAGCCGCAGTGCCGATGATGGCTGGCTGGTCGGCACCCTGCTGGACCCGGTACAGCAGCGCAGCGGCATTGCCGTACTGGATGCGCGCCACGTTGGCGATGGGCCACTGGCGCAGGCCTGGCTGCCATACGCGGTGCCGTTGGGCTTCCACGGGACCTTTGCTGCACGTGGTTGAGCACACCGGACGCACGGCCTTGCTGTCATGCTGGCACTCCGATTCACTGCGGAACTGCCCATGCCCCTGATCGACTACCGTGAAGCGTTGGCACCGCGTGGCCATCTGCGAGTCGCCATCAACCTGGGCAACCCGGTGCTGGCCCAAGGCGACGCATCGGCGCCGCGTGGCCCCTCGGTGGAACTGGCCACGGCGCTGGCGCAACGGCTGGCGGTCGCGCCGCATTTCACTTGCCATGACGCCGCCGCGTCGGTCGTGGCGGCCGCTGCTGCTGATGACTGGGACCTGGCCTTCCTGGCGGTCGATCCAGCGCGCGCCGATCGCATCGCCTTCAGCGCGCCCTATGTGGAAATTGAAGGCACCTACCTGGTGCGGGATGACAGCCCCGCGCAGCAGGTGGCCGATCTTGATCGCCATGGCATGCGCGTCGCGGTGGGCCGCGGCGCCGCCTACGATCTGTTTCTCAGCCGTGCGTTGCAGCATGCACGCATCGAGCGTGCCGACACATCCGCCGCCGCCATTGCCTTGTTCGCCCAGCAGCGCCTGGACGCGGCTGCAGGCGTGCGCCAGCCATTGCAGGCCTGGGCAGCGCAGCATCCCGGCCACCGCGTGCTGGCTGACCGGTTCACTTCCATCGCCCAGGCCGTGGCGGCACCGACCGCGCGCCCGGTAGCGGCGCTGCAGGCGTTGTTTGCCGAAGTGGATGCGATCCGCCAGACATCGCTGCTGGTCGAAGCATTCGACCGCGCCGGGCAGCAAGTCACCCTGCTGCGGTAGGGACCAGTAGAGTCGAGCTTGCTCGACTGCCGTGAGTTGTAGAGTCGAGCCATGCTCGACTGCTTCTGGCGGTCCAGTCGAGCATGGCTCGACTCTACATAGAGCGAAGAGCAGTCGAGCATGGCTCGACTCTACAGACAGCGAAGCTCGACGCTACGTGGCGGTGATGCACGCCAGCAGACGCGCCAATGCAGGATTGCGGTTGCCATCACGCCAGAACAGGACCTGCTGCACCTGCGGGGCATCCTTCAGCCCCACGAATGCAACGCCAGGCACCCCCAGCCGGCGCAGCGACGCCGGCACCAGCGCGATGCCCAACCCTTCCGCCACCAGGCTGACGATGCTCTGCTGCAACTGCACTTCCAGACGTATCCGCGGTTCCAGCCCTGCGGCGCGGAAGCACGCGTCGATCGCTTCGCGCAGCGTCGGCACCACCTCGGCGGGCGCGGTGATCAGGCCTTCATCGGCCAGCGCAGCCACGGCCACCTGACGCCGCCGCGCCAAGCGGTGGTCCTGCGGCACCACCACGCACAACGGCTCCTGCAGCAATGGCTGCATCTGCAGACCGCGCATTGCTGCGGGCGCGAACCCGATGCCTGCATCCAGCTCGCCACTGAGCACCCCGTCCAGCAGCGGGAACGGCAGTGCCTCGCGCAGGCGTAGCTGAACCTGCGGGCAGGCTGCCATGAACCGGCGCGCCAAGGGCGGCACCGAACTGTGGGCGGCGTGCATCATGAAACCGACCTGCAGTTCGCCCTGTTCACCGGCGTCGATCTGCCGCGCCGTGTGGCAGGCCTGCTGCAGTGACGCCAGCACGGCACGCGCATCATCGCGGAAGCGCTGGCCGGCCGGGGTCAGCCGCACATGGCGCGAATCGCGCTCGAACAGTGCCACGCCCAGCGAGCGTTCCAGCGCCGCGATCTGCCGGCTGAGCGGGGGCTGTGTGACGTGCAGGCGCTCGGCCGCACGGCCAAAGTGCAGGGTATCGGCCACGGCCAGGAAATAGCGCAACGGGCGGATGTCGATCATGCACAAAGGGTATCGCCGAATGCCAAAGAAAGCATTGGAAGGTATGGATGGCGCTGCGTAGCCTTGTAGCCCCTCCCCTCTTTCAAGCCGCCATGTGGTCTGTCCTGGCGATCGTGCTTCCCATCTTCGCCCTGGTGTTCGCGGGTTGGGTGGCGCGCCGCAGCGGCGCCCTGGGCCCGCATTCCACCAGTGAACTGAACCGGTTCGTCGTCTACCTTGCCCTGCCTGCGCTGCTGTTCGACGTGGTGGCCCACGCGCACTGGCGCGACCTCTGGCACCCCGGCTTCCTACTCAGCTTCGGCATCGGCACGGCGCTGGTGTTCGCGGCCACGGTGCTGCTGCGCCGACGCGGCGGCCATGCCCTGGCCGATGCCAGCATCGATGGCCTGAATGCCGCTTACGCCAACACCGGTTTCATGGGCTTTCCACTGGCGTCAGCGGTGCTGGGACCGGACGCATTGGCACCAACCCTGGTCGCCACCCTGCTGACGGTCTGCGTACTGTTCGCCGTGGCCATCATCCTGATCGAAGCGGGCCTGCAGCGGGAACAGCGCCTGCACCATCTGTTGTGGAAGGTCAGTCGATCGCTGGCGCGCAACCCGCTGCTGCTGGCACCGGCGCTGGGTATCGTGCCGATGGCAACTGGTCTGGCCGTGCCCGGGCCAGTGGACGCCTTCCTGAAGCTGCTGGGCAGCGCCGCAGCGCCCTGCGCCTTGATCGCACTGGGCCTGTTCCTGGGAGAGCGCCGCAACGTTGCCGCCGGGGCCGCACACAGCGCACTGGGCCTGGGGGCTGCCAAGTTGCTGCTGCAGCCGCTGCTGGTGTGGCTGCTGGCCACCCAGGTGTTTGCGCTGCCCACACCGCTGGTACATGCAGCGGTGTTGCTGGCCGCGCTGCCCACCGGCACCGGGCCATTCATGCTGGCCGAGTTCCATCGGCGCGAGGCCGCGACGACCGCGGCGACGGTGCTGGGGACGACCGTGCTGTCACTGCTGAGCGTGACTGCGTACTTGGCGCTGATCCGGTAGCGCCGCACCTGCTGGGCGCAGGACTTCCGTAGAGTCGAGCTTGCTCGACTGCCGTGCTTTGTAGAGTCGAGCCATGCTCGACTGCTTTTGGCAGTCCAGTCGAGCAAGCTCGACTCTACAAAGCGCGAAGAGCAGTCGAGCAAGCTCGACTCTACAAAGCGCGAAGAGCAGTCGAGCAAGCTCGACTCTACAAGAAGCGAAAAGCAGTCGAGCAAGCTCGACTCTACGAAGAGCGAAGTCAGCGGCTCAGGGCTTCCTGCACGGCCAACGCTACGTCGGTGTTGTCGATGTAGCTGCCGTGATTCCAGCCCACGTGCTGGCGGTAGCCGGCATCGACGCCGCGCACGCGCCGGGCCAGGCCTTCGGCGCCGTTGCCCTTGGCCCACAGCGGCACCAGCCCATTGGAATGGTTGCCGGTGGGGCGGAAACTCATGCCCGGCAGCTGCCCGCGGCCGTTGTTGCGTACTGGCTGGAACGCCACCTGCTGCGCATCCGGGCCCATCGGCATGCTGTTGTCGTGGTCGGTGGTGATGATCAGCAGGTTGCGTTCCCAACCGCCATTACGTTCGATCCAGTCGACCACCGCGGCGACCGCATCGTTGAACTCCACCGTTTCCTCGATCAGACGGCCGAACTGCGGCTGGTCGGTGCAGGCGCCGTAGTGCCACTCGGTACCACACGCGCTGGTGTGCGCAGCCCAGTCGGTGGCCCCACCTTCCACCATCAGGAACAGGCCCTTCGGCGAGCGCTGCTGCAGGAACTGCAACGCACCCCGGGTCATGGTGGCCAGGTCGGGCACGCTGTCGATCTTCTTCACCCCGGAAGGTGTAGCCGCGTCGCGCCCGACCACGGCCAGCTGCCGCGCCTGCTGCAGCGTGTTGGCGACCTGCGGCACGCCGATCAGCGGGCGATCACTGGGCAGGCGGCCGGCGGCCAAGGCGGCGAATTCATCCTTGCTGCGGATCAGTCGCCACGCACCCGCCGGATTGCCGGCAATCGGCGTGCCCGCTTGCAGCTGCTGCCAATCCTGCTGCGACACCCATTCCCAGGGGTTCTGGCAGCCCTCGGCGGCGACCGCATCCAGGCCGTCCACGCAGGGCCTGCCGTCCACGCTGTAGCCGGGGCCGCCGGTGCCCATCACCAGATCCATGTGGCCCTGCGCCAGCATCTGGTGGGCAATGGCGTGGTAGCTGTTGCGCGATTCGTTCTGCGCCGCGAACGCCGCGGGCGTGGCATGCGCGAACGGCACCGAAGTGACCACGCCGGTGGCCATGCCCAGGCGCTTGGCGCGCAGCGTGTTGAAGTCCACCGGCATGCCGTCGTTGCTGAAGTTGATCGCGCTGTTGTACGTCTTCACCCCGGAAGACAATGCGGTGCCTGCCGCTGCACTGTCGGTGGCCACGGCGGCCAGGTACTGGTATCCCTCGAACGGCAGGTCGGTGGCGGGTACGGCGGTGGCACTCCAGGCGCGCGATGGGTCGTAGCCGATGGTCTGCGCGGCATCGCGGGTGGGCTGGCTGCTGGCATTCAACGGGAACGTGGTCACGCCCAGGCGCTGCGGGAACTGCGCGTAGGGCGCGCCCTCGCGACTGCCGTACTGCCAGTAAGCGGCAGCATCCCAGGTGCCCCAGCCGGCGCCATCGTTGATCATCACGATCACGTTGTGCGGCCGGGTGGTCCCGGCCAGCGGCGCGTCGCCGCGCGCGACGGGCTGGCATGCGGCCAGAGCGGCCACCATGGCCAGCAGCGACGGGCGCAGCCAACGTCGCGAGGGAGATTGGGTCATGAGGGTTCCTGCAGTGCGAGCGGCGGCGATGCCGCCAACAGCAGGTCGTTATACCCGTGCAATGTTGCAGATTGGGTAGCGTCGAGCGTGCTCGACGGCAAGCCAGGTAGAGTCGAGCTTGCTCGACTGCGGGTGAAGGAGAGCAGTCGAGCAAGCTCGACTCTACGAAGAGCGAGGCGCAGGCTCGGCGCTACGATGCGCGCGTGACGATGTCCACGATCAGCCGTTGCAGTTCGGATTCTGCGTCCGCTTGCGGCAGTGCGGCGCCGGCCACGGCCTCGGACAGCGCCTCGGCAGCACCCAGGATCGCCCAGCGCCCAGCCACGGGCACCTTGCCATCGACTACAAACGGACCCAACCACTGCGCGCACTGGTCGACGAAGTCCTGCTGGTAACGATGGCGAACGTCGCGCAGTTCGGGCGAGCCAGCCAACGCGGCAAGAATCGCCTGGATATCGCTGCCCTGCGAGAGCACACAGTCGATGTAGCCCGATGCAATGGCCCGCGCCCGCTCGGCCAGCCACGCGGGCGCCGCGCCGATGCGCGCCTCGAACACCGCCGTCTGTCGCTGATCGTAGTCGGCATACAGTGCAGCCAGCAGGCCATTGCGGGTGATGAAATGATCGTACGCCACCGGCTTGGTCACGCCCGCCGCTTCGGCCAGCCGCCCCAGGCTGAGTGCATCGGTGCCCTCGCTGCCCACCAATGCCCAGGCCACATCCAGCAACTGGCGGCCGCGCTGTTCACGTGACATCCGGCGGCGGGTGGGTGTGGCGGCGGTGGACATGCAGCGGCTCTACATCACGGCGTGGGTGTGCCTATGGTACGGCCGATGGCCGCAGCGGTCTGCAGATGTGCCTGGCCCTGGCCGCTGTCAGCATCGAGCAGCAGGTTGGAAGAACGCACCGTGGCACCGCAGTAGTCGAAGATGCCCATATCAATCTGTGTCTTCATGGCCGCCCCATAGCCGCGGCGTTCGATCATCTCCGCGCCGGCGCCCCCCAGGCCGACCAGATGCACCTGCAGGCGCTGCAGTTTCTTTTCCACCTTGCCATCGGCACCGTCGGCATACGCCCAGCCTTGGGTGAACACACGGTCGATCCAACCCTTCAGCAGGGCCGGGAACGACCACCAGTACAGCGGGTAGACCAGCACCAGCGTATCGGCGGCATCCAGTCGTGCGTGCTCGGCAGCGACGTCAGCGGGCACTGCCCCACTCTGCCGGAACAGGGCCATGTCATCGGCGTTGAAACGGGGATCAAATCCCTCGCTGGCAAGATCAGCCACGGTCACGCTGTTGCGGGCGTCAGTGCTCGCAATCGCATCGCTGATGCGTGCGGCCACCGCGTGGGTAAGCGAGTGGGGCTCAGGGTGAGCAACGACGATAAGGCTGTGCATGAAAGACACTCGAACATGGAATAAGTTACCAATAGTAACTAATGCCCATGTTTCCACCAGTGCTCATGGCAGGACGCTGATTTCAGCTGGATTGACACCCCACAGGGCCGATCGTGGCCTTGTGTATCGCCCCGCATCAAATGCGAATGATTCGTGATACGATTGTTAAGGAATACTGAAACCCCCACACACGGACGTCCCAGCCATCGCCAGTGGACCCTCTTACAGGAGCACCTGCGCGATGTCGCACGCCTCACCGAACTGCCGCCGTTCCATTGCCACCCTGACCGCCGCGATCGGTCTGGCGCTGGCCGCCCATGCCCATGCTGATGCCAGCGCCGATGCCTCCTCGGCGCGCCAGCTGGACACCGTGGTGGTCACCGCCACCGGTGCCCAGCAGTGGATCAAGGATGCCCCTGCAAGCATCAGCGTGATCACCCGCGAGGAGATCGAGCGCAAGCCGGTCAGCAGCATCGGCCAGCTGCTGAGCACCGTGCCCGGCGTGACCGGCGGCTATGCGCTGTCCGGTGCGCAGTCGAAGATCCGCCTGCGCGGCCTGCCCGAGCAGTACACGCTGATCCTGATCGACGGCCGCCGCCAGGGCAGCTCGGCCGGCGTGAACTACCGCGATGACCTGGGCCCGCAGGATCTGAACTGGCTGTCGCCGGACATGATCGAACGCATCGAAGTGGTGCGCGGACCGATGTCCTCGCTGTACGGTTCGGACGCGATGGGCGGTGTGATCAACATCATCACCCGCAAGATCGCCGACCACTGGGGCGGCTCGGCCACCTTCAACTACAGCAAGCCCGATTCGGATACGCGCGGCAACACCACGCAGATGGGCGCGCTGTTCAGCGGCCCGCTCACCCAGAACCTGGGCGTGCGCGTGGGCGCCAACGTGACCGACCGCGAATCGGACCGCGGCGCGCGGCAGACGCCCGGCAACAAGGCGGAAAATGCCAACGTGCAGTTCCATTGGCGGGTGAACGACAACCACAGCGTGGGCGTGGAAGCCTCGCGCGGCACCCAGCGCAACAGCGGCGCCGGCGCGGTCAGCAGCTGGGGCCTGTCCAAGCTGGTGCAGACCGGCTACGTGCTCAGCCATGACGGCAAGTACGGCGATGCCAGCACGTCCAAGACCACGCTGGTGCAGAACGATTACGAAGACAAGGGCAGCACGGTGGGCAACCACTCGAAGGAAACCGTCTTCGATACCGCCTTCACCACCGGCTTCCACTGGGGCTTCGAGCACAGCCTGAACGTGGGCGGGCAATGGAAGCGCGAGGAGCTGGAAAACAGCGACACGATCGGTACCGTGCCGGTGACCTGGACCGGCAGCGGCCGCATCAGCCCCACCAGCGAGGCCGATTCGTGGGCGCTGTTCGCCGAAGACCACATCACCCTGCACGAGCGCTTCGTGCTGACCTTGGGCCTGCGCTGGGACAACACTGAAAACTACGACGACAACCTGAGCCCGCGCATCTACGGCGTGTGGCACCCGGCCGATGCGTGGACCGTACGTGGTGGCATTTCCAAGGGCTTCCGCGCGCCCAACCTGAAGCAGGGCACCGCCGGCGCGGCCACCCAGTCCGGTGGCAACGGCTGCCGCGCGTTGACCGTGGAAGGCTGGAGCAGCACGTCGGTGAATGCCGATGGCACGCGCGGCTGCTACATGGCCGGCAACCCGAACCTGGAACCGGAAACCAGCACCAACTACGAGCTGGGCCTGGGCTACGACCAGGGTGGCTGGTCGGCGTCGGCCACCTACTTCCTGACCAACTTCGACGACAAGATCGAGCAGGTGCCGCTGAGCCAGATTCCCGGCCAGACCACCAGCTTCGTCAACGGCTACTGGTGGACGGTGGCGCAGAACATTCAGAAGGCGCGCACCCGCGGCGTGGAAGCCAGCGTGACCGTGCCGCTGCATGAGCGCCTGAGCTGGACCACCAATGCCACGCGCATGCTCGAATCGAAGAACCGCACCACCGGCGCCACCCTGCTGGTGGTACCGGAACTGACCGCCAACACCTCGCTGGAGTGGCAGGTGACCGATGCCTGGTCGCTCAATGCCAGTGCGCAGCACATCGGCAAGCAGCTGGTGTCGGCCACCAGCGCAACCTTCGCCAAGGCCTACACCACGTGGGACCTGGTCACCGGCTTCGACGTGAACGAGAACCTGACCCTGCGTGCCGGCGTGCTGAACGTGGGTGATGTGTCCACCATCGACGAAGGCAACAACTACGACGGCGGCGCACGCACCTTCTTCGTCGGCGCCACCGCGCGGTTCTGATCAAACCGTGGGGTCAGAGCCCGTTGCGGGGCAACGGGATCTGACCCTGGGGTCGGATTCCTTCGCGCAGCGAAGGGCTCCGACCCCAGCGCGCGCCCCCATCGACGCATGGCGTGGATCTACCGCGTCCCTCGCATAGACCGCTACGACCGGAACAGGTCGTTCAGAGCGGCGCCGGCAGCGGCCTGCTGCAGCCCATCGAAGCGGCCCTCGCGCACGAGTGAGTCGGTGGCCTGCATCAATCCTCCCCACGCCGCGCGGGCCAGCGCGCCGCCCAGGCTGACCCGGCGCACGCCCAGCGCCGCGATGTCCCGCAACGTAAGCGCCGTCGGCCCACCCACCAGCAGGTTCACCGGCGTGCCGTCCGCGGCGGCCACCACTGCCTGGATCTGTTCGACCGTGGTGATGCCCGGTGCGTACAGCACGTCGGCACCGGCGGCCGCGTAGGCACGCAGGCGCCGCAGCGTATCGTCCAGATCCGGCACGCCCACGAAGAAGTTCTCTGCGCGCCCCACCAGCAGCACATCGGCGGCGGCGCGATCAATGGCCGCACGTGCGGCGCGCAGGCGTTGCACGGCCTCATCCAGCGGGCGCAACGGTGCATCGGCCAGACCGCTGGCGTCTTCGATCGACAGTGCGGCAATGCCGGTGTCCAGCGCTGCGGTCACCGCCTGGCCCACGTCATCGGGGGTTGCGCCGAAACCATCGCCGAAGTCGGCGTTCAAGGGCAGATCAGTGGCCGCAGCCATCAAGCGCAGATGGTCCAGTGTGGCCTGCAGCGAGACCGCGCCGTCGGGCCGGCCTTCGCTCCACGCACAGCCGGCACTGGTGCTGGCCAGGGCCTGGAACCCCTGCCGCTGCAGATAGCGCGCACTGCCCACGTCCCACGGGTTGGGCAGCACGAAGCAACCCTGCGCATGCAGCTGGCGGAAGGCGGCACGCTTGCGCTGGGTCTGGGCGTCTGTAGCGGTCATGGCAGACAGGCGGAGTGGCGACAGCGCCACCCTAGCCCGCTGGCCCACGCAACTCAACGCCACATGGCGTGGCTCTCATGAGGTGATGCTGCCTGCTTATTGGACCGGCGCCAGGCGCTGCGCAACCGTGGCAGCCCCCCCTTCAGGAGTCCGGACATGCCCATCGATGCTGGCACGCAGCTGCCCACTGGCGATGATCACGATGCGCAGCGGGCTGACCTGGGCTCACCGGTGCGCCGGCGCCTGCTGGCGTCCGCCGGAGTGGCGGTGGGCGGGCTGGCCAGCGCCAGTGCCGGCGGCGCTGCCAGCGCCGCGCCCAACACCACCGAGCCGGGCCGCCCCGGCTTCCGCCCGATCGTGCCGCCGCCCGCGCAGGGGCACAGCCCCTGGGGCCAGGACACGGTGAGCGAAGCCACACCGCGACCGGCCAGCGTCCGCCCGGGCGAAACGCCACTGCCCGACCGGCCACGCGCCTATACCGAGATCAAGAGCTACCACGCGCATATCTATTTCGACGAAGACAGCTACCAGAAGGCGGCACTGCTGCGGCGCTGGGTGGTCGAGCGCTTTCCGGTGGAACTGGGCAACTGGAACCTGCAGCCGCGCGGCCCGCACGTAACGCCCTCGTTCTACTTCGGTTTCCGCAACGACCTGCTGCCGGTGCTGGTGCCGTGGCTGCAGCTGAACAGCCTGGGCCTGACCATCCTCATCCACCCCAACACCGGCGATGGCCGTGCCGACCATCTGCACTACGCGCTGTGGGTCAACCGGGCGCAGCCGGTGAACGCCTACAACTGGCCCGCGCCACCACCGGGCGGAACCGAAGCGCTGGAAGAAGTCTTTCCCAACGTGGTGCCCACGGTGCCGCTGGAGACCTGAGCGCGGTACATTCATCCCCGCATGGCGCGGATCTACCCCTCCGGGGCCATTGTCGGCGTACGTGCTGCCATCGCCGCCGATGACAACGTTCAGCCAGCCTTGATCCGCCCTGCCGCATACGGCCACAAGGGCCTCGGCGAATTTCAAACAAACGATTGAAACGCCGCAAACTTCGCCGAACTGGACACCATCCTCAGGTTCCGCCAGACTGCCGCCCTTTCCCGTTGATCGGATTCCATGGCGAAGCTGCTGGTCCTGCACGGCCCCAACCTCAACCTGCTCGGCACGCGCGAGCCGGAGGTCTACGGGCACACCACGCTGGCCGACATCGACCAGGCCCTGGCTGCCCAGGCGGGCGCCGCCGGCCACGCCGTGGACAGCCTGCAATCCAACGCCGAGCACGTGCTGGTGGACCGCGTACAGGCCGCACGCGCCGACGGAACCGCTTTCATCCTGATCAACCCGGCCGCCTTCACCCACACCTCGGTCGCACTGCGCGACGCGCTGGCGGCGGTGGCGGTGCCGTTCATCGAAATCCACCTGTCCAACCCGCATACCCGCGAACCGTTCCGCCAGCACAGCTATTTCAGCGACAAGGCGGTGGGCGTGGTGTGCGGCTTCGGCGCCGACAGCTACCGCTACGCGATGGACGCGGCCCTGCTGCGGCTGTCGGCCACCTGATTGTCGAACCGGGCGCCCATGGCGCCCTCCTCACCTAGATAGAAACCCAAGAGGCCCTCATGGATCTGCGCAAAATCAAGAAGCTGATCGACCTGCTGGAAGAGTCGAACCTGGCTGAAATCGAAATCAAGGAAGGCGAAGAATCCGTGCGCCTGTCGCGCGCCCCGGTGGCCGGCTACGCCGCGCCGGTCGCGGCCCCGGTGTACGCCGCGCCGGCCGCCCCGGCGGCCCCGGCCATGCCGATGCAGTCGCCCACCGAAGCCTCCACCGGCGGCACCGCCAAGCCGGGCCCGGCCCTGCCGGAAGGCCACGTGCTGCGCTCGCCGATGGTCGGCACCTTCTATGCTTCGGCCGCTCCGGACAAGCCGGCCTTCGTCACCGTTGGCCAGCAGGTCAAGGAAGGCGAAACCCTGGCCATCATCGAAGCGATGAAGATGTTCAACCCGATTGAAGCCGACAAGTCCGGCACCATCGTCGCCATCCTGGGCGAGAACGGCCAGCCGGTGGAATTCGACCAGCCGCTGTTCGTGATCGGCTGAGGGGCACGCCATGCTCGACAAAGTCGTCATTGCCAACCGAGGGGAGATCGCGCTGCGCATCCTGCGCGCGTGCCACACCCTGGGCATCCGCACGGTGGCCGTGCATTCCACGGTCGACCGCAACCTCAAGCACGTGGCCATGGCCGACGAGTCGGTCTGCATCGGCCCGGCGCCGTCGCCGCAGAGCTACCTCAACATTCCGGCACTGATCGCCGCCGCTGAAGTCACCGACGCCCAGGCCATCCACCCGGGCTACGGCTTCCTGTCGGAAAATGCCGACTTCGCCGAGCGCGTGGAGGAGTCCGGCTTCATCTTCATCGGCCCCAAGGCCGACACCATCCGCATGATGGGCGACAAGGTCGAAGCCATCCGCGCGATGAAGTCCGCCGGCGTGCCGTGCGTGCCCGGTTCGGGCGGCCCGCTTGGCGAAGACATCGTGGCCAACACCAAGATCGCCCGCGAGATCGGCTACCCGGTCATCATCAAGGCGGCCGGTGGCGGCGGTGGCCGCGGCATGCGCGTGGTGCACGCCGAAGCCTCGCTGAAGACTTCGATCGAAACCACCAAGAGCGAGGCCAAGGCCGCGTTCGGCAATGGCGAGGTCTACATGGAGAAGTTCCTGGAGAATCCGCGCCACGTGGAAATCCAGGTACTGGCCGACGGCCAGGGCAACGCCATCCACCTGGGTGAGCGCGACTGCTCGATGCAGCGCCGCCACCAGAAGGTGGTGGAAGAAGCCCCGGCACCGGGCATCACCGCCGAGCAGCGCGAGCAGATCGGCAAGGTGTGCGTGGAAGCCTGCATCCGCATCGGCTACCGCGGCGCCGGCACGTTCGAGTTCCTGTACGAGGACGGCCGCTTCTACTTCATCGAAATGAACACCCGCATCCAGGTGGAACATCCGGTGACCGAAATGGTGACCGGCATCGACCTGGTGGCCGAGCAGCTGAAGATCGCCGCTGGCCAGAAGCTGTCGATCAAGCAGAGCGACGTGGTGCTGACCGGCCACGCCATCGAATGCCGCATCAACGCCGAAGATGCTGAAACCTTCGTGCCGAGCCCGGGCACCATCACCGGCTTCCATCCGCCGGGCGGCCCCGGCGTACGCGTGGACACCCACATCTACAGTGGCTACCGCGTGCCGTCGAACTACGACTCGATGATCGGCAAGCTGATCGTGCACGGCCCGGACCGCGAAACCGCCATCGCCCGCATGCGGGTGGCGCTGAGCGAAATGGTGGTGGACGGCATCAAGACCAACGTGGCGCTGCAGCAGCGCATCATGCGTGACAAGGGCTTCCAGGCCGGTGGGCAGAACATCCACTACCTGGAAAAGCGCCTGGCCGAACGCAAGAACAAGCCGATCGCATTGACCTGATCGCGCAGCCAACGCTGGACACGAGAAGGGCGGGGATTTCCCCGCCCTTTTCCGTTGCGCGCGGCGACGATGCGCAACGCCGCCGGGCATGGCCCGGCGCTACCGGGCGCGGGTCAGCGCTTGTCGGCCACTTCGGCGGGAATCTGCGAATTGGCCAGCGGGCGCACGCCATTGGGCGAGGTCGGATCGACGATCACCATGGTTTCGGTGGAACCATCGGGCCAGACCACCTGGAAGGTGCTGCCGGCCGGCAACGAAGCGAACGGAACCCCACTCTGCGCGCGGTACACCGCAGCGACCTGGCTGGCACCGGCGCGGCGCACTGCTTCCTGCGCCTTCACCGTGGTCAATTCCACCTTCGACAGGTGCCGGTAGCGATCTTCGTAGGTGTCGATCATCAACAAGCCGACCGCACCGGCCGAGTAAGCCACGAACAACACCACCCAGAACCAGAACTTGGCGCCATGTAGTAAACGACGGTAGTTCATCGCCCTGCTCCCGTACCAATCAATCGCTTGATCCACTCTTTCATCTTCCCCGCACCTTGCCGCGAAACCGCGGCGTCATACACGAAATCCCGGAAATCCTGCGTTCCACCCTGCGAACAGATCCCTCCGTTCGCGCAATAACTGTTCACCAGCACGCTGTCGGCGCCGCACGGCAGCCCCAGCTCGCAGGCGGCAACGCGCCAGGCCAGCTCGCTCAACTGTTCGCCGGCAATCATGCCGGTCATCGCCTTGTCGCCGGCCGCACGCAGGCCCATGGCCGGTGCCAGCGCCATGTAGGCCTCTGGATCGCGCGATGCCTGCACGCGCTGCACCAGCTCGCGGCGGTACTGCTCGCTGCCCTGCAGCGGCTCACCTTCGGCCAGCAGCGATGCTTCCGCCGCCAGGTTGCCTTCCTGCGCCGCGCGCCGGCGCTCGCCGATCACCAGCGCCGGCCCCAGCTTGTCGCCCGGCACGAAGCCACCGCAGCGCTGGGCCACGCGTTCGCGCGCCTGCACCATGGCCGGCGCCGCGCTCAGCCCCAACCCGGCCAGCACGTTGTTGTCCAGGCGGTAGCCGCCCGGGTCCACCGCGTACTGCGCGCAGTAGTCGTAGACCCGGCTCAACATCCAGCGCGCTTCATGGTTGCCGTTGTCGGCCTGCACGCGCAGGCGCTGCGCATAGGCGAACAGATCGGTCTCGCCTTCGATATCCGCGCGGATATCCAGCGGCAGACCGGACGGCAGCGCGGTGCTGCGCTCGACGCCCGACAGACGCCGGGCCAACGCTTCGGGCACCACCGGCGCCAACGCATCGCCCACAGACGATGCGGACACGTCCATCGGTACCGCCACGCCATCCTGCAGCGCGTGGCCATGGCCGCTGGCCCGGTAACCGGCCACGCCAAGCACCGCCACGGCGGGCAGCACGAGCAACCAGGTTTTCAGGGTGGGAGCGAAGGCCATGAGCGACAGAAGTGGACGCGGGACACAGCAAAGCCGGCATTTTAGCAAGCCCCCGAAGCGCTGTCTGAACCGCTGCGGTTCATCTCAGGGCATACGGAGACGGCCGGATGGTCTAGCATGGCCCCCTTTCCCGCGATTGCCCCCACCGCCATGCCGTTCCTGGAACTGACCCTGCGCTGCACCGAAGCCACCCAGCCCCGCTATGAAAACGCGCTGGAGGACGTGGGCGCGCTGGCCGTCACCCTGCTTGATGCCGAAGCCGACACCAGCAACGAGCAGGCCATCCTCGAACCGGGCGTGGGCGAAACCCCGCTGTGGGACACCCTGGTACTGAGCGCGCTGTTCCCGGCCGACAGCAATGCGCTGTTGCTGCTGGCGGCGCTGGAAGCGTTCGACCCGGACCTGGACTGGAGCGGCGGCAGCTTCCGTGCCGTGGAAGACGAAGACTGGGAACGCGCCTGGCTGGACCAGTTCCAGCCGATGGATTTCGGCAGCCGCACCTGGATCGTGCCGTGGAACCACGACCTGCCGGAGGCCGCGCAGGCCGCCGATGCCGCCGTCGTGCGCCTGGACCCGGGCCTGGCCTTCGGCTCGGGCACCCACCCGACCACCGCGCTGTGCCTGCGCTGGCTGGACCAGCTGGCCGTGGACGGCCAGCTGCAGGGCCAGCGCGTGCTCGACTTCGGCTGTGGCTCGGGCATCTTGGCCCTGGCGGCACTGAAGCTGGGCGCGGCCGAAGCGATCGGCGTGGACAACGACCCGCAGGCGCTCGTGGCCACCGCCGACAACGCCGAGCGCAACGGCGAGCAGGCGCGCATGCACGTCTATCTGCCGCAGGACGAACCGGTGGCCACCTACCCGATCGTGGTCGCCAACATCCTCGCCTCGGCGCTGGATGCGCTGGCCGAACTGCTGGCCGCACGCGTTGCTGCCGGTGGCCGCATCGCCCTGTCGGGCATCCTGCATGGCCAGGAAGGCGAACTGCTGCAGCGCTATGCCGTCTGGTTCGACGAACTGCAGGCCACCCAGGATGGCGATTGGATGCGCATCACCGGCGTACGCCGCGCCTGATCGTGGTTGAATGAGCGCTGGATCCGAGCCGGTGCCCTGACGATGTCCGAGCCGAACCCGCCGCGTCGCCCGCTGGCCACCTTCCTGCGCACTGCGCCGGGAGCCGACGCCGCACCTGTCGACGGCACCGGCCACGCCGCCCCGCAGCTGCTGCAGGAGGGCGAGGCAGCAGACGACGATCAGGACACCGCGCCGTCGCTCGCCCCGATCGAGGTACCCATCGCACGTACCGATGCCGATGCCGACCGTGCCGAAAGCGACACGGTGGATGCGGCTGTAGCCAGCGAGGCGCCCAGCTTCCTGGGCATGCGTCCGCGCGCGCGCGCGCGACCGTCACCGCGCTGGCACTGGGCGCTGGTTGCAGGCCTGGCCCTGCTGCTGGTGCTGCAGAGCGTGCTGGCCGACCGCGCACGCCTGGCCGCCGATGCCGGCCATCGGCCCTGGATCAGCGCACTGTGCGGCGTGCTTCGCTGCAGCCTGCCGGCCTGGCGCGAACCCACGGCGTTCACCATGACCAGCCGCGAGATCCGCCCCCTGCCGGGGCAGGCAGGCGTGCTGCAGGTGCAGGCCAGCATCCGCAACGACGCACGCTGGGCACAGGCCTGGCCGGACCTTCGCCTGTCGTTGTCCGATGCCGATGGCCGCCTGATCGGCAGCGGGGTGTTCACCCCGGCGCAGTACCTGGGCGAGGCCCCGGCGGCCACGCTGGAGCCCGGGCAGAGCGCGCGGGTCGCGTTCCGCGTGCAGGAGCCGGCGGCCTCTACCGTCGCATTCACCTTCGAGTTCCTCTGACCAAGGTCGAGGCGTCAGGCCGTGGCAGCTCGGGCACGCTCGCGCTAGACTGACGGCCAATCACACGTCCGCCTGCGCGCACCGCGCGCACCGGCCTTCAGATCGGGAACCCCCTTGAACGCTGTCCTCACTCGTCCTGACACCAGTCGTGGCGCTGCCCGGCCACCGCTGCGCGAACACGTAGCCCAGTCCGTGCGCCGCTACCTGCGCGACCTTGATGGCTGCGATGCGGACGATGTGTACGAGATCGTGCTGCGCGAGATGGAGATTCCGCTGTTCGTGGAAGTGCTCAACCACTGCGAAGGCAACCAGAGCCGCGCCGCGGCCATGCTGGGCATCCACCGCGCCACCCTGCGCAAGAAGCTGAAGGAATACGGCATCAGCGCGTAAGCGCACCGGTGTGTAGAGTCGAGCCATGCTCGACTGCTCCTGTGCGAGGCAATCCGCGAAGAGCAGTCGAGCATGGCTCGACTCTACCCAGTAGATCCACGCCATGCGTGGATGAACCCCTCAGCCCCCGCCCGCCTTCCAGTAATACCGCACCACATGGAAGAACACCGGCGCGGCGAAGCACACTGAATCCAGCCGATCGAGCATGCCGCCATGGCCTTCGATCATGTGCCCCCAGTCCTTGATGCCGCGGTCGCGCTTGATGGCCGACATCACCAGGCCGCCCCAGAACCCCATCAGGTTGATCAGCAGGGACAGCCCGAACGCCTGCAGCGGCGTGAACGGGGTGATCCACCACAGCGCCGCACCCAGCGCGCTGGCGCTCAGCACCCCGCCCACGAACCCTTCCACCGTCTTCGACGGCGACAGCTTCGGGGCAATCAGGTGCCGGCCCAGCAGCTTGCCCCAGATGTACTGCAGCACATCGGACGACTGCACCACGATCACCAGGAAGGCAAACAGCAGCACGTTGCGCGCCGGGTCATGGCCGGGCACCTGCAGGTTCAACAGCAGCGGCACGTGCGAAATGCAGAACACGCAGATCATCAGCCCCCACTGCACCTTGGCCGTGCGCTCGAGGTAGTGGGTGGTATCGCCGCCGATGGTCGACAGGATCGGCAGGAACAGGAACGCGTAGACCGGAATCAGCAGGGTGTACATGCCGTACCAGTCGATCCACACCAGGTAGTACTGCCACGGCAGCACGATGTAGAACGCCGCCAGCAATGCGTAGTAATCGCCAGACCGGGTAGGCGCCAGGGTGATGAATTCGCGCAGCGCGAACAGCGAAATGATCGCGAACAGCACGATCACCCCGGCGCGGCCGAACAACAGCGCGCCACCCACCACGATCGCCATCACCCACCACGCGCGGATGCGCGAGACCAGGTTGGCGATGACCGCGCTGGGCTGGCCGCGCTGGCGCCAGCGCAGGGTCTCGGCCACCACCGTGGCCAGCACCAGTACCGCGCCGATGCCGCCGAACAGCAGACCGGTCTGCTGGCCCACGCTCTGCGTGGCCAGATCGCCGGACACATCGATCAAGAAGCTCATGCGCGGCCCCCGTTCGGTGCCAGGTCAAGCAGCGCCTGCCGGCTGCGCGCCAGGAACGCCGCCTTGTCCTCCTCGGCCTGCAGCCGCAGCGGTGCGCCGAAGGTTGCCGTGCACAGCAACGGCAGCGGCAGGAAGCGGCCCTTGGGCATCACCCGCTTCAGGTTGTCGATCCACACCGGTACGAATTCCAGTTCCGGGCGCTGCCGCGCCAGATGGTAGATGCCACTCTTGAACGGCAGCAGCGGCTCCTCGCCGGTGTTGCGCGTGCCTTCCGGGAACAGGATCAGCGAACAGCCTTCATCCACCGCATCGCGCAGCACCTGCAGGGGGTCCTGCTGGCGGCGCGCCGCCTCGCGTTCCACCAGCACGCCGTTGAACACCGCATCGATCAGGTAGCGGCGCAGGCCATCGCGCTGCCAGTACTCGGCTGCGGCCACCGGCCGCACCTGGCGGCGCAATGCCGGCGGCATCGACGACCAGATCAGCACGAAGTCGCCGTGGCTGGCATGGTTGCCGTAGTACACGCGGTGGTCGCTGGAGGGCGCGCAGCCGATCCACAGCGCGCGCGCACCGGTCAGCACATGGATGGCGCCACTGCAGGCGCGGGCAATCACTCTTGCGAACATCACCTTCCCCTCAGGTCTGCGGCCACAACACGGCCAGCAGCACTGCCACGAACTGCAGCGCGGTGAACAGATACTGGCGCAGCAGCAGGCCGCGCATGCCCGCCCAGCGCGCGTCCCAGCCACGCAGCGGCGCATCGGCCGGCAGCCGGCGCAGCCCGGCCACGTGCAGGGCCTGGTCGACCCGGTGTGCTGCCGCCTCGCCCTGGAGACCTTCCTGCAGCAGCAACTGCAGCAGGCTGGCATCCAACTGCACGCGCACCGCGAAGTACGCCTGCACCAGGCCCAGCGCCGCGCTCAGCAGCACCAGGCCGGCGGCGATCATCGCCAGCCCCGGCTCGATACCCAGCAGCAGCAGGCCCACCAGCATCAGTCCCAGCGACAGCACGGCGGGCCAGCGGCCCTGGCGCAGCAGCAGGTGCATCATCGGCAGGTCCGGGGCCTGGCTCATTCCGTAGTCTCCTGTGCGGCAGCGGCCGCGATCGCCAACAGGTGAACGTCGTGCAGCACGATGGACGGCCGTGCCTGGCGCACCCGCGCCACTGCCTGTGCGGCATCGGCCTCGCGGCCGCTGCACAGCAGCCAGGTCGCCACGCTGGCGGCACTGCGCGAATAACCCAGCGCGCAGCACACCAGCAGCGGCCCCTGCGCGTGCAGGCGCTCGATCGCGGCGGCGGCGGCGCGCAGCTGCGCAGCGCTGGGCACCACCAGGTCCAGCATCGGCACGCCGGCATAGACCGCGCCCGGGGCGCGGCAGGACAGCTCGGCACAGGTATCAACCACGCCCTGCAGCGGCGCCGGCAAGCGGCCGCTGGGCAGGCGCCCCAGCCATACACCGTCGGCCACCTGCACCGGCTGCGGCGCACGCCGTGTCCACAGCCGCGAATTGATCCATGCAGCGGCCAGGTACGGCGCCAGCAGCCAGCGTGCGGCCATGGTCAGCCGGCCATCGGCGCGCTTCTGGAACACCGCCGTGCCCAACCCCGCATACGCCAGCGCCACCAGCAGCAGCGACAGCACCGGCCACAGCAGCCACAGCGCCGTGCCGCGCCACTGCAGCACCGGCAGCAACACCACGGCCGCCCCCAGCAGGTACAGCAGCGCCAGGCGCCAGCGCTTCGGGTCGCGCGCGGTGCGCCATGCGCGCAGCGGTGGCACACCCTGGTCGGGCCACAGCCACACGCACAGCCAGCCCACCAGCAGCCCGGTGGGTACATCGATGAAGTGGTGCTGGAAGGTGGTCAGCACCGAAATGCCGATCAGCAGCGCCCACCCATGCAGCACCCAGCGCCACGCGCCGTGCAGGTACTGGGCGAACTTCACCCACAGCACGATCAGCAGCACGATGTGCAGCGATGGCGCCTGGTTGAACGGCTTGTCGAAACCCAGCAGCACATCGAACAGCCAGCCGAAGACGCCGTCGATCTCCGGCCGCTGGAAACTGAAGCGTAATGGCCACAGCAGGAAGCAGCTCACCGCGATCAGCTGCGCACTGAACAAGCGCAGCGCGTGCCGGTCCAGTTCCAGCCGCTGCCGGCACAGGAACAGCGAAATGGCATAGAACAGATCGATGGACCAGTACGGCACGATGGTCCAGGCCACGAACGGAACGTGGGCTTCCCAGGCGAAGGCGAGCACCGGCACGTCGGTCTGGCGACCGGCCATCCAGTTCGCAAAGCCGTAACTGGCGAAGAAGAACGGCCCCAGCAGCACCAGCCACAACAGGGCGCGCCGCCAGGGGCGCGCCGTAGGGGCCACCGGGGCGGCAGTGACGGCAGACATCAACCGACCCGGCGCGCCAGCGACACGGTGAAGATGCCGAACGCATCGATGCGCTGGGCCACCTTCTGGAACCCGGCCAGGCGCACCAGCTCGTCCATCTCCTGCTGGGTGCGGCGGCGCATCACCCACGCCGCGCCACCGCGGTGGCTGGTGAGCGCACGCGCGATGAACTCGAGCTGCGGATGCCACGGCTGGCCGGTATAGGCCAGGTAACCGCCCACCGGTACGGCCGCGGCAATGCCCTGCAGCGAGCGCAGCACCGCATCGTTGTCGGGGAACAGTTCGTACAGGCCCGACACCACCGCCAGCGTCGGCGCCGGGTCCACCTTCGCCAGCTGCGCCGGGTCGAACGCATCGCCCTGTTCGAAGCGCGCGATATCGGCCGCCCCCAGGCGTTCAATCAAGGCCTGGCCCTGGGTCACGTTCAGTTCGCTGAAATCGCGCAGCACGATGCGTTCAGCGCGCTGTTCACCCTGCCCCAGCGCTTCCAGCACGTAGCGCCCATGGCCTGCGGCCACGTCCAGCACGCGTACCGGCGTGCCCTGCCCGCGCAGGCGCTGGGCGGCCTCGCGCAGCAGTTCCTGCAGGTGCTGGCCGCGCACGCGGATACCGCGCCAGCCGATCGCATCCAGATAATTGCGGTCGACCATGCGCCCCAGCGGGCCCTTGCCCCGCGCTTGGTCGCGGTAGATGTAATCGAGCGTGCTGCCCGAATCGAAGCCGGTCTGCAGGCCCAGGGCAATGCCCTCGGACAGCGTGCCGCCGAAACGCAGGCCACCACGCACGAAGCGCCAACGCAGGTCGGCCAGGCTGTTGCGTTCGGGCGGCCACGACAGAATCTCCGATTCTTCGAAGGTCGGACCGTGGCGGTGTGCATCGCGGCGCGACAGTTCGCGCAGTGGTTCGGCGAAACGCGCTTGGACGAAGCTGCGGATGCGTGCCAGCGCCGGCGCGCGGTCGCGCTCGCCCAGGGTGTCGTGGAAGAAGCCCGGCAGGTGCACGCGCTCCTTGATCGGGCTGGACAGGCGTTCGTAGAAGCGGTCCTGCGGGCCCCGGTGCACGACGAAATCCGAACCGGAGACCAGCAGCTGCACCGGCACGCTGATCGCCTGCGCGTCGGCCACGATGCGGTCGGCCGCCTCGTACAGGCCCAGCAGCACGCGCACCGAAATCGGCCGGGTGATCAGCGGATCGGTGCGGTAGCTTTCCACCCGCGCCGGGTCGTGGGTCAGCCACTGCGGCTTCACGTAGCTGTTGACGAAGAAGTTGCCGCGCAGCTTCTGCATCAGCGCCAGCCCCGCCCGCGCGAACGGCACGTACAGCTTCACCTTGAACGCCGGCGAGGCCATCACCAGCGCGCGCAGGCGCGGCGCGTAGTCGTGCACCCAGGTGGCGGCCACCACCGCGCCCACGCTCTGCGCGATCACCACGATGTCTTCCACCGCAATGCCGTGCTCGGCGCCGATATGGCCAATGAAGCTGTCCAGGTCGCGGACCAGCGCCGGGAAACCGGGGGCATCGCCGCGCGCACCGGGCGAACGGCCATTGCCACGCGCATCCCACGCGAAGAAGGCGGTATCGGGCAGGTCCAGCTCATCGACCAGGTGGGTGACCCGGCCGGAATGTTCGTGGCCGCGATGCAGCAGCACCACGGCCTTGCTGGGCGTGGTGCCCGTGGTGCTCGCCCAGTACCGGTAGAACAGCGGTACCTGGTCGAAGCTGTGGAATTCCCGTTCCTGCGCCTGACGCATGCAATCTCCGTATTGTCGTGGTGTTTACTGCGGTGTGACCGCCGATTCCTGCAGGCCCCGGCGCACCCGGTTGAACAGCGTCACCGCGCACAGCAGCGCGGCCACGCCTGCCACCCACGTCACCGTGGCGGCCCCCACCCAGCCGAAGGCCAGCAGCAGGCCCAGCACACCGATCACGAAGGCGCGGTCGCTCTTGCCCATGGGCCCATCGTAGCGCCGGCTGGCCCCGACCATCAGGCCCAGTACGCCGGCGTATTCGCTCAGTGCCGCCGCCCAGGCCAGCAGCCACAGCGCCACCGGGTTCACGCCCGGCACGCTGAGCAGGCTCAGGTACAGCGCGGCGTCGGCAATCACATCGCACAATTCGTTCAGATAGGCACCCAGCCGTGACTGCTGGCCGAACTCGCGGGCCAGCATGCCATCCACGGCGTTGAGCGCCATGCGCAGCAGCATCCACAGCGGCAGCAGCAGGTACAGCAGCGATTGCGCCGGGGCGCAGCACCACACGGCGGCGGCCACCAGCAGCGAGACCACGGCGGCGGCCACGGTCACCGTGTTGGCGGTAATGCCGAGGCGGTACAGACCGCGCACGGCCGGACGCAACAGGTCCTGGAAACGTCCTTTCAATGCATAGATCGACACGATCTGAACCCGCTGATCCCTGGCAGTTCCGGCATAGCCTACCCCATGGCGTGCCCGGCCCAGCATGCCGATACGGGCGTTTGTACGCACCGGGGGCAGGAAACCGCCCCGCGCAGCGCCCGCCACCGGCCCCCACGAACTACAATATCGGCCCCGCTCCGCTGCCGATTGCCCTGTCCCCATGACTGCTGATCTGTTGCCCGTCCGCCGGGCCCTCCTTTCCGTTTCCGACAAGACCGGCCTGGTCGAGCTGGCCACTGCGCTGGCCGCGCGCGGCGTGGAGCTGCTGTCCACCGGCGGTACCGCCAAGGCCATCCGCGATGCCGGCCTGGCCGTGAAGGACGTGGCCGATGTCACCGGCTTCCCGGAAATGATGGACGGCCGGGTCAAGACCCTGCACCCGATGGTGCATGGCGGCCTGCTGGGCCGTTCGGGCCTGGACGATGCGGTGATGGCCGAGCACGGCATCGGCGCCATCGACCTGCTGGTGCTGAACCTGTATCCGTTCGAAGCGGTCACCGCCAAGGCCGACTGCAGCCTGGCCGACGCGGTGGAAAACATCGATATCGGCGGCCCGGCCATGCTGCGCTCGGCGGCCAAGAACTTCGCCCGCGTGGCGGTGGCCACCGACCCGTCGCAGTACGCCGAACTGCTGGCCTCGCTGGATGCCAACGACGGCCAGCTGAGCGCCGCCACCCGCTTCGCGTTCTCGGTGGCCGCGTTCAACCGCGTGGCCCAGTACGATGCGGCCATCAGCAACTACCTGTCGGCGGTCACCGCCACCGACGCCGCCGTGCCGGTGCGTGCCGAATACCCGGCGCAGATGAATTCCACCTTCGTGAAGGTGATGGACCTGCGCTATGGCGAAAACCCGCACCAGAGCGGCGCGTTCTACCGCGACCTGTACCCGGTGCCGGGCACGCTGGCCACCTTCCAGCAGCTGCAGGGCAAGGAACTGAGCTACAACAACCTGGCCGATGCCGATGCGGCGTGGGAATGCGTGCGCCAGTTCGACGCGCCGGCCTGCGTGATCGTCAAGCACGCCAACCCGTGCGGCGTGGCCGTGGGTGCCGGCAACGGCGATGCCTATGAACTGGCCTACGCCACCGACCCGACCAGCGCCTTCGGCGGCATCATCGCCTTCAACAAGCCGCTGGACGCCGCCACCGCCAAGGTGATCCTGGACCGCCAGTTCGTGGAAGTGCTGATCGCCCCCGACTACGAGCCGGCCGCGCTGGAATACGCGCAGAAGAAGGCCAACGTGCGCGTGCTGCGCATCCCGCACGGTGATGGCCTGAACAACTTCGACAGCAAGCGCGTGGGCTCGGGCCTGCTGCTGCAGTCGTCGGACAACCGCGGCATGACCCGCGACGAACTGAAGGTGGTCAGCAAGCTGGCGCCGACCGACAAGCAGTTCACCGATCTGCTGTTCGCCTGGAAGGTGGCCAAGTTCGTGAAGTCCAACGCGATCGTCTACGCCAAGGACAACCGCACCATTGGCGTGGGCGCCGGGCAGATGAGCCGCGTGTACTCGGCACGCATCGCCGGCATCAAGGCCGCCGACGCCAACCTGGTGGTCGAAGGTTCGGTGATGGCATCCGACGCGTTCTTCCCGTTCCGCGACGGTATCGATGCCGCGGCCGCTGCCGGTATCAAGGCGGTGATCCAGCCGGGTGGTTCGATGCGCGATGCGGAAGTGATCGCCGCCGCCGACGAACATGGCCTGGCCATGGTGTTCACCGGCGTTCGCCACTTCCGCCACTGATACAGGGAGCGACACGGATGTCTGCAGTCTCTTTGAAACCGCTCACCGTGCTCGCCTTCGCCGGCACGGCCCTGCTGGCCGGCTGCACGCCGGCCGCCGATCCCGCGCCGGCCGCTGCCCCTGCAGCGCCGGCCGCCACGACGGCGGCCGCCGAACCGGCTTCCACGCTCAGCCGCACCGCCCGCCTGCAGGCCTTCCTGGCCCAGCGTTACGGCCAGGGCGCCGCGCTGTCGGGTGACTGGCGCGGCAGCTGGAGCCAGGACGGCGAAACACGCCCGGTCAGCTGGCAGGTCTGCGCCGAGCAGCCGGTGGTGAGCGGCGATAGCTGGCAGCAGCTGCTGGCCGTCTGCGGCGCGCTGGTCGAAGCCGGCCACCCGGAACCGGGCACCATCGACTTCTACGTGCTGCGGCCCACCGCCAGCGGCTTCGACGTGGCCGCCGAGCTCACCGGTGGCACCTACGGCAGCAGCGGCCAGCCCGGCACGGTACAGATCGTGCGCGCGGGCAGCGATTTCTACGGCTTCCGCGTGCAAGACGGCTGGTTCGGCCAGGGCTATTCGCTGATCTCTCAATCGCTGGTGCTGCCTGGCCCGAAGGGCCTGGTCGACACCGGCAGCATGCGCAGCCATATCGACAATGGCGCCGCCTACGATTGCGACGACGCCGATGCGGCCGAAGACTGCCGCAGCAAGGTATTCAACATCGACTTCAACCAGCGCTTCGACGACAGCGACCGCAGCGCGCGCGTCTGGCCGCTGCTGGTGGAGGAAACCGGCAGCACCTGCGGTGGCACCGCCGTGCGCCAGCAGCACCGCTTCACCCTGGACCCGAAGACGTGGACCTATTCCTTCCCCGCCGCGCTGCTGCGCGAGGGCTGCGAGTGAGGCACCGCGACCGGCCATGAACAGCCCCCTCGGCGAACTGATCCTCTACCGTACCGACGATGGCCGGACGGAGGTGCATCTGCGCGCTGCGGAAGGGACGGTGTGGATGACCCAGGGCGAGATGGCCGAGCTGTTCGACACGACCAAGCAGAACGTCAGCCTTCACATCCGTAACATCCTGCAGGACAACGAGCTGAGGGCCGAGGGAACCGTCAAGGATTACTTGACAGTTCAAACCGAGGGCACGCGCACGGTCAATCGCTCGGTTCAGCTCTATCGATTGGAGATGATTCTGGCGGTCGGGTTCCGCGTCCGCTCCCCCCGGGGAAGCCAGTTCCGTCGATGGGCCAGCGATACCCTGTCAGAGTATCTGGTCAAGGGTTTCCTTCTGGACGACGAGCGACTCAAGGATGCCGAGCGCGCGGATTACTTCAAGGAACTGCTGAGTCGCATCCGCGATATCCGCAGTTCGGAGAAGCGCTTCTACCAGACCCTACGCGATCTGTTCAAAGCCAGCAGCAGCGACTACGACGGTAGCGCAGCGACCGCCAAAACCTTCTTTGCCACCATCCAGAACAAGCTGGTCTACGCTGTCACGGGCCGCACTGCCGCACAGCTGATCGTGGAACGCGCCGACTCCAACGCCCCTCACATGGGCCTGACCAACTGGACCGGCGACAGACCCCGCAAGTGCGACGCAGTGGTTTCCAAGAATTACCTGCTCCAGCAAGAGCTCGAACAGCTCAACCGTCTGGTCTCCATGTTCCTTGATTTCGCTGAAGATCGCGCCGAGCGACGAATCGAAACCCGTATGGTGGACTGGATCAAGCAGACCGATCGCTTCCTTGATTTCAACGAGCGCGCCATTCTCGATGGCCCCGGCCGTGTGTCCAATCAACAGATGGAAGCGATCATCACAGAGCGCTACGCCGAATTTGACGCTGCACGACGCGCTTCCGCAATGATCGCGTCCGAGCGCGACGCCGTGCTTGATCTTGCGGACCTCACGGCTGAGGCAAGACGCCTGGCTTCGATCAAGAAAAACAGCTGATTGATTCCCCCGATCCCTTTCACTTCTGCCCCCAGGATCCCCCCTCAATGAAAATCCTCGTCATCGGCTCTGGCGGCCGCGAACACGCCCTGGCATGGAAGCTGGCCCAATCCCCCCAGGTCAGTGAAGTGCTCGTGGCGCCCGGCAATGCCGGCACCGCCACCGAGGACAAGTGCCGCAACGTGGCGGTGAAGGTGACCGACATCGACGGCCTGCTGGCGCTGGCCCAGGCCGAAGGCGTGGCGCTGACCGTGGTGGGCCCGGAAGTGCCGCTGGTGGCCGGCGTCGTCGACCGCTTCCGCGCCGCCGGCCTGCGCATCTTCGGGCCGACCGCCGCCGCTGCGCAGCTGGAAGGCAGCAAGGCCTACGCCAAGGATTTCCTGGCCCGCCACAACATTCCCACCGCGTTCTACGCCGTGCACACCGAAGTTGACGCGGCGCTGGCTTACATCCGCGACAAGGGCGCCCCGATCGTGGTCAAGGCCGACGGCCTGGCCGCCGGCAAGGGCGTGATCGTGGCGATGACCCTGGCCGAGGCCGAAGACGCCGTGCGCGACATGCTGTCGGGCAATGCCTTCGGCGATGCCGGTGCGCGCGTGGTGATCGAGGAGTTCCTCGATGGCGAAGAAGCCAGCTTCATTTCCATGGTCGATGGCGTGCATGCGCTGCCGATGGCCACCTCGCAGGACCACAAGCGCGTGGGCGACGGCGATACCGGCCCGAACACCGGCGGCATGGGCGCCTATTCGCCGGCCCCGGTGGTCACCGCCGAAGTGCATGCGCGGGTGATGCGCGAGGTGGTGAACCCGACCGTGCAGGGCATGATTGCCGACGGCATTCCGTTCACCGGCTTCCTGTATGCCGGGCTGATGATCGATGCCAGCGGCGCACCGAAGGTGATCGAGTTCAACGTGCGCTTCGGCGATCCGGAAACCCAGCCGGTGATGCTGCGCCTGCAGTCCGACCTGGTCGACCTGGTGGAAGCGGCCATCGACGGTCGCCTGGACCAGGTGGACGCGCAGTGGGACCCGCGCCCGTCGCTGGGCGTGGTGCTGGCCGCCAGGCCGTACCCGGAATCGCCGATCACCGGTGATGTGATTTCCGGCCTGGCCGATGTGCCGGCCAGCGCCAAGGTGTTCCATGCCGGCACCGCGCTGGACGCGCAGGGCCAGGTGCTGAGCTCTGGCGGCCGCGTGCTGTGCGTGGCCGCGCTGGGCGACAGCGTGCGCGACGCGCAGGCCAATGCCTATGCCGGCGTGGCCAAGGTGAGCTGGGCCAACGAGTTCCACCGCACCGACATCGGCTGGCGCGCGATCGCACGCGAGGGGTGAGGTGCGGGGTGCAGCTACGCATGGCGTGGCTCTACCGGAGGTTGATCGCACATGGCGCGGATGAACCCCACCAAACGAAAAAGGCCCGGCATTGCCGGGCCTTTCCTGTTTGCAACGCTCCACCGCGTTACGCGTTGAACAGCGCCTTCATCTTCTTCAGCGCGTTCGCTTCGACCTGGCGGATGCGCTCGGCGGAAACGCCGTACTCATCGGCCAGTTCCTGCAGCGTCACCTTGCTGTCGGCGTCCAGCCAGCGGCGGCGGATGATGTCGCGCGAGCGGGCATCCAGCTCGGCCAGGCCTTCGCGCAGCAGCTGCAGCTGGTTGTCTTCGCTGTCGGCACGCTCGTAGGCCATCGACGGGTCTTCGTCGTTGGCAACCAGGAACGCGGCCGGCGACGGCGGGGCGTGTTCGTTGTCCTCATCGCTGGGCGCATCGAAACCGATATCGCGACCGGACAGGCGCGATTCCATTTCCATCACCTCGCGCTCGGACACGTTCAGGTCCTTGGCCACCGCGCTCACTTCGGCCGCGTTCATCCAGCCCAGGCGCGTCTTCGACTTGCGCAGGTTGAAGAACAGCTTGCGCTGCGCCTTGGTGGTGGCGACCTTCACGATGCGCCAGTTCTTCAGGATGAACTCGTGCATCTCGGCACGGATCCAATGCACTGCGAAGGACACCAGGCGCACGCCCATATCCGGGTCGAAGCGCTTGACCGCCTTCATCAGGCCGATGTTGCCTTCCTGGATCAGGTCGCCCAGCGCAAGGCCGTAGCCGTTGTAACCGCGGGCCACGTGCACCACGAAGCGCAGGTGCGAATGCACCAGCTCGCGCGCAGCGTCCAGATCGTCACCGTCGCGGAAACGACGGGCCAGGTCCTGTTCGTCATCGACCGACAGCACCGGAATCTGGTGCACGGCACCGATGTAGGCGTCCAGCGAACCGAGCGCACTGGGAATCGGGAGATTGTTTGCCACAAGGGCAGTAGAGGTGTTCTGGCTCATAGGGCTCATCTTAGCAGTCCGGGTTTTGGACTGCTAAAGCGGTAGGAAGTTCCAGTGTTCCGCAGGCGAAACAATGGGCCGTTCAACATCCCTACCCTATCGCGAATTGATGACAATGGCGAGCACGCCCCAGAACGCATCAAACCATTCCAAAACAATCACTTACGTACAAACCGGTGGATGAATTGTGCTTTTGGGCCGCAAAATCCCACCAACCCGCCCCATTCAGCCCGGCAATGTTGCCGGTCATTCAGGCCCAGACGGCCCCAGCCCGGTGTGCCGGGCCAGGCCCGGCAACCCAGGCGATGGCAAGAGCGCTCAATAGTAGCCGGACAGGTTCAGGAAGAAGCCCTTGCTCTCGTAGCGCAGCTCGGTCAGGTCGTCGCTGAACTCGGTGAAGTTGTAGCCGGCACCTATCTTGAAGTTCTGCCCGACCTGCCGGTCCACGCCCAGCAGCCAGCCCTTCTTGTCGCCGCCGTCGCGCACATCCAGCCAGCGGTACTCGGCCAGGCCTTCCCACTGCGACCACAGCCGGTAGCGCAACTGCAGCGCCGAGAAATTCACCCGGCTGTCCAGCCAGGGACCTTCGCCGCGGCCGGTGCGGTAGTCGCCCCAGCGCGCGGCCAGCTTGGCCGCCACTTCCCAGCGCTCGCCGATCTGCCGCACACCCTCCAGCGAGATGATCTGCGACTTCTGGTCGTACACGTTGCCGCCTTCCTGGCCCAGCGACGCCACGTCGTACAGATAGGTGTATTTGCCGAACGCGGCCCAGCGCGTGTTGTCGTGCGGGCGCCAGGCGAAGCCCAGGTTGGATTCCACCAGCTTGGCATCGGCCAGTGCATTGATCCTGTCCTGGGTATCGGCGTAGTTGGCGCGCAGCGCGATGCGCCAGTCCTCGTTGATCTTGTACAGCAGGCGGTTGGTGGTCACCCACTGCTCGCGCTGTTCGGCGCCCTGGTCGCGGCGGTATTCCAGCTTGCTGGTCCACTGCGTGTTGGCGTCGGTACGGCCACCGCTGACACTGTAGGCGCGGCGATCGACGCGGCCGGTGGTGGCGTCCAGCTTGCCGTCCATCACGCTGAAGCCCAGGTTCCAGCCCTGCGCCGGGTAGAAATCCATGCCGAAGGTGTTGACCAGGCCCGCGGTGTCCTCGCGCCGGTCCTTCAGGTACTGGCTTTCGTTGAACACATTCACCTGGTTGCTCAGGCGCCAACGCTGGCCCAGCGTCCAGCCCGACTGCAGGCCGGTGTCGTACAGCGGGTCGGTGGTGGTGCGGTCGGTGCTGTAGCTGTAGTTGCCGTAGAAGCTGTGTTCGGGGGTCATCCAGTACTCGGCTTCCAGCTTGGCGCCGTCGCCGCGGCTGCCGCTGCTCACTTCGGCGCCCACGCTGGAACGATCACCGAACAGATAGCGCGTGCCCAGGGTCAACAGGTTGTTGTCCTCGTATGCGCCGCCATCATCATCCACGGTCAGCTGGCCGGTGCCGTACAGCTCCCACTTGGCGCCGAAGCGCTGCCGGTAGCTCAATGCGGCCAGGGTGCCATCCACGTCCACGCCTGCATTCTCTTCGCGCACCCGGCGCAGCTCCGCCCCCAGCTGGCCGTTGTTGCCCAGCCGCCAGTCCAGCGTCAGCTGCGACTGTTCCAGCGCCACGTCGCCGCGTTCGGCGCGGCTCTGGCGGCCATACAGGCTCAGGTTGTCGGTGAAGTAGCCGAGGAACTCGGCGCCGTACTCTTCCAGTGCCACCCCGGTGTCCATGCGCGATACCGAGAAGCCGGCATCCACGTCGCGCCACCAGGCGCCGAAGCTCCAGTCCTGCGTGGTCCAGCCCAGCTCACGCAGGTTGGCCCGTGCTTCCACCGCGCGCGCATCGCCCTTGCGCGCCGCGTTCACCGGGTTGCGCTGGATGAAGCTCAGGCCGCCGTTGTCCGAATAGAAGATCGGCGCGGCGGTGGCTTCGCTGCGGGTCTGTTCCAGCTTCAGGTAGGTACCGCGCCCAGCCTGCAGGGTCAGGTCGGCACCCATCAGGCTGTAGTCGTCGCCGCTGCGGTTTTCGTCCACGTAGGTGCCGCCCACCGCCACGTGGTCACCGAACCATTGCTTGCCACGCAGGCCGGCACTGACATCGTCGGTGCTGAAGCCCACCGGCACGTACTCGTAATCGACCAGCAGCACCTGGTCGTAGCCGTCCAACGGCGTGTCGCGGGTGAGCGTGCGCACGTTCTCGCGGGTGATCTGCGAAAGCGCACGGGTCAGCAGGATGCGGCCCTGGATCTCGTTCACTTCGTAGTCCACGCCGCGCTGCAGGGTGCTGCGCACTTCGGTACGGCCGGTGGTGCGGTCGCGCACTTCCAGCACCACCTGTTCCGAGCCCGGCAGCAGATCGGTGTGGCGCAGGTAGTACAGGCTGCCGCCGGTGCCCAGGAATTCGCTGTGGCCCAGCGCCGACTGCGCCTCCGAGCCGAATGCTTTCAGGTAGGAGCGCGGATCACCCAGCGGGGTGGTCGCGCGCGATCGCCAGCTCAGGGCCGCGCCATACAGCGAGCGCACGTACTGGCCGTACTCGGTGCCGGTGAAACCGGTGGCGAAGTTGCCCCACAGCGCCTGGTTCTGGTCCCAGTCCACGCGCACGTACAGCTTGCCCTGGGTATCCACGTCCCGGTACGTGGTCGAATCATCGCCGTACACCGGGTAGTACTGGTCCGGGTCCAAACGGCGGAACACATCGCGCGCATCGGCATCCAGGAAGCCGCTGAACAGACGCTTCAACTCGCGGTCGTAGGTGTCGGCCTGCGCGGTCACCAGGTACTTCCCGCGCAGCTTGCTCTTCAGGTAGAACGCCAGGCGGCCTTCGCTGAGGAAGCTGTCATCACGGTCCTGGTCGGCCACCAGTGGGTCCAGGTTGCCACTGGCGCTGTTCTTGGACAGGGTTACATCCGCCAGCGCCACCAGGAAGCGGTAGCTGCCGGTCACCTCCACATCCAGCGTGCGCTGCAGGGGCGGCGCGTCCTGCGCTTCCACTTCCACCTGGTAGCGGTGCTGGCCGATCGGCTCCAGGAATTCGGCGGCGAACTTCTGCTCCAGATCCACCGGGAAGCTCTGCCCGTTGATCAGCACGCGCGCGTTGGGTGCCAGGCCGCGGCCGTAGATGCGCACGCGCGAGCCGTAGATGGCGATGTTCTGCTGGCGCAGCGCGTTCTGTCCATAGATGTCATTGGTCAGCTGCTGATCGCGTGCCTCCTCGCCGTTCAGCACCTTGCCCAGGGTCTTCTGCACGTTGTCGCGCACCTGCTGGGTGCCCCGTTCGTAGTCGGTGGGCAGCACCAGCTGGAAGCGCTGCGCGCTGGTTTCGTCGAACGCGCCATCGTGGCCGTAGGCGCGGGCGATGTACTGCAGTTCGTCGCCCTCGCGCAGGTTCAGCCCGGCCGGCAGCTGCCCATCCCATTCGGTGTTGCCCACGTAGTCCACCGGCATGGGAATGCGCGCCAGCGGCGTGACCAGATCGGTATCGGAACCGCGATACAGCGTGATCTCGATGCGTTCGATGAACGAGGCGTAGTTGTTGTAGCCATGGAAGCGCAGCGGCTTGGTCAGGCGCCCGTTCTCGAACGGCGCCATGGAACCGGTCTGCACGTTCAGCACCGGCGCCGACAGCGACGGATCTTCGGTGGCCCACACCACCGCGCCGTCAGGCAGCTCGGTCACGAACTGCCCACCCGGTGCGGCCGCGCGCGCGTCGGCGGGCGTTGGCACGGTCTGCGGGGTCGGGTCGCCGTGCACCTGCAGCAGCAGGTCGTTGCCGCGGCGGCAGCCTTCGGCACCGCACAGGGTCTGCGGCACTTCCGGCGCGGGCGCTGCGGTCTGCGCCCAGGCCGAAGGCAGCAGCAGCGCGGTGGCCAGGGTGATGAGTGCGGTCGTCTTGATCATGGCCCTCTCCTCAGCGGTCCGCGCGGTCAACGGTGGCCGGCGCAGGCAGTACCTGCACCTGCACCCGGTCGGCCCACCCATCTGGCAACCGCGCCAGCACGGCCTGCTGCAGCACGCGGCCGCGGTCTGCCGCCAACGCTTCCTGGCCCGCCTCTGCACGCACCTGCAGCACCCCACCCTGGCGTGCCTGCAACGCGCTGGCCGCCTGTACCAGTACCGCCTCGTTGCCAGGTGCCAGTTCGGCGCGGCCCGGTACGAACAGTGCAGGACCGAACTCCAGCCGCAGGGCCGGACGACCGCTGTCGAACCGTGCATCGGGCAGCTGCACGCCGAAGTCGAAGCGCACCGGCAGCCCCGGGGTGATCCGCCGCAGCAGCGGGTTGCGCGTGGTGAAGCGCGCGTCGGCCGGCAGCGTGGTCGGGTCCACCTTCAGGATGAAGTTGCGCCCACGTGCCTGGCCGCCGTTGATGCCGACCAGGTGGTAGCGGCCGAACGCATCGGTTTCCATCACCAGGCCTTCCACCGATGCCACGCGCACGCCGGGAATGCCGCGCTCACCGTCATCCTGGATACCGTTGCCGTTGCGGTCTTCGAACACGCTGCCCAGGATCAGGCTCTCGTCCAGCAATGGATCGCCCACCACCTCTACATCGGCAGATGCCACGTTGCCGATGCTGGCGTTGACCGCATCCACCGCGGTCACCCGGTTGGTGTGGATGCCCTGGCCCACGCCGGCGCCCACGCGCAGGTAGTACACCAGCGTGGCGCGGCCGCCGGCGGCGATATCCACCTGTTCCACCCGCAGCGGCGAACGCGCGCTCACGAACGCGGCGTTGTCCAGGTCGCGGGCCTCGAAGCCCTCCTGCACGAAGGTGAAGCCGACCGGCAGCGTATCGACCACGTTCACCCCCAGCGCATCCACTTCGCCCAGGTTTTCCACGGTCACCACGTAGCGCACCAGCTCGCCCACCTTCACCGTGCGCTGCGCTGCCTGCTTGGTCAGGCGCAGCACGGCGCCGCTGGCGGTCACGGTGATGTTCACCCGGCCATCGGCGCACACCGGGGTGGGAATGGACACGTCGCAGATGTTGTAGGTGAAGGCATCCTGGCCGCTGTAGCCGACGAAGGCGGTGTAGATGCAGACGCCGTCGGTGCAGCCCAGGCGGCCGTAGCGCGGCGCGGCCAGCACGCGCAGCGAACGCGGGTTGATCGGCGCGCCGCTGGTGCTGATGTTGTCCAGCAGCGAGATCGTGACCGGTTCACCATCGGGTGTGGTCACGGTCTCATCCACCACTTCAACCGCGTTGGCCTGTACCTGCACGGTCACGCTGGCGGTGCCGCACTGCACCGGCGCGGCCTGCGTGCAGACGGTGTAGGCGAAGGTGTCGCTGCCGCTGAACGTGGCCGCCGGCGTGTAGCGCACGCTGCCATCGGCCAGTACCTCGGCGCTGCCCGAGGTGGGCGCGGTGCTGATGGTCACGGCCACCGACGCCGGCACCACCGGGCTGCCGGCAACCAGATCGTTGGCCAGCACCGCCACCACCACCGGGCTGTCCTGCGGCGTCGTAGCGGTATCGTCGGCCGGCTGCACGGGGCTGCCAGCCGGCGGGTTGGCCAGGGTCACGGTGACCGTACCGATGTCGCAGACGCTGGGCTGGCTGACCAGGCAGATCTGGTAGGTGGTGGTGTAGGTGGCACCGGCCACACCGGCGGCCACGTCCACGCTGCCATTGGCCTGGATGGTGATGGCCGTGGTGTTGGTGGGGGTCAGCTGCACCGTGGTCGGGTCCAGCGCGGCGCCGTTGAACGTGTCGTTCACCAGCACGTTCAACACTGCGGTGGCGCCGGTGGCCGGCACATCGGCAATCGCATCATCCACCGCGACCAGGGTGCCACCCGCGGCGCTGACCGTGATGGTCAGCGTGGCGGTATCGCACACGCCGGCATACGGCGCGGGCAGGCACAGCTGGTAGATGAAGGAATCGTTGCCGGTATAGCCTGCGTTGGGCGTGTAGGTGTAACTGCCATTGGCATTGAGCACCACGGTGCCCTGCGCCGGTGCGGTCACCAGCGAGAACACCGAACCGCCGCCGGCATTGTCATTGCCAGCCACGCTGCCGCTCAGCGCCTGCCCGGCCGGTGTGGTGGCCACATCGTTCACCGCATCCGGACGCACCAGCACCAGCGCCGTGGCCTGCGCGCAGTTGCCCGTGTTGCTGGCTTCGCAGATCTGGTAGGTCAGGTTGAGCGCACCGGCCGCGGCACTGCCGGCAATGTTGATGATGCCGTTGGCATCGATGCTGACGCCTGCCGGCGGTGCGATCAGCGACACAGTGACCTGCGCCGGCTGCACCGGCACGCCATTGATCAGGTCATTGCCCAGCACCGACGGCGTGGATCCGCCCGCGCCAGGCAGGGTGGGCGTGCCACTGAAGTTGTCGCTCACTGCCTGCAGGGTCGTGGCGCTCACGGTCACGCTGACCGACCCGGTGTCGCAGACATTGAGGTTCGGTGCCGGCAGGCAAACCTGGTAGGTGAAGGTATCGGTGCCACTGAAACCCGGGTTCGGGGTATAGCTGATGGTGTTGTCCCCGTTCACCACGGCGGTGCCGTTCAGCGGCGCGACGATCACCGTGAACACCGGGTTCAACGGCAGCGTGTCGTTGGCAGCAACGTTCAGCACGGTGGTGCCGGTGCCGGCCGACAGCGTGTCATCGGCCGCGTTCGGGCGCACCGCCACCAGTGCAGTGGCCTGTGCGCAGTTGGTCGGCACCGCGTTTTCGCAGACCTGGTAGTTCAGCGTGGTGGCGACCGGAACCAGACCCGCAGCGACGGTGATGACGCCGCTCGGGCTCATGCTGTAGCCGGTGGGCGCCGTGATCAGCGTGGCGGTTACCGGCGTGGTACCCGGCACGATCAGGGCACCGTTGAAGCTGTCATTCAGCAGCACGCTGGTGGTGGTGCCGCCTGTGGCCGGCACAATGGGCGTCGCGCTGAAGTCATCGTTCAGCGCGCTCACGCTGGTCGTGCCCACGTTGACGGTGACGGTGGCGGTGGAGCACACCCCTGCTGCCGGCGCGGGTAGGCAGACCTGGTAGGTGAAGGTGTCAGCGCCGGTGAAGCCCGCCGCAGGCGTGTAGCTGATGGTGTTGTCGGCGTTGACGACTGCGGCACCATTGCCCGGTGCCACCAGCACGGTCAGCGTGGGGTTGGACGGCAGGGTGTCGTTGGCGGTGACATTGAGCACCGTGGTGGTGCCGGCCGTTGCCGTCAGCGTGTCGTTGGCCGCAGCAGGACTGACCGCAACCACCGCGGTGGACTGCGCGCAGTTGGTCGGCACCGCGTTCTCGCAGACCTGATAGGTCAGCGTTGCCGCAGCCGGCGGCGTGCCCGGTGCCACCGTGATCTGCCCGTTGGCAGCCATCGTGTAGCCCGCAGGCGGGGTGATCAGCGTTGCGGTGACCGCCGTGGTGCCCGGCACGATCGCAGCGCCGTTGAAGGTGTCGTTGAGCAGCACGCTGGCCGTGGTACCGCCGCTGGCCGGTGCGATCGGCGCGGCGGTGAAATCATCGGCGGTGGCGACCAGGGTGGTGGCCGCGACGGTGAGGCTGACCGTGGCGGTGTCGCAGACGCCGGCGGCCGGTGCCGGCAGGCACACCTGGTAGGTGAAGCTGTCGCTGCCGGTGAAGCCTTCCGACGGCGAGTAGCGGATCGTGCCGTCTGCCAGCACCGTGGCCAGGCCGTTGGTCGGCGCAACCGTCACGGTCACCACCGGGTTCGAAGGCGCGGTGTCGTTGGCCAGCACGTTCAGGATGGTGCTGGTACCGGCGGCAGCCAGCAGGCTGTCGGCCACCGCGTCCGGGCTGACCGCCACCAGCGCCGTTGCCTGCGCGCAGTTGGTGGGCACGGCGGTTTCGCAGACCTGGTAGTTCAGCGTGACCGCCGCGGGCGTGGTGCCCGCCGCAACGCTGATGACGCCCGTTGCGCTCATGCTGTAGCCGGCCACCGGCGTCACCAGCGAGGCGCTGACCGGAGTGGTGCCAGGCACGATGGCCGCACCGTTGAACGTATCGTTCAACAGCACGCTGGCGGTGCTGCCACCGGTGGCGGGTGCGATGGGCGTGCCGCTGAAGTCATCGGCGAGCGCGCTGATGCCATTGGCACCCACCGTCAGGCTGACCGTGGCGGTATCGCAGACCGCACTGCCCGGCGCCGGCAGGCACAACTGGTAGGTGAAGCTGTCCGCGCCGGTGAAGCCGGGCGTCGGCGTGTAGTTGATGCTGCCATCTGGATTGACCGTGGCAGTCCCGTTGGCCGGTGCCGCCGACACGGTCACCACCGGGTTCAGCGGAGCAGTGTCGTTGGCCAGCACGTTGAGCAAGGTGGTGGTCCCCGCCGTCGCGGCCAGGGTGTCCGCCACCGCGTCCGGGCTGACCGCCACGATGGCCGAGGCCACCGCGCAGTTGGTCGGCACCGCGTTTTCGCAGACCTGGTAGGTCAACGTCACCGCGGCAGGAGTGGTACCCGGCGCCACCGTGATCACGCCGGCCGGGTTCATGCTGTAGCCGTTCACCGGCGTCACCAGCGAGGCGCTGACCGGCGTGGTGCCCGGAACGATGGCCGCGCCATTGAACGTGTCGTTCAGCAGCACACTGGCAGTCGTTCCACCGGCCGCGGGGGCAATCGGCGCCGCAGTGAAGTCATCGCCCAGGGCGCTGAGCGTGGTGTTGCTGACGGTGACCGTCACCGTCGCCGAATCGCAGACCGTGGCGCCGGGGGCCGGCAGGCAGACCTGGTAGGTGAAGCTGTCGGTGCCGGTGAAGCCCGCCGTCGGGGTGTAGCTGATGCTGCCGTCGGCATTCACCGTGGTGCTGCCATTGGTCGGTGCAACCGATACCGTCACCGTCGGGTTGGCCGGTGCGCGATCGTTGGCCAGCACGTTCAGAACGGTGGTGGCGCCAGCGGCGACGGGCAGCGCGTCGGCCACCGCCTCCGGGCTGACCGCGACCACGACGGTGGCTGCCGCACAGTTGGTCGGCGCCGCGTTCTCGCAGACCTGGTAGTTCAGCGTGGTTGCCGCCGGCGTGGTACCCGCCGCAACACTGATCACCCCGTTGGCCGACATGCTGTAGCCGCTGGGCGGCGCCAGCAGCGACGCCGTCACGGCGGTGGTGCCCGGCACGATGGCCGCGCCATTGAACGTATCGTTGAGCAGCACGCTGGTCGTGCTGCCGCCGGTGGCCGGCGCGATAGGCGCTGCGGTGAAGTCATCGTTGGTCGCCACCAGCGACGTGTTGCTGACCGTAAGCGATACGGTTGCAGTGGCGCAGACCGTTGCCGCCGGCGCGGGCAGGCACAGCTGGTAGGTGAAGCTGTCGGCACCGGTGTAGCCGGCCGTCGGCGTGTAGCTGATGCTGCCGTCGGCATTCACCGTGGTGGTGCCGTTGCCCGGCGCCACCGACACGGTCACCACCGGGTCCTGCGGTGCGGTGTCGTTGGCCAGCACGTTCAGCACGGTCGCGGCACCGGCGGTGGCCGGCAGGGTGTCGGCCACCGCCACCGGGCTGACCGCGACCACGGCCGAGGCCGATGCGCAGTTGCCCGGCACCGCGTTTTCGCAGACCTGGTAGTTCAGCGTCGTTGCCGCCGGCGGCGATCCTGCGGCCACGGTGATCACGCCGTCGGCCGCCATGCTGTAGCCCGGCACCGTAGTCAGCAGCGAAGCAGTCACCGCCGTGGTGCCCGGCACGATGGCCACGCCATTGAAGGTGTCGTTCAACAACACGCTGGTGGTGCTGCCGCCGGCCGCGGGAGCGATCGGACTGCTGCTGAAATCGTCGTTGGCCGCGGTCAACGTCGTGGCCGCCACGGTGACGGTGACCACTGCGGTATCGCAGACCGCCGCGGCGGGCGCCGGCAGGCAGACCTGATAGTTGAAGGTATCGGTGCCGGTGAAGCCAGCGCTGGGCGTGTAACTGATCGTGCCGTCGCCATTGACGAGGGTGGTGCCGTTGCCCGCAGCTACCGATACGGTCACCAGCGGGTTCAGCGGCGCGGCATCGTTGGCCAGCACGTTCAGCACGGTGGTGGCGCCGGCGGCCGCCGGCAGTGCATCGGCCACGGCGTCCGGGCTGACCGCCACCAGCGCGGTGGCCGCGGCACAGTTGCCCGGCACCGCGTTTTCGCAGACCTGGTAGTTCAGGGTCGCCGCGGCCGGCGTGGTTCCCGCAGCAACGGTGATCACACCGCTGGCCGAGATCGTGTAGCCGGCCGGCGCGGCAATCAGCGTGGCGGTGACCGGCGTGGTGCCCGGCACGATGGGCGCGCCGCTGAAGGTGTCGTTCAACAGCACGCTGCTGGTGCTGCCACCGGTGGCCGGTGCAATCGGGCTGACGCTGAAATCATCGTTGCTGGCCACCAGCGAGGTGGCACTGACCGTCACCGTCACCGTGGCCGAATCGCAGACCGTGCCGCCCGGCGCGGGCAGGCACAGCTGGTAGGTGAAGGTATCGGTACCGGTGAAGCCGGCGGTCGGCGTGTAGCTTATGGTGCCATCGCCATTGGCCACGGCCGTGCCCTGGCTCGGGCCGGCACTGACGGTGACCACCGGGTTCAGCGGCGCAGCATCGTTGGCCAGCACGTTCAACACCGTGGTGGTGCCTGCGGTGGCCGGCAGGCTGTCGGCGACGGCATCGGGGCTGACCGCCACCAGTGCGGTGGCGGCGGCGCAGTTGGTCGGCACCGCGTTCTCGCACACCTGGTAGCTCAGGGTGGTCGCGGCCGGGCGCGTACCCGCGGCCACACTCACCACACCGTCGGCCGACAGGCTGTAGCCGGACACCGGCGTGACCAGCGATGCGGTGACCGGCGTGGTGCCCGGCACGATCGCACTGCCGCTGAAGGTGTCGTTGAGCAGCACGCTGGTGGTGCTGCCGCCGGCCGCCGGATCGATGGGCGTGGCCAGGAAGCTGTCATTCACCGCGACCAGCGAGGTGGTGCTGACCGTCACCGCCACCGTGGCGCTATCACACACGCTGCCGTGCGGTGCCGGCAGGCACAGCTGATAGGTGAAGGAATCCGGGCCGACGAACGGGCCGGAGGGGGTGTAGCTGATGCTGCCATCGGCATTGACCACGGCGCTGCCGTTCACCGGCGCCACGCTGACTGTGACCACCGGCGTGGCCGGTGCCACGTCGTTGGCCAGTACATTCAGTACGGTGGTCGCACCGGCAGCGGCCGGCAGTGCATCGTTCACCGCATCCGGGCTCATCACCACCACCGCGGTGGCGGTGGCGCAGTTGGTCGGCGCAGCGGTTTCGCAGACCTGGTAGCCCAGCGCCACCGAGCCCGGCAAGGTACCGGCCGCGACGCTGATGACGCCATTTGCGGCCATGCTGTAGCCGGACACCAGGGTGGTCAGGGTGGTCGTGACAGGCGTGGTCCCCGGCACGATGGCCGCACCATTGAAGGTGTCGTTGAGCAGCACGCTGGCGGTACTGCCACCGCTGGGCGGGACCGCGCTGGCGCTGAAATCATCATTCACCGCCACCAGTGCAGCGGCCGCCAGGGTCAGCGCCACCTGGGCGGTATCGCAGACGGCGCCGTCCGGTGCCGGCAGGCACACCTGGTAGGTCAGGGTGTCGGCACCGCTGGCGCCGGCGTTGGCGGTGTACTGCAGGCTGCCGCTGGTCGACAGCACCGCGCTGCCCAGGGTGGGCGGGGTAACCACGGTATAGGTGGCACCGGCAGGCACGTTGTCGTTGGCGGCAAGATTGAAGGTGCCCGGCTGGGTGCCGGTCACGCTGCCGCTGTCATCGACGGCATCGGGCGCAACCAGCACCTGCACGGCGGCGGTATCGCAGGTGCTGCCGCCCTGCTCGCACAGCGAATAGGTGAGCGTGGTGGCACCAGCCGGCGCGTAGCTGGCCACGGTGATGACGCCGTTGGCATCGATGCTGAAACCGGTGGGCGCGGCCACCAGATTGGCCGTGACCTGCAGCGGATTCACCGGTGCGCCGTTGAAGTTGTCGTTGGCAAACACCGTGGGCGTGGTGCCGCCGGCACCGGGCGCGAACACGGGGCTGCGGAAGTTGTCATCCACCGCGTCAACGGTGTTGGCCACCACCGTGATCGTGACCGTGCCGGTGGCACAGACGGCCGTATCGGGCGCCGGCAGGCAGACCTGGTACTGCGCGGTCTGCGGCCCGGCCGCGGCCGGTGCATAGCTGAAGCTGCCGTTGCCCTGCAGGGTGAAGGTGCCCGCGGCCGGCGGCGTGACCAGGCTGTAGGTCGCCGCTGCGGGCGCGTTGTCGTTCAAGCTGACATCGCCCACCAGGGGCTGCCCGGCCGAGGTGCTGTAGCTGTCGTCGGTGGCAGCGGGCGCCACCACCAGCGCGACCTGCGCGGTGTCGCAGTTGGCGGTACCGGCCTCGCACAGTTCATAGGTCAGGGTCTGCGCACCGGCGGCGGCGCCGGCCGGCACGTTGATCACCCCGGCGCTGGTGAAGGTGTAGCCCGGCGGCGGTGCGTTCACCAGGCTCACGCTCACCTGCGCGGCCGTCACCGCCGCGCCGTTGAACAGATCGTTGCCCAGCACGCTGGGCGTGCTGCCGCCGGTCACCGGCGAGATGGCCGGCGTGCCGAAGGCATCGTCCACCGCATCGACCGTGTTGGCGGTGATGACAAAGGTGGCCGTCGCCGTCGAGCACACCGCACTGTTCGGCGCGGGCAGGCAGACCTGGTAGCTGGCGCTGTCAGTGCCACTGCTGCCGGCCGCCGAGGTGTAGGTGAAGCCGCCATCGGCAGCCAGCACCAGCGTGCCCTGGGTGGGGGCGACCAGCACGCTGAATTCCGCGCCGGTACCGGTGCTGTCATTGCTGGCCACCGAACCGGTCACGGCCTGGCCCGACTGCACCGGCACGCTGTCGGCCACGGCCGTCGGCGCGACCAGCACCTGCACGCTGGCGGTATCGCAGTTGGCCGGGGCTGCCACTTCGCACAACTGGTAGGCCAGCGTCGTGGCACCCGGCGTGGTGCCTGCGGCCACGGTGATCACGCCGCTGCTGGCATCCAGGCTGAGGCCCGCCACCGGCGCCTGCAGCGTTGCTGTAACCGCTCCGGCGGTGACTACCACGCCATTGAGGGTGTCGTTGCCCAGCACGCTGGGGGTGGTGCCGCCGGCAAGCCCGGGCACCGGGGGGGCGAACAGATCATCGTTGGCCACCAGCGCATTGGCGCCCAGGGTGACGGTGACGGTCGCGGTATCGCACACCGCAGCGTTCGGCGCCGGCAGGCAGACCTGGTAGCCGAACGTATCGCTGCCGGTGACGCCGGCATTGGGCGTGTAGGTGTAGCTGCCGTCGCTGTTCACGGTCACCACGCCCTTGCTGGCGGCGGTGCCGAGGCTGAAGGTGGAGCCGGCCGGGATGTTGTCGTTGCTGCCGACGTTGGCGGATACCGGCTGCCCCGCGCCTGGCGTGGCGATCGCATCGTCCACCGCGTCGGGAGCGATGACCAGCTGCACGCTGGCCGTATCGCACAGCGTTGGCGCGGCGGTCAGGCAGATGCGGTAGCCCAGGGTGACCGGACCGGCCACGGCGTTGGCCGGCACCGTGACGGCGCCCGCGGCGTTGATCAGATACCCCGCCGGTGCGGTGATGAGCGTGGTGGTCAGGTTGGCCGGCACCACCACGGCGCCATTGAAGGTGTCATTGCCCAGCACGCTGGCGGTGGTGCCGCCGCTGGCCGCGGCGATCGGCGCCGCGCTGAAATCATCGTTCACCGCATCGATGGTGTTGGCGGTCAGGTTCACCGTGACCGTTGCGGTGTCACACACGGCCGCGTTCGGTGCCGGCAGGCACACCTGGTAGCCGAAGGTATCGGTGCCGGTGGCGCCCGCGTTGGCGGTGTAGGTGAAGGCGCCGTTGGCCTGCAGCACCACGCTGCCCTGGCTGGGCGCCGCGCCGGTCTGCACGAAGGTGGAGCCGGTAAATACGTTGTCGTTGCTGGCAACGTTGCCGTTCACCGCCTGCCCTGCCTGCACGGCCACGCTGTCATCCAGCGCATCGGGGCTGACCAGCAGGCTGACCGTGGCGCTGGCGCAGTTGCTGGGCGAAGCCGCTTCGCAGATCTGATAGGTCAGGCTGACCGGCCCGGCCGCTGCGGTGGCCGGCACGCTGATGGTGCCGTTGGCCGCGATGGCATAGCCGGACGGCGCGTTGGTCAGCGTGGCGACCACGGCGGCATCGGCGAACGCCGCGCCGGCCAGGGTGTCGTTGCCGAACACGCGCGGCGTGCTGCCGCCGCCGCCGGGCGGGAATGGCGTGACACTGTAGTCATCGTTGTTGGCGACGATGGCGGCCGCCTGCACGGCGATGGTGGGCGTGGTGGCGGTGTTGTCGCCCGGGGTCGGATCGGTGGTACCCGGCGGCGGCGTGATGGTGGCCGCGTTGGCCGAAATGGTCGCCGGGGTGACGGTGGGCGCGGTGCCGTTCACCAGCACCACCAGCACGTCGCCCACGCCGACGTTGACGCCAACGTTCAGGCTGCCGGTGCCCGAGGCCGCCGAACAGGACGTGGCCGCCGACACCGTTGCGCAGGTCCAGGTGACCCCGCTCAGCTGCGAAGGCACCGAATCGGTGAGGGTAGCGCCCACCGCCTGCGACGGGCCCGTGTTGCGCACTTCAATGCGGTACTGCACCGCGCCACCGGCCGCGACCGGCACCGGCGTGGTGATGGTCTTGACGATGCTCAACTGCGCGCTGGCGGCCAGTGCGTTGCTGTCGCTGCTGCTGTTGTTGCCCGGGGTGGGATCGGATACGTCGGCCGGCGCGGTCACCGTGGCGGTGTTCACCAGCGGGTTGCGGTACGCCTGTGCCTGCGCGCCCGCCATGGCCAGCGTGGCCAGCAGCGCGGTGCCCAGTTGCAGCGCGCGCGCGCGCAGGCAGGCGTGGCCGGGCAGGCAGTTCAAGCGACGGGCGCGGGCGGTGGGCATGCTGTCATCCTCGAAAGCACCGCGCAGGCTCTGGCGTTCCCCACCTGCGCGTCACAAGAAGCGCTGCCAGGCCGCGCACAGCGCAGCGGCCCGGGTGGATACGGCTAGTACGCGCCCGGATCGGCGCTGAAGCTGACAGGCACGGTGATCGTGGCCTGCCCCCCATTGATCAGGTTCACCCCCAGGCTGACGCTGGTGCCGCCGGCCGCACCGCCACTGGCGGCGCTGCAGGTGCTGCCGGCCGAGGCACTGCAGGTCCACGGCGCGCTCAAGGTGGCGCCCGCCGGCAGCGTGTCGCTGACCTGCGCGGCGGTCACCGCATCGGGGCCGGCGTTGCTGACCGTCAGCACATAGCTGGCGCTGCCACCGGGTGTATAAGTGGCACTGCCATCGCTCTTGCTGATCGACAGATCGGCCTGGCGCGTGCGGTTGGTGATGCGGCAGACCACGGTGAGCGGCTGCGCCGCCAGCGCCGGCGCGGTGAAGTTGAAGCTCTGGCCGGTGCCGCTGCTGAGCGTGGTGCCGCCCTGGTCCTTGCACTCCCAACTGCTGGCGTAGCGCGCCAGGACCGTGGCGGTGCCTGCGGTTTCGGCCAGCGTGTAGACCGTGCCCGGTGTCGTAACCACTGCCGGGGTGGCACCGTTGTTACCCACGTTGGCCACGCTGGCCAGCACCGTGGCCCCCTGTGCCACGCTCAGGTTGAACACACCGGTATCGGTGGTCGGCGCCAGCGTCTTCACCAGCTGCACGGTGGCCGCGCAGCTCTGCGAAATGCTTTCCACCGTGAACACCGCCTGGCCGATGCGGATGCCCAGCAAGGCCAGCAGGTTGTCGACCACCCCGCCCAGCACCGCCGTCAGCACCGGTCCCACCAGTGCATTCACCACGGTGCGCAGCGGTGGCAGCAGGGTGGATACCAGCGCGTTGACGATGGTGTTCACCGGCAGTGGCAGGGTAACCAGCGCGTTGACCAGACGCACAACCGGCGTACCGCTGGTGATGGTCACGTCCAGCGAATTGATCAGCGAGGTGACCATGGTGCTGGCGCTGACCGTGCCCGCGGTGAGCGTGCGTGTCTGTGGAAATGCGCCGGGTACCACCACCGACTGCAGGCCGGGCGTGGCCGTAGCGACGGCGCGCACCGACACGGTCAGCGGAACATCCACGTCGGCCACTTTCACGGCACCGGCCAACAAGCTGACCGCCACGGTGACGTTCAACGTGGTGGCGTTGATCGGGGTCACGCTGGCCGGCGTAAGCACGGCGCTGCGGTTGAAGAACACCGCGTCGCTGATCGTGCCCACATACAGGTTCACCAGGCCCGGCCGCGCCTGCAGGGTGACCGCGTTGCTGGCCAGGCTGACCGCGCTGATGGTGCCTTCGGCGCGCGCCACGTCCGCGTAGACCGACAGATGCACCAGCGAGGCATTGATGCTGGTGCCCGACAGCGAGACCAGCCCGCCCACGTTCAGTCCGTTCACCGCCGAAATCAGCGGCGCCACGTTCAGGCCCTGCACGACGTCGAAATCCAGCTTGAGGCGGATCGCCGCGCTGTGGAAGCTGGTACCCACCGGGCCGCAGTTGAACACCGGCGGTTCGACCACCTGCGCCCACACGCGCACATTGGCCAGCCCGCCCAGACCCAACGGCGCCAACTGGGCGGTGGTCAGGGTGATCGGCGTGGGCGTGGTGACTACGTTGCGGAAGTTGTACAGCTGCACGCCGCCGGTGATCAGGTCCAGCACGTCCAGGTTCACCGTGGCCAGCGAACCCGGCGGCAGGCTGACCTGCAGCAGATCGGCCAGGCGGATGTTGCCGGTCAGCCCGCCGATGGACGGGCTGAGCAGACCCAGCGCGCTGGCCGCGGCGGTCTTGCCGTCGGCCTGCAGCACCGACACCATCGCCGCCTGCAGCTGGGCGAGGGTGATGTTGGCGTTCAACACCTGGCTGGGATCACTGACCACCACGCCGCCGTTGAGCTGGGTCAGCAGTGCGTTGAGATTGATGTCGGCGCCGGCCAGATTGTTCCAGTCCAACGCGGTGAGCTGGACGCTGGTGCCGGGCAGCAGCGTGCTGAACAACAGATTCAACACCGGGCTCTGGGTGGAATCGACCGACACCAGGCGGGGCCCAGCCGAAACACAGGCGCCATTGGCGGTACAGGCATCCTGGGCGCGGGCCGTCGGCACGACCATTATTAATGTGCACAGGATCACACTAAATAGCAGGACATTTACTTTGGTGAGTAACACTGACACCCGCTTCACGACTGAAGCCTTATCCATCGCCCCATCCCCTGCGCCGCGGCTGCACGCGCCCAGCACCGCCCGGACATTGCCGGTGATGAGGCATGTGACGCACACTGGCTTCGATGTTTCTGATGTTTTCCGGCGCTGCGTGGCCGGTTGAGCGATTAATTACGTTTGCGCGCGCAGGGGTCAAACAAGACGGCGTGAAGACCGTAGTAAGCAGCACTGTCGCCAGGGAGGAGACGATGGGAAACCCAGGTGTGGCAAGGGCAGACAGTCATTCTGTACAGGCACGTAAAAGAATCGCTGCCCGGTAAGTATCGATAACCACCCATCAACTAGGGACAGGGAAAGGGGGAATACCGATGTTGTCGATGGCTGATCGAATCCGCGGTGCACGCACGGCGGCTGGACTTTCACAGACACAGCTGGCGGAGGAAACCGGGGTGAAGCGCAGTGCGGTCGCGCAATGGGAGCGGCGCGGCGGCACCCATCCCAGCGTGTCGCATCTGGCCCGGATCGCGGTGGTGACCCAGGTCCGTTTCGAATGGCTGGCCACTGGCCGCGGCTGCGGCAAGCCGGGCGATGAGGAACTGGGGGCGGCGCCGCCCAGCGCGGACTACGCGCGCAATGACCTGGAGGGCAACATCCTGTCGCTGGTACGGCGGCTGCCGCCGCGCAAGCGCCAGGTGGCGCACGACATCATCGAGATGCTGGGCGTGTGACGCTGCGGCGTGCCTGCCGGATTACAGGCGGGCGCGCGGCGGCAGCGACCAGTCGATCGGCGCCTGGCCCTGGCGCTGCAGGTAGTCGTTGGCCATCGAGAAATGGCGGCAGCCCAGGAAACCGCGATGTGCCGACAACGGTGAGGGATGCGGCGCTTTCAGCACGCGGTGGCGGCCGGTGTCGATCACCTTGCCCTTCTTCTGCGCGTACGCGCCCCAGAGCATGAACACCAGGCCGTCGCGCTCGCGGTTCAGCACGTCCACCACGTGGTCGGTGAAGCCTTCCCAGCCGCGGCCCTGGTGGGCGCCGGCACTGCCCTCCTCCACCGTCAGCACCGCGTTCAACAGCAGCACGCCACGCTGCGCCCACGGCAGCAGGCAGCCGTGGTCGGGCCGGGCAATGCCCAGGTCGCCTTCGATCTCTTTGTAGATGTTCAGCAGCGAAGGCGGCACCGGCACGCCGGGCGGCACCGAGAAGCTCAGGCCATGTGCCTGACCCTGGCCGTGGTAGGGGTCCTGCCCCAGCACCACCACCTTCACCTGCTCGAACGGGGTGGCGTCGAACGCGGCGAAGATCTGCGGCCCCGGCGGGAACACCGCCGCGCCGCTGGCCTTGCGCTGGCGCAGGAACGCGGACAGCTCGCGCATCTGCGGCTGCAGCAGGTAATCGCCCACGCGCCGCTTCCAGCTCGGCTCCAGCTGGATCGCCGGGGTTTCCACTACTTCGTCGATCATTTCAATACGGGTCCATCGTTCAAGCGGGCCAGGCGCAACTGGAACAGCACCTTGGTCACCAGCAGGCGTTCTTCGATCGGCTTGAGCACCAGATCGTTGGCACCGGCCTGCAGCAGGCCGGTCTGGTTGTGCGGATTGCCGTCGCCGGTCATCACCAGCACCGGCAGGCGGCGCTTGCCGTAACCGAAATCCACGCGCACGCGCTGCACCACGTCACGCCCGCTCAGTTCCCCCTTCAGGGTCACGTCGGTCAGCACCAGGTCGATGCGGTGGCGGCTGCGGCCCAGCGATTCGGCGGTGAGCAGGGTGAAGGCTTCTTCGGCACTGACCACGTGCAGCACGTTCAACTGCTGCCGTTCCAGCATGCGCTTGGTGGCCTCGGCCACCACCCGGCTGTCTTCCACGTACAGAATGGTGGCGCCAGGAATGGTCTGCGGCTGCACGTAGCCACGGATGAACGTCGCCAGGGCTTCGTGGCCCAGCGACTTGTCGAAATAGTCGGTAACGAATTCGGTGAAGCGGCGCTGCTCCAAGTGCTGCTGCGCGTCGCCAGACACCACGATCACCGGCACGTAGGCCTGGCCGGCGGCCTCGCGCACCTTGCGGGCCAGGTCCAGGCCGTCGCCATCGCGCAGGGTGAGCGAGGTGGTGACCAGATCCACCGGCCCCTGCGCCAGCACCTGCTGCGCCTCTTCAATGCTGTCGCAGCCGATCACCTCCACGCCGGGCAGGTCGCGCTGCAGCACGTCGGCAATCAACTTGCGGACCAGCTTGGAACCGTCGACCACCATCACCCGCGTCGCGGGCCCTTCAATATGCTTCAGCGCTTGCGGTTGCATGCAGGTCTCAGGTGTCGGTGGGGCGGGTCTGGCGCAGGAAGTGGCCGGTGACCAGCCACGCCCCCAGCCAGCCCAGCAGCAGCGTGCCCAGCAGCACCAGGCTGCCGTGCAGCAGGTCCAGCCCGTGCAGTACGAACGGGCTGCCGTAGCTGCGCGAAAGGTCGGCCAGCGGTGCGCGCAACGCGGCACCGGCCACGCCGATCAGCGCGAGCGCCACGGCACCGGCGCCCAGGCCATACCACGCGCCCAGGTACAGGAACGGGCGGCGGATGAAGCCATCGCTGGCGCCCAGCAGCTGCAGCACGCCGATTTCCTCGCGGCGGGCCTGGATATCCAGGCGCACGGTGTTGCCTACCACCAGCGCCGCGCCCACGCCCAGCAGCGCCGACAGCACCTGCACCAGCCGCGCGCCGAACGCCAGCCAGGCATCCAGTCGCTTGCGCCACAAGGCATCGTGCTGCACCAGGTCGGCACCGGTCAGGCTTTCCAGCGCGCGCGCCAGACGCGCGTCATCCTGGCCCTGCGCCGGGGTCACCACCAGCAGCGAGGGCAGCGGGTTGTCGTTGAGGGCGTCGATGGCCTCGCCCAGGCCGGCCTGGCGCAGTTCCTCCAGGCCCTGTTCGGGCGTGCGCACGGCCACGTTGGCCACGTCCTGGCGGTCGCGCAGTTCGCCGGCCAGGCGCAGCGCGCCGGGACCGTCCACATCGGCCTTCAGGAACACGTTGATGTCGCGCGACTGCTGCACGCTGCCGGCGAACTGCTTCAGGTTGTCCAGCGCAATGGACAGCCCCAGCGGCAGCGCCAGGGCCAGCGCCATGACCATCACGGTCAGCAGGGTGGCCCACGGCTTGCGGCAGGCGCGGCCCAGGCTGAACACCACGCTGTGCACGTGGTGCTGGATCCACACGCCCAGGCGCGAGGGTGCGGCGGCTTCGGCGCTTTCGTTCTTGGCCATCGGTTACTCCGCCAGATCCTGCGGCGAGATGTCATCCACCAGCCGGCCGTGGTCCAGGATCAATACGCGCTTGCGCATGCGCCGCAGCAGCGGCAGGTCGTGGCTGACCACCAGCACGCTGGTGCCGCGCGAAGGCAGTTCGGCGAACAGGGCCATGATCTCGGCGGCCAGGGTCGGGTCGAGGTTGCCGGTCGGCTCGTCGGCCACCAGCAGCTTGGGTTCGCCGACGATGGCGCGGGCAATGCCGACGCGCTGCTGCTCACCGGCCGACAGCTGCGACGGCAGTGCCTTTTCGCGGTGGCCCAGGCCCATGCGTTCCAGCACCGAGCGCACGCGCTTGCCGATATCGGCCCGGCGCGTGCCGCGCAGGATCAGCGGCAGGGCCACGTTCTCGGCGATGGACCGGTCCATCAGCAGGCGATGGTCCTGGTAGACCGCGCCGACCGCGCGACGGTGGCGCGGCACATCGCCACCGCGCACCTTCAGCAGGTTGCGATCGTCGAACACCACCGCGCCGCGGCTCGGTCGTTCGTCCAGGTGGATAAGCCGCAGCAGGGTGCTCTTGCCCGCCCCGGAATGGCCGGTGACGAACAGCATTTCGCCGGGGGCCACTTCGAAGCTGACATCGATCAGCGCCTCATGGCCACCGGCGTACTGTTTGCTGACATTGTCAAAGCGCAGGACACTCATGCCCCGATTATGCAGGACCGACGCGACGCCTTGGTAGCGCCAGGCCATGCCTGTGGGTGCCGACCGTGGGTGGTGGGTGCCGACCGTGGGTCGGCACGCCGCTAAAGCCACCCGACCAACGGTCGGGTGCTACCGGTCCTGCTGGGTGGGCGCCGATCAGCTGCCCGACAGCATCCGGCGGATCTTGCGGCCGATGCGGGTCAGGAACGAATCACCGGTATCGGCGGCGGTACGCACCGGCTTGGCCACCACCTGCACCGGGGTGACCGGGTTGGCGCCGTTGCCCGACGCGGTCTGCACGCCTTCGGCGCCTTCCACCGGGCGGCCGTGGCGACGACGACGGCGCTTGCGCGGCTTGCGCTCGCCCTCGGCGGCGCCTTCCACTGCACCTTCGGCGCGCGGCGGGCGCGGCGGACGCGGGGCCTGGGCCACGGCGGCCTCGGCACCCTCGACCGGCGCGGCGGCCGTCTGCTCGCCTTCCACGCGCGGCTTGCGCGGGCCACGCGGGCGACGCTCGCCACTGCGCTCACCGTCACGGCGCTCGCCACGGCCACCGCCGGAGCGGCCACCACTGCGGCCACCGCCACGACGCTCTTCCTCGGCAGCGCGGGCTTCGCGCGCTTCACGGAAGATCTGGCCGACGCTCTCGTTCTCCTCGCCTTCCTCGCCCGCAGCCGGGGCCGGACGTTCCGGGCGCGGCAGCGGGGTCAGCAGTTCCTTGGTGACCGGCTCGGACGGAATCTTCTGCTCGATGTAGGCCTCGATGTCCGGCAGGCCCATCGCGTAGCGCTCGCAGGCGAAGCTGATCGCATCACCCTCTTCGCCCAGGCGCGCGGTACGGCCGATGCGGTGCACGTAGTCTTCGGCATCGAACGGCAGATCGTAGTTGTAGACGTACTTGATGCCGTCGATGTGCAGGCCGCGGGCGGCCACGTCGGTGGCCACCAGGATTTCCAGCTGGCCCTTCTGGAAGCGGTTGAGCAGGCTCTCACGCTTCTTCTGCGGCACGTCACCGGACAGCACGCCCACGCGGTAGCCGGCCTTTTCCAGCGAACGCGCCACGCGCTCGACGAACACCTTGGTGTTGACGAAGACCATGGTGCGCGCGCCTTCGCTGCGCGACAGCAGGCCCAGCAGCAGCGGGATCTTCTCGTCGTCGGCCGGGAAGTAGATGCGCTGGCGCACGCGCGCAGCGGTAATGGTCTCGGCTTCGACCACCAGCTTCTGCGGCTCGTTCATGTGTTCGTAGGCCAACTCCAGCACGCGGTGGCTGAGGGTGGCGCTGAACAGCAGGGTCTGCCGGGTGGTGCGCTCGGGCATGCGGCGCAGCAGGAAGCGGATGTCCTTGATGAAGCCCAGGTCGAACATGCGGTCGGCTTCGTCCAGCACGCAGATTTCGCAGGCGTGCAGCGAAACCACCTTGTGCTGCTTCACGTAGTCGATCAGGCGGCCCGGGGTGGCGATGATCACGTCCACGCCCTGCTGCAGCAGCTCGCGCTGCTTGTCGTAATCCACGCCGCCGTAGACCAGGGCGAAACGCAGGCCCAGGTCGGAACCGAACTTCACCGCATCCTTGTGGATCTGGATGGCCAGTTCGCGGGTCGGCGCCAGGATCAGTGCGCGCGGATCTTCCGGCTTGCGGTCGGCCAGTGCCGGACGCGTCAGCAGGCGGTTTACGACAGCTACCAGGAAGGCCAGCGTCTTGCCGGTGCCGGTCTGGGCCTGGCCGGCAACATCGCCACCGGGCAGCGCGACCGGCAGGGTCAGCGCCTGGATGGGGGTGCAACGGGTGAATCCGGCTCCTTCAAGGCCCGCCTGCAGGGCCGGGTGCAGCTCGAAGGAGGAGAAGGTCAAATCGGTCAGCGGTTTGTCGCTCATGAGTCCGTCTTGGTATGGCCGCCGGCCCGTGGGGCGGCTGGCACTTCATCGTCTAGGGGCACCGTCGCAAACTGCGGCCCCTGCGGCGGGTTGGCAGGCTGGGACCACCCGGTCCGCACGCCGCACAATGCCTCAGTTTACCGCAACCGGGCCGGCAATCCCGCGCACCCGTCTCAGTCGACTGGGAGACGCGCCCTGCGACCCCCTCTTCACCCAGCCACACCGCACTTGAACGCCCCCCGCCGACAGGGGCTGGGCCGGCCGCCGCTTGCCCCCATATCCGGGGAAGACAGTGAAATCCGACACATACCGTCGTCGGACACGGTCACGATACGCTGGGTTCCAGCCAGCCTCTGTCCCCGCGCTGCGATAGGGGTACACTGCCGGCCGTGAGCGTCCAGGCATCCCGCCGAACGCACCGTGGCACACCGCCGCGAGGCAACGACGAGGGTCGCGCCACCGGGCATGGCCCAGTTCACCCACCTCCGGCCTGGCCGGGTGCAATCCAAGACGAGAAACCAAGATGAGCGACAAGGTTGTACACGTCGGCGATGCCGACTTCGATAGCGCAGTGCTGAATTCCAAGGAACCGGTGCTGGTCGATTTCTGGGCCGAGTGGTGTGGCCCGTGCAAGATGATCGCCCCGGCGCTGGACGAACTGGCCGACGCCTACCAGGGCCGCGCCAAGATCGCCAAGGTCAATGTCGACAACAACCGTGCGCTGGCCGCCAAGTACCACGTGCGTTCCATTCCCTACCTGGTCGTCTTCAAGGACGGCGAAAAGGTGGGCGAGCAGATCGGTGCGGTGGGCAAGGCCCAGCTGGCCGGCCTGCTGGACAAGGCCCTGGCCTGATCCTGCTGTTCCACGGCAGCCGCTGACCGCGGCTGCCGCTGGGCGCCCCGCGCCCGCATGAATGCCATTCCCGGTGACCCTTGCAAGGCGCCGCGGGCCGATGATAGTGTCGGCATATCCGGCCGCGTTCGCGTGCCGCACCCTCTGGACGCAGTTTCTTCCAGACCCATTCCCAACGTTCGCCGCCCCAGCCGGGCGCTCGCACCTTCAAGCGAGGAATAACGCTCTTGTCCGATCACACTTCCGAAACCGGCAGCGCCGATGCGCCCGCCGAAAAGCGCGTGCGCAAGCCCCGCGTGAGCAAGGCCGCCGCTCCGGCAGCCGCCGAAACCAGCGCTGCCCCCGCGCAGCCGACCCTGCCGCTGGCAGCCGCGTCCGAAGCGCCGGCACCGGCCGCAGCCGCCCCCGCGCCGAGCGCGCCCGCCGCTGAAGCCCCCGCCTCCGGCGGCGGTGATGCCGGCGAAGGCCGCGAATCCGGCCAGCCGCGCCAGCAGAACCACCAGGGTGGTCAGGGTGGCGGCCAGAACCAGGGCCAGAACAACAACCCGTACAACCAGAACGGCCAACAGGGCCAGGGCAACCGCCGCGACCGCTTCCGCAACCGTCGCGACCGTGACCGCAACCGCGGTGGCCGCGATGACGGCATGCCGCAGGACGGCGGCGAGCAGCAGCCCTTCGTGCCGCGCCCGCACGCCAACGTGCCGGAAGGTTTCCCGGTCTATTCGCTGAGCGACCTCAAGCGCATGCCGGCGCAGAAGCTGCTGGAAATCGCCGAGCAGCTGCAGATCTCCGAAGGCGTCGCCCGCGCCCGCAAGCAGGACGTGATCTTCGCCCTGCTGAAGGTGCTGACCCGCCACGGTGACGGCGTCGCCGCCGACGGCGTGCTGGAAATCCTGCCGGACGGCTTCGGCTTCCTGCGCGCGGCCGAAGCCAGCTACCTGGCCGGCCCGGACGACACCTACATCTCGCCCAGCCAGATCCGCCGCTTCAACCTGCGCACCGGCGACCACATCTCCGGCCGCATCCGCTTCCCGAAGGACGGCGAGCGCTACTTCGCACTGAACATCGTCGACACCATCAATGGTGAGCCGATCGAAGCGTCGAAGAACAAGGTGCTGTTCGAGAACCTGACCCCGCTGTTCCCGCGTCGCCGCTTCACCCTGGAGCGCGGCAACGGCTCGTCGGAAGACATCACCGGCCGCATCCTCGACCTGATGGCGCCGCAGGGCAAGGGCCAGCGCTCGCTCATCGTTTCCCAGCCGAAGGCCGGTAAGACGATGATGATGCAGCAGGTGGCCACGGCCATCACCACCAACCACCCGGACGTGCACCTGATCGTGCTGCTGATCGACGAGCGCCCGGAAGAAGTGACCGAAATGCAGCGCACCGTGCGCGGCGAAGTCATCAGCTCGACCTTCGACGAACCGGCCGCGCGCCACGTGCAGGTGGCCGAAATGGTGATCGAGCGCGCCAAGCGCCTGGTCGAACACAAGAAGGACGTGGTGATCCTGCTGGACTCGATCACCCGCCTGGCACGCGCCTACAACAACGTGGTGCCGAGCTCGGGCAAGGTGCTGACCGGTGGTGTGGACGCCAACGCCCTGCACCGCCCGAAGCGCTTCTTCGGTGCTGCGCGCAACGTGGAAGAAGGCGGCAGCCTGACCATCATCGCCACCGCGCTGGTCGACACCGGCTCGAAGATGGACGAGGTGATCTACGAAGAGTTCAAGGGCACCGGCAACAGCGAAGTGCACCTGAGCCGTCGCATCGCTGAAAAGCGTGTGTTCCCGGCCATCGACATCAACCGTTCGGGCACCCGCCGCGAAGACCTGCTGATCGAACCGGAACTGCTGCAGAAGATCTGGATCCTGCGCAAGCTGCTGCATCCGATGGATGAAATGGCCGCGATGGAATTCCTGCTGGACAAGATGAAGAACACCAAGTCCAACGACGAGTTCTTCGGTTCCATGAAGCGATAAGAAGAAAGCCCCGCATTGCGGGGCTTTTTTTTGCCTTGGGAACGCCGCATCCACGCATGGCGTGGATCTACCGGTAGCGCCGGGCCATGCCCGGCGGCATGGGTTTACGCGCAGACCTCGCGCGGGTCCAGGCCGAGGTCACGGCAGATGCGGTCATGGGCCAGGCCGGCGCAGCGCAGGGTGCCGCCCAGCATTTCACTGAGGATGCTGCTGCCGCGGTAGGCCAGATAGCACCACGGCTCCACCGGCACCTTGCCGCCCTGCGCCTGCATCACCACGCGCGCTTCTTCCCACGCACCGCTGAAGTACAGCGCCAATGCGAACTGGCTCAGGTGACGGCGTTCGCGCAGGGACGTACGCCCGGCCAGTGCGTGTGCCAGCCCGGCGGGTTGCACATCCAGCCAGTCCAGCAGCGCCTTGCGCACCAGATCCGCCAGCCCGGACACCCTGCCCGCGCGCACCACGCCGACGATTTCCAGCGGTGCATTGCACTCGTCCACCCACGTCTCGGCCCATTCCACCACGTGCCAGGCGATCACCGCATGCGCATCGCGGCCACGCGGTGCGTGCTCGCTGATCCAGCGCAGGTACGCCCACATCTGCTCATCGCTGCCGTCCCATTTGCCCATGCTGGCCTTGGCCAGCATGTGCACCGACGGCGCGTGGAAGGGGACCATCGCCATTACCTGTGCGAAGCGCTGGCTGCGCGCATCACGTTCGATGTCACACACCACATCGCAATGCAGCAGCCCATAGAACGCCAACGGCGGCGGATTGATGCGCGCGGCCAGTTCCTTGAACCGCGTCTGCGCGGCCTGGAACTTCAGCGGATACGCGCGCCTGCGCGCAGCGGGAATGTCGTCATAGTAGTCCTCGCCGCGTACGCGCCACGCTTCCCCCAGTTCGGCGAAGGCCAGCAGCAACGCAGCATCGGCGGAGTCGGGTTCGGCGGCGAGCCACTGCGCAGCAATCGCCATGGCGTCCTTCAGCTCACCCAGACAGGCATAGAAGTTCACCTGGTCGCCTTCATGTACCCCGGCCATGGTGGCCGAGGCAGACGCGTAGGCGCCCTCGCGCACCTGCTGCAGCAGGGCCTGCGCTTCGCCGACAAGCCTGACATTCACGGTGGAGGCGTACGGCAGCAGCCGCACGCTCTGGAACAAACGCCGCATGATCGTCCTTGTGTGTGAATCCACGCCATGCGCGGATCGTTTCCTGGCGCGCCAGTGTAACGGCGCACCAGGATCAACGGACGGAACAGCATCCCGTTTTGCCGCGCGGACCGGCGTGCGCCCGCACGGGCGCGCGGCTTACGGGCAGGCCACCGCGCCCTCGGCGTTTGCCGTGTTGGCGGTAAGCTTGACCTGGGTGAATGCCGCCGCAAACGGCTTGTCCGCGGTCACCACGAAAGGAGCCTCCACCGCGCCCAGTGCCACACCCTGCTTGGCGAAGCACGCCAGCGGCACGGTCACCGTCTGCTTCTGGCCCGGCGAGAGTCTGCCCAGCAGCGGGGCGATATCCACCCCGCCCTCGCAGCCACTGCCGCACTGCATGGTCACCTTCACCGGCGAGGCCGGGCGCTTCACCAGCTGCACGTCGAACTGCAACGCGCCGTTGCTGCGCGCCAGGGCGCCCAGGTTGCGCCGCGAGGTGCTGCGTGCGATCAGCTGCGCGGGGGCCAACCAGGTCACTTCCTTGGCATCCTGCTGGGTGTTCACCTGCACGGTGCGCACCTGCACCACCGGCGTGGCGGTCGGCCAGCGCAGGGTGGCATTGAGATCATTGCCCAGCGGCTGGGTCGCGCCTGCGGCCGCCACGTGCAGCGCGAACGGCGGCGTGTCGGCGCGGTTGAAGATCGGCAGCACCGTCACTTCGCCGCAGCTGTCCGGGTCGGCTTCGTCGAGCCGGGCAACCCTGCCGCCCTTGGCGTAGGTGAGGCCATAGCCGAGCGCGAACAGCGACGGCTTCTTCGCATCGGGCTGGTCGATCGGTGCCGGGCAGGGCACGCCCGGCCACGGGAAGCTGAGGCGGCCGCGGAAGTCGTGCGCGGGCTTGCCGCCCTTGCCGGCCACCAGCACGTCGGTCACGCCCTTGCCTTCGGTGCCCGGCAGCCAGGCCGCGACGAAGGCGCTGGACAGGTTGAGCAGGTCATTGGTGTACATCGGGCGACCGGACAGGTAGACCGTCACCACCGGCTTGCCGGTTGCAGCCGCGGCCTTCAGCGCGGCCAGGTCCTGCGGGTAGGCACGGCTGTGGCTCACGGTGTCGGAGCCGAGGATGTCGCCGTTGGTTTCCGCATACGGCGTCTCCCCGATCACCGCCAGCACCACGTCGAAGGCCTTCGGGTCGACGCCCTGGCCATCGGCACTGAAGCTGACCTTGTCCGCGCCAAGTTCGGCGCGCAGCGCGCCCAGCACCGAATCGGCGTTGGGGAAATCGGCGTTCTTGTTCTCGGCACCCTGCCAGGTCAGCGACCAGCCACCGGACTGGTCACCGATGTTGTCGGCGCCCTTGCCGACCACCAGCACGCGCGCATCGCGGCGCAACGGCAGCACCTTGTCGTCGTTCTTCAGCAGCACCAGCGATTCGCGCACCGCACGGCGCGCCAGCTCGCGGTGCTGCACGGCGCTGGCATCACCGGCATAGCGGCTGTCGGACGGCTTGTGCTCGAACAGGCCTGCGCGCAGCTTCACCCGCAGGATGCGCGTCACCGCATCGTCGATGCGCGCCATCGGGATCTCGCCCTTCTGCACCTGCGCGGTGGTGTTGTCGATGAAAGCCTTCCAGTCGTCGGGCACCATCACCATGTCGATGCCAGCGTTGATCGCCTGCGCGCAGCTGTCGTTGCGGCAGCCCGGCACCTGGGCGATGCCGTTCCAGTCGGAGACGACGAAGCCGTCGAAGCCCATCTTGTCCTTCAGCGCGTCGGTCAGCAGCGCCTTGCTGCCGTGCATCTTGCCGTAGTCGACGCCGGCGGCACGATCATTCCAGCTGTTGAACGAGGCCATCACCGTCTGCGCGCCTTCGGCCAGCGCGCCGTAGTAGCCCTGCGCATGCACGTTGATCATCGTCGCCTTGTCGACCAGCGCCTCGCCCTGGTCGCGGCCGCTGTCGGTGGCGCCATCGCCAAGGTAGTGCTTGGCGGTGGTGACCACGTTGCCGTCATCCTTGAACGCGCCCTGCGCGCCCTTGACGTAGGCATGGGCGAAACTGCGGATCACCGCCGGGTCGGACGAATAGCTTTCGTAGGTGCGGCCCCAGCGCGGGTCGTGGGCCACCGCCAGGGTGGGCGCGAACACCCAGCCGATGCCGGTGGCGCGCACCGACCGCGCGGTTGCCTCGCCGATACGCTCGATCAGTTCCGGATCGCCGGCCGCGCCCAGGCCGATGTTGTGCGGGAACAGGGTGGCACCCAGCACGTTGTTGTGGCCATGCACTGCGTCGGTGCCCCAGATCACCGGCACCGGCGTCTTCGCATCGGTGGCCAGCGAGGCAGCGTGGTAGGCATCAGCCAGTTTCAGCCAGTCCTGCACGCTGGCGTGCTTGTCCATGCCCGGCCACGAGCCGCCGCCGTTGAGCACCGAACCGATGTAGTAGCGGCGCACCTGCTCAGGCGTGATCGTCTTGATCTCGGCCTGGGTCATCTGCCCGATCTTCTGCGCCAGCGTCATCTGCGAAAGGATCTGCTGCACGCGGCTTTCGATCTGCGCATCGGTGGCGATCGCGCTATGCACGCGCGGCCAGTCCTGCAGGCGTTCGCCGCTGGCCGGTGCGGCACCCACGGGCGCGGCAAGGGCAGCCAGCAGGCAGCTGGCAAGAAGGGTCTGGGTGGGGCGATTCACTGGGCTCTACCTCCGTGGATGAAGTTCCTGGCGTGTTCGGCTGCGGCAACACGTCGGCATGGGCGCTTGCGCACCGCTCCTGACAGCGCTGTCATATAAGGCGTCCCCGCTGCTGTCAATCGTTGTTCGTGTGCAACCGGGCGCGTGTCCCGCAACAGCGGGCTCCGCCGCGCCCATCGCAAGCTGGCGGCCTGCGCGGGTGCTGCATCGCGACACGAAATCGGGAGGTGCCAGCGCCCCTCGTGTCGTGGCAACATCCGCCTGCTTCGGCAACATCGACCGGGCCGGCACGCACTACCATCGCCGCGTGCCCGCCGCCTTCCAGGAGGAACCATCGCACCATGCGCAGTCGAATCGAGGATGTCGCCGCCGTTGCCGGAGTGTCGATCAAGACCGTGTCCCGCGTGCTCAACCATGAGCCGAACGTGCGCGAGCAGACCCGCGAACGCGTGCTGGCGGCGGTGGCGCGGCTGGGCTACAAGCCGAACCTGTCGGCGCGCAGCCTGGCCGGCCAGCGCTCGTATGCACTGGCGCTGGTCTACAACAATCCGTCGCGCAACTACCTGATGGAAATCCAGAGCGGCATGCTGGAAGCGTGTCATGCCCAGCACTACAACCTGATCCTGGGCCCGGTCGGCATCGGCCGCCGCACCCTGCCCGACCTGGCCGCGCTGTTCGAGAACTCGCGCCCGGATGGCGTGGTGCTGATCCCGCCCCTGACCGACGATGAGGTGGTGCTGGCCTACCTGGAAGAGCAGGACATCCCCTTCGCCTGCATCGCGCCACGCCACCCGGAAGGCCGCATCGGCGTGCGCATGGATGAAACCACCGCCGTGGTTGAACTGATCGGCCACCTGGTCGCGCAGGGCCATCGCCGCATCGGCCACATCAAGGGCCCGCGCGCGCACGGTGCCTGCCAGTGGCGCCACGCCGGTTACCGCCAAGCGCTGCGCGAGGCAGGCATCGCCTACGACCCGGCACTGGTGGTCAGCGGCCAGTTCTCTTTCGAGTCCGGCGTGGACGCGGCCAACCTCCTGCTTGACCTGGATGATCCGCCGACGGCGATCTTCGCCGCCAACGACGACATGGCCGCCGCGGTGTACCGCGTGGCGGGCGAACGTGGCCTGCGCGTGCCGCGCGACCTGTCGGTGTGCGGCTTCGACGACACGCCCATCGCGGGCCACATCTACCCGGCGTTGACCACGGTGCGCCAGCCGACCGCGCATATGGGCCGGCTGGCCACCGAGCAGCTGATCGAGCACATCCGCACCGAGACGGCCGGACGCATGATCACGGTCGAACACGCGGTGCTCGATCGCGAATCGACCGCCGCACCGCGCCGGCGCTGACGCCCCCTGCCGCAGCGGACCTGCGCGTCCGTTGCCGGTTCCCACGCATGCGCATGCACGCGAGCGACGGCGGCTTTGCCGTGCGCGATGACAAGCCTGCACGCGCACACTGAGCTGCAGGCGTTGTCCGTCTGTCGTCGTTGTCGTTGTCGTGTCCAGAACCTGTCCTATCGGCCATCGATTCAAGCCATCCAGAGGACATGCACGACATTCTCCGGGCATTGCGTTTGTCCAGCGCTGTCAATCGCACCAACACCTCGCCCCCAGCTCGCTGCACCTGCATCCGCGCAGTTCCGTTCTGCACCGCACAACACGATTCCACCGATCCATTGGCAGCGCTGTCATGGCTGGAAAACCGCTGCAAATGCTGCAACCAAAGGCAATTCATCAGCATGAGCGCGTTCATGGCAACGGTTACATCGCGGCCTGCGCGCACGTTGCCGAGGCGCACTTGATGGCAGTTTGTTGACAACGCTGTCAACCGTCGCTCCAATCCGGCCACGTGCAGTAACCCGCCATCGAGAAGACGCCGCAACGACACCACCGAATTCCCTGGGGAGGGAGCTTCCATGAAGACGTACAAGGCAGTACCTCGCAAGACGATGCTCACTTCCGCGCTGCTGGCAGCGCTCGCTGCACCGGCCTGGGCGCAGGACGCACCTGCCGGCGAAGCTCCCGACCCGGCCACGCTCGATACGGTGCAGGTCACCGGTATCCGCGGCAGCCTGCAGTCTTCCATGAACCTCAAGCGCGACAGCCAGGGTGTGGTTGATGGCATCGTTGCCGAGGACATCGGCAAGTTCCCCGATACCAACCTGGCCGAATCACTGCAGCGCATCAGCGGTGTATCGATCGACCGCACGTCCAGTGGCGAAGGCTCGAAGGTGACCGTGCGCGGCATCGGCCCCGACTACAACCTGGTGCTGTTGAACGGCCGGCAGATGCCGGCGTCCAATCTCGGCAACGGCGGTGGTGGCCTGAACGGGTCGCGCTCGTTCGACTTCGCCAATCTCGCCTCGGAATCGATTTCGGCGGTGGAGGTCTACAAGACCAGCCGCGCCGACAATCCGGCCGGCGGCATCGGTGCCACCATCAACATCAAGACGCTGCGCCCGCTCGAATCGGAACCAGTGATCAGCCTCGGCCTGAAGGCGGTCAACGATTCGTCCAACGACAACCTGCCGCGCACGCTGCAGGGTTCCAACGTGACCGGCGAACTGTCGGGCATCTTCAGCCAGCGCTATGCCGACGACCGCTTCGGCGTGTCGTTCAGTGCCAGCCACCAGGAGCGTGATTCCGGCTTCAACCAGGCCACCGTGGCCGAGGGTTGGGCCACGCTCTACGGCAACAACACCACCGACTGGCGTGCCCTGCCGCAGCCGGGCCAGGGCTACTCGGACCGCATCACCAACCGGCCGGGCCCGAACGATGTGTATGGGCGGCCGCAGAACACCGCGTACAACGTCAACGGCGTGCAGCGCCAGCGCACCAACGCGCAGGCCACCTTCCAGTGGAAGCCGGCCGACAATGTCACGACCACGCTGGACTACACCTATGTCGAGAACAAGGTGCAGCAGCAGCGCAGCGAGCTGTCGGTGTGGTTCAACTACGGCCCGGGCGACAGCACCTGGACCAATGGCCCGGTGGCGGCGCCGATCATCTACAGCGAGGACATGACCAACTCGGACGTGTCGATGGGCGGTGCGCGCCTGGCGACCAAGACCGACATGCACTCGCTCGGCTTCAACGTGGACTGGGAAGTGAACGACGCGCTGGACCTGTCGTTCGACGCACACAGTTCCCAGGCCGAATCGCAGCCGGACAGCCCCTACGGCTCGGCCGGCGTGCTCGGCGTGGCCGCCTTCGTACGCGGCAAGACCACCGTCGACTACAGCGGTGACCTGCCGATCATCAACATCGCCCTGCCGCCGGGGGGCGTACAGGCGTCCGATGCACTGGTCACCGGCTCGGTGTTCCAGAACAGCTACAACAAATCCAAGGTGCAGCAGTACCAGGGCCGCGGCACGTTCCGCTTCGCCGACTACTCGGCACTGGATTTCGGCATCGGCCACACCCAGGTGGAAAACCGCTCGGCCTCGGCCATCATGCAGCGCAATACCTGGGGCGGCCTGGGTTCGCCGTCCGACTATGCCGATGACATCTGGTATGCGGACAACATGGCCAAGTACTTCAAGGCCTTCTCCGGGCACAGCGATCCGCGCCTGACCGGCCAGTTCCTGGTGTTCGATTTCGACCGCCTGATCGACCGCGCCGCGCAGGTCGGCACCGACGCCGATCCGGCCTGCCCGACCTGCTACTACGCGCCCACCGAGTACTCCGAAGACATCCGCACCACCGAAAAGACCCGCAGCGCCTTCCTGCAGTACCGCACCACCTTCGACTGGTCGATGCCGCTGCACGTGGCGGCCGGCGTGCGTTACGAGCAGACCGAAGTGGAATCCAGCGCGATGGTGCGCGTGCCCACGGGCATCAGCTGGGGCTCGGCCAATGAACTGAACATCGTGTACGCACCGGAAAGCAGCTTCGTCGGTGGCCGCGGCAAGTACGACTATGTGCTGCCCAATGTCGACCTGAAGCTGGATCTGAGCGAGACGCTGGCACTGCGCGGCAGCTACAGCCGCACGCTGGGCCGGCCGAGCTGGACGCAGATCCAGAGCGGCCAGTCACTGGCCGACATCGTGCGCACCCAGGGCGGCAGCGGCAGCCGCGGCAACCCGGGGCTGGAGCCGCTGATCTCGGACAACTTCGATCTGTCGCTGGAGTGGTACTACGGCGAAGGCAGCTACGCCTCGGCCGGTTTCTTCCGCAAGAACATCAAGAACTTCATCAGCGACACCGTGGTGCGCGAGAACGCCGGCAGCCTGCACACGCCGGTCGGTGGTGCGTACTGGAACGAGGCGCTGGCCTCGTGCGGCGGCACCGACATGCCGTGCATCCGCGATTACATCTTCACCAACCACGCCGGCGACCCGGGCGTGAACTTCACCGGGGTCAATTCGGCCGGCCAGCTGACCGGCACCATCGAAGGCCTGCCGACCGACCCGATTGCCGGCTTCGACATCACCGTGCCGGCCAACCAGCATTCGGACCACCTCGATGGCTGGGAAGTGGCGGTGCAGCACCTGTTCGGCCAGTCCGGTTTTGGCGTGGCCGCCAACTACACCAAGGTGAAGTCCGGGCTAACCTTCAACAACCTCAGCCTGGGTGACCAGTACCCGATGATCGGCCTGAGCGACTCGGCCAACCTGGTTGCGTTCTACGACAAGAATTCGTGGCAGATCCGTGCGGCCTACAACTGGCGCGACAAGTTCCTCAACGGCATCGGCGGCCAGGGCCCGAACCCGAACTACACTGCCGCCTACGGCCAGCTCGATCTGAACATCAGCTACGCGGTAAGCGAGCAGCTGAGCCTGAGCCTGGAAGCGATCAACCTGACCGACGAGACCATGCGCACCTACTCGCGCCACACCAACATGCTGCGCTACGCCACCCAGACCGGCCCGCGCTACATGTTCGGCGTGCGTTACAAGTTCTGATCGGCTGCAGTAGTGTGGAGCCGAGCCCGGCCCGGCTCCACACTGCCCCGGATACCCGCGCATGCTGCCCCAGCCCCGCCCCATCGAAGAGATCCACGGCCTGGACCCGGCACAGCTGCACGTGCAGCTGCCCACCTGGACGACGCCGAAGGTGATCCGTGGGCTGGTGGCGCACTGGCCACTGGTGGCTGCAGCGCGCCACTCCGCGGCCGAAGCGGTGGCCCACCTGGCCGGCTTCGACCATGGGCAGATGCCGGTAACGACGACCACCGCCGCGCCCGAGACCCGCGGCCGGTTGTTCTACAACGAAGACATGAGCGGCTTCAATTTCCGCCGCGAACAGATTCCGCTGAAGGTGGTGCTGGCCACGTTGCTGAAGTACGCCAGTGATCCCGCGCCGCCGTCCATCTATGTGGCGTCGACCACGCTGGACAGCTTCCTGCCCGGTTTCAGCCAGGCCAATCCGCTGCACCTCGGCGTGGCCGACCCGCTGGCCAGCATCTGGATCGGCAACCGCTCGCGCATCGCTGCCCACCAGGACGTGCCGGACAACCTGGCCTGCGTGGCGGCCGGCCGCCGCCGCGTCACCCTGTTCGCACCGGAGCAGATCGACAACCTGTACGTGGGGCCGCTGGATTTCACCCCGGCCGGGCAGGCAATCAGCCTGGTCGATTTCCATGCCCCGGACCTGCAGCGCTTCCCGCGCTTCGCGCAGGCGTGGGCGCAGGCCCAGGTGGCCGAGCTGGCGCCCGGCGATGCGGTGTTCATTCCGTCGCTGTGGTGGCACCACATGGAAGGGCTGGAAGCGTTCAACGTGCTGGTCAACAGCTGGTGGCGACCGGTGCCGGCGTGGATGGATTCACCGATGAACGCGCTGATGCTGGCCATCCTTGCACTGCGCGACCTGCCGCCGGAACAACGCGCACACTGGCGCACGATGCTCGACCACTATGTGTTCGAGGCGGGCGAACATACGGCCGCGCATGTGCCGCAGGACGCGCGTGGCGTGCTTGCTCCGCTGGAGGCGGCCGGTGCCGAACGCGTGCGCGATACGCTGCGGCGCCGCCTGCAACGATGACACCGGGGCACCGGAGTTAACCCCGCCGCGCGCGAATGTGCCCATAATGGCGGTTCCCCCACCGTCTGCGCCGGCTGCGATTGTTCGCGCCGCGCTCCGCTGCCGCATGCCACCGATCTCCAACCGCTTGAACCTGGGCAAGCTGATTCTTGCGCTGGCCCTGCTGAGTACGCTCATTGCGTTGGCCAACACCCTGCTGGCCAGCTACCGCGTGCAGCGCGACCAGCTGGTGGGCAATACCCTGGAGGCCAACCGGGTCTACGCCAGCAAACTGGCCGAGACCACGCAGAACTTCCTGTTGTCGGCGCAGCAGCAGCTGGCCTACGCCGCGACCCGGCTGGGTGAAACCGGCCTGGAACCGGAACAGGCGCAGCGCGAGGCCAGCCGCCTGCAGCTGCAGTCCAGCAGCTTCAATTCCTCGCTGGTGGTGAACGTGGATGGCCTGGTCATCGCGACCTCACCGCAGACCCTGCAGCTGCAGGGTGAAGTGCTGAAGAGCGTGGGCAGCCAGCTGGCCCTGGCACGGCGCCAGCCATTGATCAGCGATCCCTACCAGTCGGCCACCGGCAAACTGCTGATCTCGCTGTCGCACCCCATCTTCGACCGCCAGGGCAACTACCTGGGCTACGTCAGCGGCACCCTGTACCTGCGCCAGCGCAGCGCCCTGCACACCCTGCTGGGCAAGCACTACTACCGCGATGGCTCGTACCTGTACGTGGTGGACCACAACGGTCGCATCATCTACCACAACGATGCGAAGGAAGTGGGCACCTACGCGCTGGACAACCCGGCGGTGAAGGCGCTGATGCGCGGCCGTTCCGGCAGCCAGCAGCTGGTCAACAACCATGGCGTGGCCCAGCTGTCCGGCTACGCGCCGGTGCCGGCCACCGGCTGGGGCATCATCGCCCAGCGCCCCACCGAAGCGACCCTGCAGCCGCTGTCGCGCCTGATGAGCTCGGTCATCTGGAATGCCATTCCGCTGGGCGTGCTGTCGCTGCTGATCACCTGGTGGTTCGCACGGCGCATCTCGCTGCCGCTGTGGCAGCTGGCGCGCAACGTGCAGGAAGGCGAAGACACCGGCAACGCCATCAACCACGTGACCGGCATCCGCGCCTGGTATTTCGAAGTGGCGCAGTTGAAGCAGGCAGTGCTGTACAGCTTCAATGCCCTGCAGGACCGCATCGGCTCGCTGAACCGGGCCAGCCGCACCGACCCGCTGACCGGGCTGCTGAACCGCCGTGGCCTGCAGCACGCACTGGAGCTGCTGCAGGCGCAGGGCGTACCGTTCGCGATCGTGGCGCTGGACATCGACCGCTTCAAGTCGATCAACGACACCCATGGCCATGACGTGGGCGATGCCGCCATCGTGCATATTGCCGAGCAGATGCGCCGGCATTCGCGCGAAACCGACGTGCTGTGCCGCGCGGGCGGCGAGGAATTCCTGCTGCTGTTGCCGGGCGTCGGCACCGATGCCGCACGCCAGGCCGCCGAACGGCTGCGCCGGCACATCGCCGACGAAGCCTTCGCCCCGGTCGGCACGATCACCGTGTCGCTGGGCGTCGCCCACTTCCCCAGCTTCCATGCCGACGTGGAGCAGGCGCTGCGGCTGGCCGACAAGGCCCTGTACCTGGCCAAGGAACAGGGCCGCAACCAGGTGGTGGTGTACCCGCACGCCGATTGAGCGTGCGGGCATGGCAGCGCCGCCTCAGCCCAGTGGGGTCAACAGGCGCGGGCCGTCCTGCGTGCCGACCATGTACACGCCACCTGCGGGCAGCAGATCGGTGCCGGTGGCCTGCGCATCCTCACCGGTAATCCACGGCGCCTTCTGGCGCGGGCCCGGAATATAGGCCGACCAGCGGCCGTAGCGTTCGTCGCGGTTGTCGATGTCATAGTGCACGGGCACGCGCACGGTCCAGAACTCGCTGTCCTTGTACTTGCCGGTGGTGGGCGGGGTGAAGGTCCAGCCCTTTGCGGTCCTGACGCTGGCATCTGCCAGGGTCTTGCGCAGCAGGTCCATGGTGCGCGCCGGGCCCACCGATGTCAGGTTGGTCTGCTCGGCCACGACATCGGCCACGGTACCGTCCCGGGCGACCTTCACCAGCAGCAGCACCATGCCCTGCCCGCGCATGGCCCACGCACGCTGCGGGTATTCCGGTCGTGTCAGGCGCAGGCCCTTCACCTCATCGGTACTGGCCCCCTTGCTGGCATTGGCCGGGCCAAAGTTGGCGTCGGCCACCCGCACCTGCATGCTTTCCTCGGACATGTTGTCAGCCAGCAGGCGCAGCCGCACCGCCGTGCTTGCCGGCACGGCAGTGCCGTCCACCTTCACCGGTTCAAAACGCCACTGGCCCACGGTGCTTTCCACCAGTGCGGCAACGCCCTCGCCTACCTTGTCGCGCTTGTCCAGACGGAAGCCTTCCACCTGTCCTTCGCGGCCGATATCGATGACGCCCGTGAGGGTCAGGCTGGCCTCGGCCTGCTTGCGCACTTCCCGCGCGGTCTGCGCCTGCGCGCTGTCGAAGGTCACTGCGCCGGCACCCACTGCCAGGGCCACGGCCAGGAAAAGAGATGTACGCATCACAGCCACTCCTTGTGCATGAAGGCCACAGGCTACCCCATCACGGCCAGGGCATCCAAGGCTCAGGCCAGCCGGTGCGCCCCTGCGTAAGGCGGCGTATCGGGGTAGTCGCCGGCGGCGAAACGGGCCTGCAGCCCCTGCCACCACAGCGGATCGAACAGATGGCGATAGTGCTCGCGCACCGCCGCCAGTTCCTGCGCGGGCAGCCCCATGAATGGGCCGAAGCGCTCGGGGAAAACGTCACGCGGGCCGACATGGAACCAGGGTTCGTCGGCCATGGCCTCTTCCGGTGAGCGCGGCTGCGGCCAGGCGCGGAACACGCACTCGCTGACCAGGCACAGTTCGTCATAGTCGTAGAACACCGCGCGCCCGTGCCGCGATACACCGAAGTTCTTCGGCAGCATGTCGCCCGGAAAGATGTTGTTGCGCGCCATGTCGGTGATCGCCTGCGCGTAGTCCAGCACCGCTGCACGCACGGCGTCGCCGCTCTGTTCGCGCAGGTACAGATTCAACGGCCGGAAACGGCGCTGCACGTAGCACAGCGCGATCTCGATCTCATCGCCATCTTCGCGCACGCTCTGCGCGCACTGCTGCAGCAGCTCGTCCAGCAGCGCCGGGGCGAAGCGCGCGCGCGGGAATCGCAGGTGCCGATACGGCTGCGCGTCCAGCAGGCGCCCCACCCGGTCCAGGTTGAACACCAGCGCGTATTTCTCTTCCACCTGCTGCCGCGACATGGCCTTGGGCCAGGCGAAACGGTCACGTATCAGCTTGAACACCAGCGGATAGCTGGGCAGGGTGAACACCGCCATGACCATGCCCGGCGTGCCTTCGGCATGCACCAGTTGCTCGTTGGGATGGTCGCCGAAATGGCGGAAGAACGTGCGATAACGCTCGGTCTTGCCCTGCTTGGCGCGGCCCAGCACGGTGTACAGCTCATCGATGGGCTTGCCCGGCAGCAGGCTGCGCAGGAACACCACCGCATCGCCCACCGTGGCCAGGTCGGCCTGGAAGTAGCTGCGCGATACACCGAACAGGTGGGCGACATCGCGCCGGCGGGTCAGCACGGCGTCGGCACGCAGGCCGCCGGCATCGTTCACCAGGGCAATCACGCAGGGCGAGAAACGGTGTTCGCCAAATACACGCCCCACCAGGTACGCGCGGCGCTCGCGGTAGAACACCGTATCGAGCAGTTCGATGCTGCGTACCGGCGTATCGCCCCAGTGGGCAAGATCGTCCTGCAGGCGCACCGCGATGGCCGCAGCGCAGCGCAACTGGTGGGCATACGGCACATCGAAGCGATAGTCGGCCAGCACCCGCTGCAGGGCCTCCACTGGCCGGGTGGCCGAGACCGAGTAGGTGTGGCGGGCCACCGGGTGGGTGATCGCATCGGAGGGTTCGATGTCGAAGGCGATGAATTCCACCGCCGGATCCACGCCGCGGGTGCCGAACAAACGCCGTGACAGCGTGTTGTAGAAGGTCTTGTACAGCTCGGCGTCGATCAGCCCCTGCAGCAGGGTGGTGAAGTGCGCATGCACCTGCAGCCACAGCGCGCGCTCGCCTACGGCGTCGCCGGCCAACCTCCGCAGGGCATCCATGCGTTCGGCAATGCACAGGTCGTACAGGGCGATGCGCTCGACCGCGTCCTGGCGTGCGCCGGCCCAGTCGCGCTGCTCGAAGCGGCCACGCGCACGGGCCGTGATGGCAGCGAAACGTGCGTGGTAATCCTCGAAACCGGCCGCGATGGCCTGGGCAAGGCGCAGGGGCAGTTCCGGCGGGAAGTCGAGGGCGGCCATGGGTAAACCATACGCCGCCGTGGGGTGGCTTGTGTAGAGTCGAGCTTGCTCGACTACCTTTCCGTAGAGTCGAGCTTGCTCGACTGCCTTTCCGTAGAGTCGAGCTTGCTCGACTGCCTTGGGTAGAAGCAGTCGAGCAAGCTCGACTCTACGAAGGGCCAGAGCAAAGCAGTCGAGCAAGCTCGACTCTACGAAGGGCCAGAGCAAAGCAGTCGAGCAAGCTCGACTCTACGAAGG